>ONRL01000266.1 GCA_900320225.1 uncultured Lentisphaerota bacterium
GTCAATGGAGGTGAAGTTGAAGGATTATCTTGATGGCGCGACTGTGCTGTTTGACGCAGCTGGGAATGTTGTTGATGGGCGTCTGCAAGGTGGTTATATCTCCTTGAGGGGTTTACCTGGAGCGACCTTGATTTCGCAAATTTTCCCCTCTTGCGGCTCATGTCAAGTTCTGGTACACTATTCGGCGGCAAGGGCGAAAAGCCCGAGTCACCGGCAAGCGGGAATGTTTCCTGCCAATGGCGAGGAGCGATCCTCGCCATTGTACTTATTAAAAGGAATCAATGGGCAAGACTAAAGAGATAAGCGTATTCGTTGACGAATCGGGGAGCTTCGATCCCGACCGATCTTCTTCACGCTACTACCTTGTCTGCATGGTGTTTCACGATCAGGAAAAGGACATCTCAAGGCAGATTGAAGTCCTCGAACAGAACCTTGAAGCTATCGGGCTGCCTCGAAACCATTGTGTCCATGCAGGGCCGTTGATCCGCAGGGAGAAGGAATATGCGAATTTGAGCCGACAGGAACGGCGTGGGATATTCGACCGAATGATGGTGTTCCTGCGGACATGCGAAGTTGAATATGAGTGCTTCAAGATCGACAAGAACCTCATCGGAAGCCGTCAGGCGCTGCATGATCCGCTGTTACAGCAGATTGTCGGCTTTCTTGTTCGCCAAATGGACGACTTCAACGCATACGACGCGATCAAGGTTTACTATGACAACGGGCAACATGAACTTGCCGCTCTGTTGAAGGAGGCGTTTGCCATATATGCTTCGCGAACGCAGTTCGTCAAAGACGTTTCACCTGAAAAGTACAAACTGTTTCAGGTGGCCGATCTGGCCTGCACTCTGGAGTTGACGCGCCTCAAACTTGAAGAAACGGGAGCACTTTCGCCTTCGGAATATCAGTTCTTTGGAGGCTCAAAGAATTTCCGCAAAAACTTTCTTAAACCTCTTATGCGCAAAAGGAAAACATAAGAGAGCGGGATCATCAGGGACCCCGTTGACACAGTAGGTGTGGATCCACAGTAAGGAATAGGCTGGGTTGGACAACGCGATGAAAGATTTAGGAGCAAAAGCATTTTTCTGTGGATATGCATCCCCGATGTGTCTTGTGAGGGTGTTGGTGATGCTTGCCGCCGTCTGCGTGGGGACGGAGGCGATGGCATTTCAGATTTTTGTCAGGACGCTGACTGGAAAGGGCGTCACATTGGAGGTTGAGTCGAATGATACCATCGAGAACATCAAGCAGAAGATTCAGGAGAAAGAGGGAATACCGCCTGACCAGCAGCGGCTTATGTTCGCCGGAACGCAACTTGAGGATGGGCGAACGCTTGCCGATTATGGTATCGGGCAAGAAGATACGCTCCACCTTGTCTTGCGCATCCGTCCCGGCGGGGGCATGCCGTCAACAACGTTCTCATCTATTGCTGCATCGGGAATCTCGCCAGACGGAGCGGGTGGATTCATACTGTCCTACAATGCGACGCTAGTCGTCGGGGACGCGCAGTCATTGAGCAATGATTACAACAACACGATTAAGGTGGTCGCTAAAGAACATCTGTCTGAATTGCGTTCTGTTTCATCTTTTTCGGACATTCCACGTGACCAGCAGACGGGGGCAACCAATATCACCGTAACAACTTTGCAACCAGAGAGCAATGTCACAATAGATCTTTGGCTGCCAGAGATGTCAGGCCGTACCATGTTCTTCAAGGCGTTTGCACTCGATAAACTTCCAACAGAGGAGGTCGAGTAATGAACACCTACTCTAAAAGGAAACGACAAATGAAAATCATCGACGCGCATTCTCACATCGGGAACTTCGGCTCATGGGCGAGGTTTGACTTTGACGTTGACCGGCTCAAAGATCAGATGTCCGAGTTTGACATTGAAAAGACCCTGCTAACCGGTGAAGGACCATCTGGCAACGAGGCGGTCGTCAGCGCATTCCAGAGGGAACCAGACCTCATCGTTCCCGTTGCGTGGGTCAACCCGAAGTCTTCGACCGTGCTTGCCGACATCCGCCGTTTCGTCGAGAAGGAGAGCTTCCGCGCAATCAAACTCCATCCACTCTTCGATGCATATTGCGCTGACGACACGTTTGTCGATCCAGTAGTCGAACTGGCGGGGGAATTGGGCATACCGGTATTTGTCCACAGCGGGCATCCGCCGTATTCGCTGCCCTGGCAAATCGGCTGGCTCGCCGAGCGGCATCCGTCTGTTCCAATTGTGCTTCTCCACATGGGGCACGCACATGGGGTTTACGTCGATGCCGCGCTGAAGGTCGCCAGAAGATACCCGAACATCTATCTGGAAACGTCGGGAACGTCGATGAGCGTGAAAATCCGCGAAGCCTACGACACTGTGGGACACGACCGCGTCCTGTTCGGAATAGACTCCCCGTTTCACGAGCCAAGCGTGGAAATCGAGAAGTCACGTGCCACACATCTTCCTGAATCGGATTTGCGTAACATATTTCACGACAATGCAGCTCGTCTTATGTCGCTGTTTCAATAGAGAGGGATCCGCAACGGGACTATCTTCGACGGGAATCAACAAGGTCCCCATTGGTAGAGTAGGAGTGGTGGCGTAGTTATGGCCATGCCACAGAGAGACTGCTGGCAGTGGTGTCGGGAGTGGTGTCGGGAGGGTCTGACCCCATTGGTGGAGTAGAAGTGGTGGAGTAGGTGAGTTTGTGGTATACTGTTCGGCATGAGGCAGCCTAGAAACTTCGTACCCGACAGGTGCTATCACCTGATCAGCCGGATCGCGAACCGCGCATTCTACTTCGGCGAGGAGGAACGTACCGGTTTTGTCGCACGGATGTGGCGCGTTGCGTATTTCTCGTGCGTCGAGGTGCTGGCGTACTGCGTCATGTGCAACCACTTCCACATCCTCGCATATGTCCCGCCGCCGCGGGAGCTGGCCGAGGAAGAGGTGCTGGCGAGGGTGAGGACGCTCTACTTCGGGGAGAGGCTTGCGGATTTCGAAAGGACGTGGGCGGCACTTGCCCGCAGTGGCGACACCGAACGGCGCAGGGCCTTTCTGGCGCGGTTCACGAGGCGGATGTGGAACGCGAGCGAGTTCATGAAGACGCTCAAGCAGTCGAGCAGCCAGTCGTTCAACGCCCGACGTCGGCACGCAGGCACCATGTGGGAATCACGATTCCGCGCCCGGATGGTGATGCCCGACGAGAAAGCGGAGCTGATGAAGGTGGCGGGGTACATTGACAGGAACCCCGTCAAGGCGGGACTGGCAAAGTGGCCGGACCAGTACAGGTGGTGCGGTTTTGCCGCGGCCTGTGCCGGAGACGTGCGGTGCCAGGAGGGCTACAGGTTCATCTACACCTTTGCGCCCGTCGACTGGCATCGCGCGAAGGAACTTCATGTGATTTCTATCGGCTTGGCGCTCAAGGAACTGGAGGACGATCCGGAGGCAATGGCGGCTTCTGGCAGCCACGGCGGAAACAGGCTGTCTGTCTCTGCCGATCGGCTTGAGTCCATCAGGATGCGGCGTTGGGAGGCGGCGGACGACGCCTTGCCCAATAGGGTGCCACGACTCCTGGATCGTGGCAGTCGCAGGGTTGCACATGACATACTCGTGATTCTTTCCGATGGCCCCAAGCGCCCGGCAGAGGTCAGGGAGACGCTTGGGATCGCCAGCTCTAACTATTTTACGGCTCGGTACATCACGCCGCTGAAGGATGTCGGCCTCATAGAACCGGTGGATGTGGCGAGTCTCCACTCCCCGCGTCAGGCCTACAAACTCACGCCGAAGGGCAGAAAGGCACTTGCATGACACTACTCCACCACTCTTACTCCACCAATGGGGTCAGACCCTCTCCCTCTCTACCCCCTTGACGGCATCCCACTTCAAACTCTACGCAAAGAAGGTCAAGGAGTGTGATCGATCGATGAAAGTAAAAGCTACAGCATGCGCGGCGATTCTGACGTTCGCCGCCTTTGCATTCGAGGCTCGCGTCCCGGCTCGCATCGTGACGCCCGGCGAGGGACGCACGATGCACCATTTCTTCGACAAGAGTCCAATCTCGCCGAGCGGACGCATCGTTGCGCTTCTTCGCATCCCGTACGAGGACCGGCGGGCGCAGCCCGGCGACGCGGCAGAGGTCGTGCTTGTCGATCTCGAGACGCGGAAGGAACGCACGGTCGCCAAGACGTGTGCATGGGAACATCAGATCGGCGCATGCGTCATGTGGGGACGGGACGATTCGGAACTCTACTTCAACGACATGCGCCCCGGCGAGTGGAAGCCGTTCCTTGTGCGGCTTGACCCCGCCACGGGTGCGCGGCGCACGTATCCCGGCGGCGCGTTCTGCATTTCGCCGGACGGGCGGCAGGCGGCTGGCTACAATCTCCTGACCGTGCGCCGCATGAACTTCTACGGCTACGGCGCGGCCGTGCCGGAGTCCGTCATGCCGACGAACGGACCCGAGCCGGAGGACGACGGCCTGTTTGTCATCGACCTCGAGACTGGCGAGCGGCGTCTGCTGAAGTCCATCGCCGCGTTCTGCCGCGAGACGATGGCGGCGGAGGCGCGGCGCGAGCTTGACGGCGCCGGAAGCTACGGATTCCAGGTGAAGTGGAGCCCGGACGGCGAATGGCTCCTGTTCGTCGTCGTGCAGGCACTCAACGACGCGCAGCCGGGGACGGGGAAGTCGCGCTGGCGGCGAATGGTGTTCAGCTGCCGGCGGGACGGAAGCGAACCGCACCTCGCGCTGCCCTGGAGGGAGTGGGCGCGCGGCGGACACCACCTGAATTTCCATCCCGACTCGCGCCGGGTCACGATGAACCTGATGGGCGACGACCGTCGCCTGCGCATCAAGGCGTTTGACGTCTTCGGGAATCCGCCGAAACTCTTCTGCGGGGATCGTCCCGGTTCCGGCCATCCCAGCGTGAGTCCGGACGGACACTATCTGGTGACGGACGCCTACCTTGGGGAGCGGGTGGCCTATCCCGACGGCACGGTTCCGATCCGCCTCATAGATCTCCAGACGCTCGAGGAGACCGAGATTGCGCGAGTCTGCACGGTCACCGACGAGGCTCACCGGAACGGCGAACTGCGCTGCGACCCGCATCCGGCCTGGTCGCGCGACGGAAAGACGATCGCGTTGAACGCGATGATCGGCGGTACTAGGCGCGTCGTGCTTCTGGATGTCTCCGCTTTCATTTTTAGCGGCCAAACGGAGCCGCGTCCATGCCCAAAGAAAGGGAACGGCATGAAGGGTCTGTCTCCACAAGGTGCTGCATGCGAGGGATGCTAGTGGCATGAAGTGGAGCCCAGAGGGTCTGACCCCATTGGTGGAGTAGGAGTGGTGGAGTAGTGGAGCCCAGAGGGTCTGACCCCATTGGTGGAGTAGGAGTGGTGGAGTAGAGGCTATGGCGATGCCGCAGAGAGGCAACACGATAGAGGCGATCAAGCGAAGCCGAACGCATCCGCGAAGAAAGGACCGGCGGGTGCGTTGGTTTTGCGGAAGGTTGCGGCGGTCGCGGGGCGTCCGCCCTACCGGCGCGAGGATGAGTGTGGTATAATTTCAAGGTAAGCGTAAGGAGAGAAGATGGCAACAAGAAAAACAAAAGCGGGCAAAAAGGTTGAGACACTGAAGAAACCGGCTATATGGTCGGCCGAGGCTTTTGGTGAAGGGGGTTACGAAGTTGTCCCGCCGGAAAAAGAGGAAGAGTTTAACAAACTGGCCGAAGAGGAGAACCGTCGTCGTCGTCCGGGAATGTACCGACAATGATCTGGCGCCCGCCCTGCTGGCGCGAGGATGAGTGTGGTATAATCTGATGTGGAGGAACTGACATGAAGAAAGTCGAAAAAGAGTTTGAGAGTCTGGTGGGGAAAATCCAGACGGCCAATCAAATCAGGCGCTTCGACAAGATGCGCTTGGGATCATCAATCGTAGCGTGACCACACGGGCCTTGCTCACGGGCTACTACATTGTCGAATTCGAGCAGGGCGGCAAGGCGCGTGCGGCGTACGGCGACGGGCTACTGAAAAGACTGTCTGAACGCCTTGGCGTGAAGGACTATTCGGTACATACTCTCAAGAAATATCGGGAGTTCTACCGAATTTTCCCTAAGTTGGCAATGCCGATTCGTGATTATTTGATTGAGAGATTCGGGAAAGGATATTCGACGAATATCCAATTGTCCGTTATGGGCGAAACAATCTCCTGTAATCAAGAACCTAAAGTTTGTCAAATTGGATATTCGCCGATTACCCAATCTAGGAATCTGCTGGAATTTGATGATAAAGGCGAGGATGTCTCAATATCGCCATACGCATTGTTTTCGTGTTTGTCTTATACACACATGTCAAACCTGCTGTCTTTGCCCCTTGACCTTATGCGCACGTTCTATGCGTTCGAGGCGATACGGGGAACATGGAGCGTCACGGAATTGAAGCGGCAGATCGAGAGCCAGTACTACCAGCGCTGCGGCTGGAGCAGGGATCCGCACAAGTACGCTGCGATGGTGCAGGGCAAAGCAGACAGGCTCAATGCAGACGATTTCATCAAGACGAACAATGTGCTGGAGTTCCTTGGCGCAAAACTGCCGGAGGGTTGGGAAGAGGATGATCTGGAACAGGGGATCTGCGATAATCTAAAGGAGTTTATCCTTGAAATGGGGGCGGGGTTCTGCTTCGAGGCGCGTCAGAAGAAGATTCTGATCGATGACGCCTACGAGCGGATCGACCTCGTGTTCTACCACCGTATTCTGAAGTGCCACGTACTCATTGAGCTGAAGCCGAAGAAGTTCAACCGTGCAGACGCCGTGCAGCTGGGCGTGTACATGGAATACTACCGCAAGCGGGTTATGACTGAGGGTGACAATCCCCCGATTGGAATTCTGATGTGTACGGAGGTCGGCAAGGAAATCGCCGAATACATCGCACCGTTCATTGACGAACGGCTATTCCTTTCAAAGTACATGCTCCAGCTCCCGTCTAAGGAAACACTTACGGGCTTCCTCAGAAAAGAAAACGAGGGACTTCAGGCAAGTGTGGGAAAAGGTGTGGTAAAAAGTGCGGGAAAGAAAAGCGCAAAGACTCGCAAAATCGGCAGCCGCAAGGTATGATAGAGTGATCCCATTGGTGGAGTAGAAATGGTGCAATAGAGGCTATGGCGATGCCGCAGAGTGACGATCCGCCTACGCCAAGCTTCCTCCTTCGCGCTGCGCGCTACGGGGGACAAGACGGCGGACAGGCACGATAGAGGCGAGCAAGCGACTTGAGCCGCCTTAGCGCGTGCGCTACGGCGTGTCAGGTGCGTTGTTTGAGTATGCCGTCGTGCATATTCGCCTGCGCCGAAGGCGTCAGGTTGCCCGAAGGAGCGTAGCGACTGCGCCGCATTCCGTCGCGGCCGCGCAACAAGTGCCTCGCGGACATGTTCGAGCGACTTGACCTCATGGAGCGCAAAGGGAGTGGATTCAAGAAGCTCTACGAGGACTATGAGAAGCTGTCCGTCAATCTCGGCAAGCGAATGCCCGTCTTGGAGTCCGAGAGCGACTATTTCCGCGTGACGTTACCAAACCTGCTCTACGGATTCACAGACGCGCAACTCGTCGCCGCAGTTGACGATTCGTCGTACGGCGTGCCGAAAAACGGGGCAAAAGCCTCCTCGGCCTACCATGATACCCCACCAGTCACCCCACCAGTCACCCCACCAGTTGACGAGAAGCAGAAAAGGCTTCTACAGGTGCTCAAAGACACAGAACTTGGAACGTCTGAACTGCTTAAGGCATTGCACATTCGTGATCGTAACTATCTCCGGGAGGGATATATCCGTCCTACGCTAAGAGCTGGCCTTATTGAACAGACGAGGCCAGAAGTAAAGCATTCCAGGTTTCAGAAGTATCGCTTGACGGACAAAGGGCGTGCATTTATTGTGGAGCGCAAATAGGTTCTTTCGGATGTCTGGCGGATTGGCGGCGCTGAAAGGTCAGCGGGTGCGCACGCTTGAAGGCGACGGCGTGGGGATCGAAGACGGTGGAGGAGCTCCCGTTGACACAGTAGCATTGGCCCAGTAATGGCGCGTCCATGGGGTTAGGCGTTCATGGGGCACCATAGACTGACCAGCATTTGTCAATGGAGGTGAAGTTGAAGGATTATCTTGATGGCGCGACTGTGCTGTTTGACGCAGCTGGGAATGTTGTTGATGGGCGTCTGCAAGGTGGTTATAT
>ONRL01000089.1 GCA_900320225.1 uncultured Lentisphaerota bacterium
GGAGACGACGGTCAGCGTCACGTTCGAGGCCGGCGAGTCCGGCGACGACCACGCGCTCTACGTGGCGTACGACGTGCAAGACCGGGGCGCGACGCTCGCGGGCTGGGCGGCGTACCAGCGCGTCGGCCGCGTGGCGGCGGACGCGACCTCCGCCACCTTCACGCTCCTGCCGAAGCTGACAGGCGCGGGCAACACGGTCTGCCGCGTGTTCCTTGTCGAGTCGACCTATCCCTTCGATACGCTGATCGAGGCGATCCGCCAGACCACCACGAAGACGCAGTACGTCGACACGGGCATCGTCCCGGGGCCGACCACCTTCGTCTCGCTCGACTTCAAGCTTGACTCGGCGACGACGACGCAACAGCGCATCTTCGGCGTCGCCTCGGACGATGGCACGTCGATTTTTTCCTTCGACACCTACATCAACGGCGGCAACGCCTGGGCCAGCGCCTGCCGTGACGGCGCCGGCGACTGGTCTGCGACCAAATGGGCCGCCTCCCCCACGCGCCTGACGATGTCGCTCGACGCGGCGACCGGCATCCAGTTCATCTCGAACCACATCACGCACGCCGTGACGACGCTGTCCCACGCCAACTCGCCCCGCACGAAGACGGCCGCCGGCGCGATCACGCTCTTCGCCCGGCGCACGTTCGCCGGCGGCACGCCCCAGGTACACCTTTTCGCCGAGGGCGGCCTGATCTACGGCGGCGTGATCTCCAACGACAACGCGCTTGCCCGCAACTACCTGCCGTGCGAAAGCAACGGACGCGCGGGCCTGTACGACACGGTCTCCGGCACGATTTTCTGGTCGGCTGCGGAAAACACCGACTTCCAGGTCGGCGGCGATTGCGTGCCGTGCGCGCCGGCCGCGGACGAGACGCTGCTCGCCGGCTCCGACCCGCTCGACCTCCTCAACTCCACGTCGGGCACGTTCTGGAAAGGCTCGGCCAGCGGCAACTGGAACGGCACGGACGCCAACTGGACGGTGGACGGCACGCCCGGCCAGGCGTGGACGGACGGAAGCGACGCGACCTTCAACGACTCCGCCGCGTCCTTCGCCGTCACGATTCCCAACGGCACGGCGGTGACGCCCGCCTCGGTCACCTTCTTCCACACGCAGGGCTACACGCTCGCGGGCGAGGGCGGCATCGCGGGCACGGGCACCTTCGTCAAGAGCGGCGAGGGCACGCTCACGATCTCCGGCGTGAACCACTCCTTCACGGGCGACGTGCTACTCGCGGGCGGCACGACCGTCCTGGCCGGGGAGAAGGATTCGCCCAACATCACGTCCGGCGCGCTCGGCAACCCGCGCGTGGCGCGCACGGTGACCGTCTCGAACGCCACGCTCCGCGTGACGGGCAAGAATCCGTTCGTCGGCAGCGGGCGCAGCTCGACGCGGCCCCAAGCCGTGCTCAAGCTCTACAACGCGACGCTCGACCTGCCGCCCGACTTTCCGTTCAATGTCGGCGACCTGTACCTGCACGACTCGGTCGTGAACTTCCACTTCGGCCTCGTCACGGGGACGCACTGGGGTTCGATCACCGCCGAGAACCTCTACTTCTCCGGCACCAGCCCCATGACGTTTATCGCAGACGCCGACCTCTCGGTAGCCAATCAGCAGAATGTCGGACTGCTCCTCGGCAAGTTCGCGCAGGCGACGATCGACGTGCCCGACATCACCGGCAACGCCGACGTCGATGCGTTTATCCGAATGCCGATCTTCCGCGCGACGGCGAACGGCGCCGATCCGGGATACCCGTCCGGTTTCCGCAAGACAGGCGCGGGGACGCTGGATCTGGGTGGACGCGACTGGCAGGTCGGGTTCCAGCACTCCGACTACGTCGGCGACGTCGACGTTGAAAATGGAACGCTGAGGATGACGTCCGGTAGCGCTTCGTTTAGCGCGAACCATTCCTCCGCTTTTGGCCTCAGCGGCGTGCCGCACACCTTCACCGTCCACCCCGGCGCGACGCTCCAGCTCGCCGCGAGCGACCTGCAGGGGCAGTTCTACTCCACCAACGTCATCACGCTGCGCGTGAACGGCGGCACGCTCGCGCAGTCCACTGGCTTTGTCAACGGTCTCGGCAAGCTGATTCTGGAGAACGCGAAGCTGACGTATGCGGGCTACGCCGTCCAGACCCCCTATTACGCCGTGAGCGCGGACGGTACGGAGACCAACCACGTGCCCGTCGTCTGGCCGACGCTCGGTTTCAACGGCGGCGTCGAGTTCCTCGGCACGAACGTCTATACCCTTGCGAACGGCGCCGACAGCAACGGAAACCATGCGCGCCTCTTCTTCGGCACGTTCGATGGGAAACCCTCAGACTGCTACGTGGCGGAAATCTCCGGGAAGGGAACGGCCGATGAAGTAACCGACGTGACGATCAACGCGCGACTGCAGGACGCGCCGCCGTGGTACAAATACACCGATGCAGACGGCAAGCGCCTCGTCAATGGATACAACAACAACCTCAAGGGCCTGCCGCTCAACATGCGCAAGACGGGCCCGGGCATCCTCCAGCTCAACAGCAAGCTCAGCACCACCACGGGCCGCATCGAGGTGGTCGAGGGCACGTTGAAGATGGGCGGCGGCATGGGCAGCTCCGAGGCCAACTTCGAGTGCCCCACCAACACGTACCTCGGCGACCTGCGCGACCCCAACCGCGTGGCGCTCGTCATCAACGGCGGCACGCTCTGGATCACGTCGAATGACACCTTCGGGCAGGCGAACACCGTCAACCGGTCGCTGTTCGCCGTCACCAACGGCACGATCCGCACGACGGCAACCTCGTGCACTGCGTTTCCGGCTCTCGATCTCTACGATGCGACGTTCAACTACAGCGGCGCCAACACCGGCCAAGGCGGCGACATCGCCGCCGCCCATCCGTGGGGCACGTACATCTTCGCGCAGCGCGTCCATTTCGACGGCACACGTCCCTACGACCTCCAGGACGTCGACGGCGTCTGCTACTTCTCGCTCGGCTGGCAGTCCGATTCCTACCAGGTGCCGAACGGCAACTACACCGAGCAGCACGGCAAGACCGAGTTCTGCGTGGAGGACATCACCGGCGATGCGAACCCAGACGTGACGATCGGCGTGGTGCTGAAGTTCCCCGACCGCTGGAACGGGAGGACAACCGAAACGGTGACCAACAAGCTCTACTCCAAGACGAACTTCCGCACGGGCCTGCTGAAGACCGGCCCCGGCACGCTGCGGCTGAACAACGGCTCCATTCCCGGCAAGTACTACGCCGAGGCGACGCGCGTGAACGGCGGCACGCTGCTCGTGGACGCGGCCACGTTCAACTCCACGAACATCTTCGTGCAGGCGGGGGCGTACCTGGGCGGCACGGGCACGGTGGCGCGCGCCACGATCGAGGCGGGCGGCGGCTTCACGGCCGCGCCGGGCCAGACGCGTCCGCTCACGCTGACGGCGGCGACGCTGCCCGCCGACGGCGTGGTGACGCTCGACGTGCCCTACACGGGCGACCTCGACGACCTCAACGGCATACGCGTGCCGGTGGTGACCGTGAACGCGCTCACGGGCGCGAAATGGCGCGTCACGCTCAACGGCGCGGCCGTGCCGAGCGGCTATGCGGGCACGGCGAACGTGCGCGACGGCGTCGTCTACGCCAGCGTCGCGCGCGGCGGCACGTACCTCATCATTCGTTAAAGTAGAAACCGAGGCTCATCGCCACGGGGCGGTAACTCCAGAAATGGTGGTGGTTGGGCACCACCGGCGACTTCTTCTGCTCATCCCACCACACGAGCGTGGCCGAACCGCCGCCGTCCATGTTGATGGCGTCCATGGCACCAGCCGCCTTCAGAATCCGCACGAGGTCGTACATGTCCGCTCCCAGCGAATAGCCGGGCTGGCGTCCGTCCACCACGACGCCGTAGAGCCAGCGGCCGTCGGCGGAGATGCCGAACGCCGTGCGGGGCGCGAGCCCGCGCCAGGCCTTTGACTTCGGGTTGCCCGGCGCAAGGGGCTGGCCGCCCTTCATGATGATGCCCGCGCCGTGTCCGGGATGCGCGATGGCGACGGACGGAATGCGCGCGTCTTCAAGATCGTTCGTGATCACGGCGACGTTGTTCGTGTAGATGACGAGCATGCCGTTGCGTCTCTCGCTGCGGGAGACGCGCCGTCCGTCGGAGACGGTCAGGCTGGCGAAGCGTCCGTACGCATGGGTAAACGGCGGGCACCACGGTCCCCAGGGCGACGTGTTGAGCGCGAGCACCATGTTGGTGCCGTGGGTCCGGTGCTCGTACAGGAACTCGCGCGTGCGCTGGCGCTTCACGTCGATCAGGATCACGCTGTTCGTGTAGTCCGGCATCGGTTCGCCCCAGTTGGACGCGCGTCCGGAGCTCGTCACGCGCAGGCCGGGCGTGTGGAGATCGATCCGCACGAGATAGTTCTCCATCAAGCGCGGTTCAGTGAGCGTCAGGTGGATGTACTTCATCCCGCGCCCGATCTCCGCCGCAGATTCCCAGTCGAGGGATGCGGGGCACGTCGCGGTCTGCAGCGCGGGGGCTTCGGCCAGCGAAACGCCGCACCACAAACCGACGGCGACGACAAGAACGGACGTCAGCCTACGTCCGTCGAGTTTGGATCTGAACTCTTCCATGGCGTAAAGTATACTAAAAACTTTTGGTTTTGTGCGAATGGACAGTCGGCAGGGAATCACCTGAAAAGGCGAGTCGCGTCCTCCTCCATACCGGCGCCGCCGGAGACCCGGTTGCAGAACCATTCCACGTTCTTGCCGCTGCCCTCGTAGAGCTTCTCGCACTTGGCTCCGCCGTTGAAATCGCAGAACGCAACGTGGAGTTTGCCGCGGCGGTGGACGATGGCCGTCGACTTGCGCAGGCTCATGCGCGGGTTGTTGTAGAACCCGCTGTTGATGATAGTGGCCGAGTTGCGCACGTCGAAGCCGATCTCCGCCGTGTCCGCGTAGCACCCGTCGAACACGCAGGCGTGGCCGATCACCTCGAACGCCGTCGAGCCGGGGAGCATCTCGGGCACGCCCCGCGCGAGATGCGCGCGCTCCTCCTCGGCCGTCCACTTGCGCGCGCCCTCCATCCGCTTGCGCCGCGCGTAGACGTCCGACCACTCCTTGAACCCCATCCCCTTCGGCGGCACCGTGCCGCCCCAGATGTGGCAGCGCGTGAAGCGGTTGGAGCCGCCCGTGGTGCGGACGCCCTTCGTGTAGTCCACCACGATGCAGTCGGTGAAATGGCAGTCGCTCACCTGGCACTCGATGCCGACATTCCCCGCGAGGCCGCTTTTCGTGCATTTGCAGTACACGTTGTTCGCGATGAGCTCGTAGAGGTGGCCGCCCGTCTCGCGCGTGACGCACAGCCCGGTGACGCGGCCGTTGTGGAGCGAGATGTCGGCGAGCGTGAAGTGGTGCGAGTTGGCAATGGCGAGGCAGCTGGCGAGGCCGTTGCCGTCGATGTCGCCGCCGCGAATGAAGACGTTGAGGTTGTCGTAGACGGATCCGTCGGGCTTGTAGACGGAAAGCGCGTGGTAGTCAGCGGCGCCGTCCCAGAAGATCACGTACTTCATCTCCGCGCGCGCCACGAGGTGCGCGGCGGGGTGCATCGAGAGTGAACAGCGGTTGGTGATCGAAATCATCGCGGCGATGTCGTACTCGCCCTTGGGGATGCGCAGCACGCCGTCCGGCGCGGCCGCGACGGCGCGCATGAAACGCGGCGAATCGTCCGTCTCGCCCGCGAGGCGCGGGAAGTCCGCGAGGTTCACGTCCCATTCCCCCGCCGCGCCGAACACGCCGCGTGCGAGGCCTGCAATCACGAAAACGGACACGAGCCAGCGGCGACCCATGATCATTCTGAGGACTTTCATCATGCCTACTCCTGATTTCATGTAGTTGACAACCTTTCCGACGGCGAGCATTTTATCAAATCAAGCCGCGTTCCGTCAAAACAGGGCAGACGGACGATGAATCGGGATTGGTCCACTCAAAGGGGAACGTCCGGCATTTCTCGGGTTTCACGGGATTGATGCGGCAGAGGTTTTCCTCCGCCAGATAGGCGCACGAGCCGTCAGGACGGCTCTTGAGAATCAGGCTCTTGCGGTCTGGCGCGACTTCGGTCTCGTGCGCGATGAACTCGGCCTCGTCCATTCCAAGAAACGCCGCGATGCGCGCGATCTCCGCGTCCGAGACGCGCACGATCCCGTCCTTGATGCGGCAGCACGCCCCGCACATCCGGCACTTGAACTCGTCCGGCTTCATTCTACGAAATCGCCCGTCTCCTTTTTTTCCTTGCGTTTCAGCCGCGGAGAAGGCGGAGTCCCGCCACGCGGAAGCTGGAGCCGGGGCTCACGTAGTTGAAGACCAGCTTGCAGGAAGCGGGAAACGCGCCGTCCTTGGGCGGCGTGAACGCGAACACGTACCGCAGCGTCCCCGGCGCGCCGGGGACGGTCTGCACGTCGCCGAGCTTCGCGCCGCCGTTCGCGCAGAGCGACACGCGCCAGGCGCACCATTCGCCGTCCGGCTGGCTTGCGTCGAGGTCGAGCACGAGTTGATAGCGCACGCCGCCCGGCAGCTTCGCGAAGGCGTTCTCCGGGAGCCACAGCGTACCCTGTCCCGAAGGCGGCGCGAACCTGCCGCCCGTGGTGAGGTTCACCGGATTCCCGTACTCGGTGAAGCGCAGCGCGTGCATCGGATCATCGAGCGTCCACACCGTCTCGGCGGCGTGCGCGGCCGTGAACGTGGACGCGATCGCGCGCGAGGCGCGGTAGAAGTAGTCGAGCGGCGCCACCGAGACGCGATATGTCTCGCCCGGCGTGAAGAAGCCGCTCGCAAGCACGTGGCGCGTCTTGCCCGTGCGGTCGGCCTTCGCCTTCCAGAACTCGCTGAAGATGTCGTCTTCCGAGAAAGCCTCCCACGCGCCAGCGGCGTTCTTCCGCTCGCAGCGGATGCGGTACATGAACGGGTCGGGGGCCGTCGCCTCGGGAAACTCCACGGCATAGCCGCCGGCGACCGGCGTCACGGCGACCGCCGCGTCCGCCCCGAATGCGGGCAGGCGTTTCACGCGCGCGGCGGCACGCGCCGGCACGAACGGCGCGGACTGCGCGGCGAACGGCAGCGGCACCACCCACGGCGCGCCGAACTCCGAGCCGTCGCGCACGTCGCAGCGGTAGAACACGAGACGATCCGAATAGATGTCCATCACGAGCGCGCCGAAGTTCTGCTTCGCCTGCGGCGGCGGCGTGGAGCCGGGCGCGAACCCGCCCCACGTCTGGAGACACCCCACGTTCACCGCCGTGAACTCGCCCTGCCAGATCTGGCGCTCGCTCGCGAGCGAGCCGTGGACGTGTCCGGAGATGGACACCACCTGCGGGTACTTGTTCAGCACGCGGCGGCAGGCGTCGCTGCCCCACTGGCGGCTGTGGAAGGTGGTGCCCGCCGGCGGCAGGTGGTCGAACACGAACACGGGCTTGCCGGGATGCGTCTCGCACGCGCGGCGCACGGCCGCCTCGTAGTCGTCCCACGAGAGAAAGCCCTTCATGCCCGTCGACTGCGGGAAGTTGAGGAACGCCAGCCCCCTCCACTCCAGGGAGTCGGTGTGCGTGTTCGGCGCCTCGAGGAGACGGTGGACGTCCGCGAACGCCGGCGCGGCGTCGCGCGCCACGTTCCAGCCGCTGCCCGGACGGTAGTCGCACACGTCGTGGAAGGCGTAGACGAACCGCTCGATCGGACGCGATTTCGGATCGGGGTAGACCTCGTTGACGGTCTTGCGGTAATACCGGTAGCCGTCGGGGTAGTGCTTGTCGGCGATGTCGCCGCAGTTCACCACCATCTCCACGCCCTTCTGCTTGAACAGCTCCAGCGCCGCGCGCACGCGCACGCAACTCTCCATCGTGGTGCCGACGTGCGTGTCCGTGACAAGACCGACCCGCGCCACGCGCCCGCTCGCGGGCACGCCAAAGAGCGGCACCGTCCCGGCCGCCGCCATTTCCCCGATGAAGTGACGTCTGTTGATCTGCATCCTTTTGTTCTTTCATTCATGCGCCGCCAAGATGGCGGCTCTCCATAGTTTTCCGCCGCCAAGATGGCGGCTCTCCATAACTACCGCACCAAGATCACCGCGCCGGCGTTCACGCGGCCCGTCGTCTGCGCGCCGTTCAGCGCGAACGGCGTGCCCGCGCTCGGGTAGAAGCGCTGGCCGACGAGATCCCAGAGGCCGATCGTGCCGTCCTTTGCGATGGCCGGACGGAAATCGCGCAGAAGCACGTAGTCAGTCTCGTCCGTCGCCTTCTGCCAGAGCTTCAGGCGGTAGAGCCGCGCCTTCGAGAAGTACGACGGCGTGGAGTCGCCGATGTTCGCCACGAACACGTACAGGTTGCAGCCCGCATCGACAACGCGGTTGTCCGAGGCGCTGGCGATCAGCTGGTCGTTGACCGTGAGCGTCTGCCGTCCTTTGGCAAGCTCGGTCACCACGTGGTAGCGCGTATTCGCCGTCGCCGATGCGTGGTACTGACGCGCATAGTCCGCGTATCCGTACGCGAAATTGCTGCTCGAGGTGTGCCACAGGAAAAAGCGCGAATTTGGGGTGGTGTCGTGGTTGATGCTCCCGCGCGCGTCGAGGAACGACCAGTCGGAACCGACTTCGCACCACTCCATCTCAATCTCGGCCATCGTGTCGCTCCGCCCGCGCACGCCCGTGTTGATGTACTCCGTGCCCGTCGACTGGATGTAGTCGAGATAGCGGTCCGGTTCGTGGACGCAGAGGGGAACGTCATTCGTCACCGATCCGGCGACGGTCTTGCCGAGCGGCATGTAGATTTTGTTGTCCACCTGGTTCCACAGACCCGCCACGCCGCCCTTCAGGCACGGCAGGAAATCGCGCACGAGCGTGCCGTCCTTCCACATCTTGAGCGTGTAGCAGCGCGCGGAGGATTGCCAGGCCAAGCCTTGCGACCCCCAGTTGCAGCCCAAGACGGTGAGGTTCGTCGTGACGGCGCGATAGTCCGCCGAATCCGCGACCAGGTTCGTGGTGGAGCCGTCGGGCACAAGCGACAGGTACTCGCCGTCCAGCGACAGCGTGACGTTGGCGGGATCCGAGTAGTCGGCCTCGTAGCGGTAACGCCGATAGGGGTAGGCGGGCGCAAAAGTTCCCGTCAAGACGTTTGTCGGGTAACCGCGTTTGGCGTCTCCGTAGGCGGTCCAGACGCTCTGCGTGACGCCGCCGGCTGGAAAGGCCTTGTGAATCACGTAGAATCGACCCAAGCCGCGGTCGGCTGGGTAGCTGCCGAGATAGCACTTCTCGCCCGAAGCTGTCCGCCACTCCATGTCCGTGACAACCCGAATGCCCGTCCGCCCCGGCACGCCCGTGTCGATGGCGCCCTGTCCGCTGCCGGCGACATAATCAAGGAGATAGTCGGGCGGACCGTCCTCGCAGATGGGGGACGATTCCGGCCCGCGCAACCGGAGGATATTCGAACTCGAGCCGCTTTCCTTTGCCCTGCCCCTAACAAACGTGTCGGACACCTTCTCGTGGAACCTGTACTCGCCGTAGTACATGCACGGACGGTAGTCGCGTAGGAGGTTCGCGTCGTTGTAGTCGGCGTCTCCCTCGCCCTTCTGCCAGATCTTCAGGCCGTGAAGGCGCGCCTTGCACGTGTACTGGTATGAGCCGTTGTAGAAGCATGAGAAGAGCGTGAGGTTGGTGTTGAAGTTGTACGTGTCGGCGAGCGTGGACGTGTAGTTGACCACCTCCTCGCCAGTGACGAGGTTCGTGACGACCATCGACTGATGCCCGGTCTCCAGCACCGAGACCACGTGGTAGCGCGTGTCGGGCTGGACGGTGTGTGTCGTGATTTCCAGATACTTACCGTATCCGAGGCCGAAGTGCCTGTTGTACAGGTGCAGCAGGTAGAACCGTCCCGAATTGGTGCCGTTGATCCGCGAATCGAGAACCGATTTGTCTTCGTGGACGACGGGGAACTCGATGTCGAACTCGGCCTTCGTGCCGCTTTGGGCGTTCACGCCCGTATCGACGTACTGGTACACGTAACAGTTCGCGTCGGCTGCGTTGCCCACCCAGTCGACGTACGCGTCAGGCGTCACCGCCCCCGCCGCCAGGCACGCCGCCATCACCCCGCCGATAAAATGCCGCCTGCTGATCTGCATTATCTTGTTCCTTCCATCGTACGCCGCCAAGATGGCGGCTCTCCATAACTACCGCACAATGATCACCGTGTTGCTGTTGAACTTACGGGTGACGGGACCGACCGCGCTGAACGGCGCGTTCGGCCAAAACACCCGTTCGCCCACCGAATCCCACAGCGCGGAAAAGCCGCTGTCGAGCAAGACGGGACGGAAATTGCGGACGAGCTCGCCGTCCTGCCAGATCTTCAGCCAACGGAACCGGCACCTGCCGAAGTACAGCGGCGTTCCCCCGAAGTTGGCGGCGAAGAGGTACAGGGGGTGCTCCGCGGCGACGGCATTTGATTCGGTGAAGTTCGCGATGAGGTTACCGTCCACCGTGATCCTCTGCGCCCCGGCCGCGAACGAGGCGTAGGCATGGTACATCCGCCCAGCCTCGATCGCGATTCGGTTGGGGCTGTTGTTGGCAACCGTAGCCGACGGATTGTCTTTGTCAGGATACCTGACCCCATTGTAGCCGTAGTAGAACCGCCCGTTGTTCTTCTGCCAGAAGAAGAACCGGCTGTCGGTGCTGCCGCTTGTCCGCGAACCCAGGAACGACTCGTCGCCGTCCGACACCAGCCACGCCATCTCGAACTCGGCCGCCGTGCCGTCGCGGCCGATGATCTCCGTGTCGATGTACTGCGTGCCGTCCGTCTCCACGTACTCCACTCCAGATACGAAACCGGCTTCGCGTCACCTATGCCGGTAATCGGCCCGACGCTGGCAAGCGTCGCCGGAATGTCGGGGACTGGGCGGAAGAGCGTCTGCGAGACCTCATCCCACAGCATCCCCTTTCCGTCCTTGACGCACGGCTTGAAGTCGCGTACGAGCGTCCCGTCCTGCCACATCTTCAGGTTGTAGCAACGCGCCGGCGCTTCGTACACGGGCTTTGCGCCGTTGTTCACGGCAAAAAGATAGATGTTGCATCCGGCGTCGACGTTCTCCGCGGTGGTCTTGTCCAGAATCCGCTCACCATCCAAGTCGATCGTCTGCGAACCGGCAGCATAAGAGACGTCGAGCAAATACCGGTGCCCGGCCTCCATCTCAATCGATTCCGTCGACACCACCTCCTCCAAGTTGGTCGTAACCGTCTCGTCAAGGTTCGTCGTGACGGTCTCCACGTAGTTCGTCACGGCCCGTTCGGGATAGCTTACCAAGCTGCCGTACCCAATCCAGGCTAGCTTTTTGGCCTCGTGCAGCATATAGAACCGGTTCGCGCCGCCTACCGCGCCGAGGTACGTCCGTTCGTGTCGTGAAAGCACATCTTCCAGATACCCGTTCGTCTCGGTTTCCCGATCCCGCATCTGCGTCCATTCGAATTCGCTCACAGCCCGCGTGTCGGCACGCCCGCGCACGCCCGTGTCGAGAGCCGTCGTGCCGTTCGCCTGAAGATACTCCGTGAAGTAGTCCGGCCTCCCGTCCGCCATGTAGTCGTTCGGGAACGAAAGCCGTACCTGCTCGGCATAGAAGATGCGCTTTTCCACGTCGTCGTAGAGCGCCGGGATGCCATGCTTGCGGCAGGGGCGGAAGTCGCGCATGAGCACGCCGTCCTGCCAGATCTTAAGGCCGTAGAGCCGCGCGCTGCTACGGTTGTTCACCGCACCTGCCAGATTGTTCGCGAAGAGATACAGGTTGTACCCCGTATCGTATGAGGCGGCAGACGTTCCGGAATAGACCGTCTCGCCGTTCACGACGAGCTTCTGGCTCCCCGCACGCAGATCGCTCGTGATCTTATAGCGTGTGCCTGTGGCGTACTTGGGAGCACTGCCATTAGCGATCCATGTACCATATCCCAGGCTCATGTTCGACTGATGGCTGTGGATCATCAGGATGCGCGTGTTGTTTGCGGACGTTCCATCGTTTCCGCGTGCATCAAGGATTGCGTAGTCGCCGCCCAGCGCCAGCCATTCCATGTCCGCCTCGGCCTTCGTCCCCGAACGGCCGATCACCTCCGTGTCCACGTAGGTGTTGCCGTGGGCCTCCACGTAGTCCACGAATTCGTCCGGCACCTCCTCGTTCGCGTCGTAGACGAGGTCCGTGCCCGTGAAGGAGTAGAAGATCGTCTGCGAGACGGAATCGTACAGGCCCACGCGCTCGTTTTTCATGCAC
>ONRL01000035.1 GCA_900320225.1 uncultured Lentisphaerota bacterium
CCGGGGCGTCCCGGCCGATGCGCCGGAACGCCCCGAATCCTGCGGCGACAAGGCCGCGGTCAGCGATTGAGCCTTATTCTACTTTTGGAATCCTTGGCGTTTCGTGGGACGCGGACACATGAGGAGACGGGCAAAAACCTGCCGAGGGCGAACTGCCTACACGAGTTTCCACGGGGCGCGAAGCGGACGCTCCAGCAGACGGTCCGCCGCGACGTCGCCGACGATACGCTCCGTGGCGGGGTCCCAGGCGATCTTCCGCCCCGTGGCGATCGCCGCGCGGCAGAGGTGCCCGATGCTCGCCGAGCGGTGCGCGATCTCCGCGGGCGTGAGCGTAGCGGCGCGGCTCTTCACGCAGTCGATGAACTCACGCTGGTGCCCCGGGCTCTTCAGGCGGATTTCGCCCGCCTCGATCCGGCTCCCGCGCAGCGCGCGCGTTGAGGCGTCGAACTGGCCGCGGTTCACCCACACCCACTCGCCGTTCTCACCGATCCACTTCGTGCCCATCTTCACGCCGTTGCCGTCGTTCGCGACGGTCATCTTCACGCCGTTCGCGTATTCGCATTCGATCTTGTAGCTCTTCGGCGTGTCGTAGATCCCCTCGCGGTCGTCGGGCGCGGAGCCCTCGAAGGACACCGGCCCGGAAAGGTCCGTCCCCAACCCCCACTGCGCGATGTCGCCGTGGTGGCCCACCCAGTCCATGAGCTGCCCGCCGCCCCAGTCGGAGACCCAGCGCCAGTGCCAGTCGTACACGCCCTCGAACGGGCGCTCCGGCGCAGGCCCCACCCACATGTCCCAGTCGAGGCCGTCCGGCACCGGCGCGCCCGGCGTGGCGGCCGGGCCGCGCCCGCCGCTCGGAAGCCCCACCTCCACGCGCGCGATCTTACCGATGCGCCCGTTCCTCACGAGCTCCACGGCGCGCTGCATCTCGCCGCGCGACCGCTGCCAGCTGCCCGTCTGCCACACGCGCCCGTTGCGCTCCACCGCGCGCACGAGCGCGCGCCCCTCGCGCAGGTCGTGCGAGAACGGCTTCTCGCCGTAGATGTCCTTGCCGCAATTCGCCGCGTAGACGCCGATCACGGCGTGCCAGTGGTCGGGCGTCGCCACGATCACGGCGTCGACGTCGTCGCGCATGCACACGTCGCGGAAGTCGCGGTACGTGGAGCAGTCCCTGTTGCCGTAGCGGTTGTCCACCTCCGCCTTTCCGTTCTCGCGCTTCGCGCGGTTCACGTCGCACACGGCGAGGACGCGCACGTCGGGCATCGCCAGGAACGCGCGCATGTTGCCCATGCCCATGTTGCCCGCGCCGATGAGCGCCATCGTCACCTGGTTCGACGGCGCGTCCGCGCCCAGCACGGACGCCGGCACGACGTTGAGCAGGCCGAACCCCGCGCCCGCCGCCAGGAATCCCCGGCGCGAAACGCCAACACCCAAATCGCCACGTTTCATCACTTCGCCTCCTTCAAGCCGAACGCGGCCGCCGTCTTCCTGATCTTTTCGACACGTTCCTTGTCCACGCCCGCCTTCACGTCGATTTCGTGGATGGACCAGTAGTTCCTGGGTCGCTCGCCCGTCTGGACGATCTTCACGTGGCGAGCCGCGCAGCCAAGGCGGATCTGCGTCGTCTTCTCCGTCTTGTCGTCGCAGGTCGCCACGGGGCCGTTCCAGGCCGTCCCGTCTAAGGAGACGAACACGTCGCACCCAGCCGGCGTGTCGTGCGGGGACTTCGTGGTGTCGAGCGTCAGCGTGTCGATGAACACGCGGCGCCCGAGGTCGAGCGAGAACCAGACCCCCTTCGAGTGGAAACCGGTGCTCCAACGGGTCTCCGGTTTCCCGTCACACGCCCTTTCCGGCTTGTCGCCGCCGTTAGAACGCGACGCCGTGCATTTCCACGCGCTCTTCGCGGGCACCTTCTCCGCCGCGCCCCCTGCCAACGCCTCGCGCGCGATTTCGCAATACACCTTCTTGGCGGCCGCGCCGAACGCCGCGTCTGTCGCCATTTTCTCCCACACGTCAAGCGCATCGAGGCCCTTGTCCCGCGAAAGGAACTCCTGTGCCTTCCTGCGTGCGGCAGGCGAGCCATTGCGCCAGGCGTCAAGGATGACAGCCTCGCGTTCTTTTGCATCGCGCGGCTTGACGACGCTCGTCCAGAACACGTTCCCGGCCACGTTCGCCTCGGCGTCCTGTACGGCAAGGAACCAGGCCCGGACATCCGCATCCGTCGCGCAGGACGCCATCGCCCCGAACGCCTTCCATGCCGCCTTGCGCGTCGCCGCGTCAGGCGACGCGATGAACGGCTTCCAGCGCGGCAGGAGCTTCAGCTCCGCGCGCTTCGCGGCCACGGACAGCAACGCCTTGTCCTTCGCCGCGAGTTCGAACAGCTTCTCGCCCGCGCCCGGAAGGCTCGCCAGCGCCTCTTCCGCGGCCTTGCCCACGTCTCCGCCACGCTTGCGCGCTTCGTTCAGCGCATCCACGTCGGCAACGCTCCCCAAAACGCCCAGCGCGACGCACGCGGCGACCGCGACATCCTCTTTCGGGTCGACGACGCGCGCGACCACATCCTTCACGCAGTCCTTCGCGCCGTCCTGCGCGAGCCGCGCGAGGACCGCGCATGCACGTTCGGGCGAGGCGTCCGCCAGCGCCTTTCGGAGCTCGCCGGAGGGAATCGCGAGCCCGCGACCGAAGGCGGCTTGGCGAACCTGCTTCGCGGGGTCGGACACCACCGCGAGAAACGCCGACGGATCGTCCATGAGAACGATGCGCGCGGCGACTGCACGGAGCGTGTCCGAAAGGTCCTTGCGCGCGAAAATCCTCCGCGCGGTCGCGGCGACGGCCTTCGCGCCGTCCTGTTCCGTCTGGCGCGCCAGCGCCGCGCCGAGCAGGAACTCGCGTTCCTGGCGCCGGCGCCAGTCAGAGCCGGTGAAGGGCCGGTCGAGAATGTCCGCCGCAAGTTCGGCAACGGGAGGGTCGCGCTCCTGCGCGACCGCGCCGGGCACCGTGTCGTCCGCCTTGAGCGTCCCCATCGCGTAGGCGAGGCCCGCGAAGATGTGCGCGCGGGTATCGTCCGCGTCCCACGCGCGGCGGTCGTGTGCGAACGAGGTGTAGAACACGCGCCCGCGGCCGTAGTGGCGGATCCACGAGACGGCGAAGTCCCTGTCCGCGCGCTTCATCCCCTTCACGCCGGCGGTGGCGGGGTCGGAGAGGTCGAGCGAGATGAGGACGTGCAGTTGCGAACGGTCGTAGAACGGCGAGGCCTGCTGGTAAATCTCCTCCCCGCGTTTGAACTTGCCGTCGGAGAAGCCCTTGAACGGCGCGGTGATCGGGCTGTCGCGGTCCTCCACCTTGAACGCCCACGTGCCGCCCGATCCCCACGGGTGGCCGTCGAACCGCCCGCCCACGAGGTGGGCGCAGTCCGGCGCGTCGTAGAAGTTGTCTGCGCCCGCGTGGATCACGCAGAGGCCGCCGCCCCAGCGCACGTAGGAGCAGATCGAGGGGGCGACGGACGGATGGTCCTTCGTCTTCAGGTGCGTCGTGTTGTTCAGGACGAGCGCGGCGTACTTGACGAGGTTGCTGATCTCGAGCGCGGCGTAGTCGTCGGAGAAATCGACGGCGAATGCGCCCTTCTTCGCCTCCTCCGCCATCTTCTCCTTGCACGCGGCGACGGACGCCTTGTGGTTGAAGCCCTCGATGCGGCTGAACACCAGCACTTTCTTCGCGTTCGCCGCGGGGTCGGCCGCACGGGCCGCACCCACCGATACGAACGCCGCGACAATCAACAGGACCCGCTTTACATTCATTCTTCTGTAACCCTCTGCGCCTCTGTGTCTCTGTGTTAAAATTCCCAACGCAGAACTTAGGTTGGAACTCACACTTTGCACATCTGGCGGATGGCGGCGAGGTCCGCCTCGCCCTGCGTGAGGCCCTTCTTCGCAGGCTTGATGCGCGAGGCGAGCTCCACGCACACGTCCACGGCCTCGGAGCTCTGGCGGATGAAGCGGCGCATGCGGTCGATGGCCCCCTCCTTCGTCGTGGCGCCGTCGCAGCGGAGCATGTGGCAGTCGAACTCGATGATGCCCTTCCAGCCGCAGTCCGCGAGCGTGCGGAACATCCACACCGTCTCCTTCAGTCCCTCGGGCCCGACGAGCGGCGGGAAGTCGTCGTCGAACTGGCCCTTCATCTGCGAGCCGAAGTGCAGGAACTTCAGCTTCTTGCAGGCGATCAGATAGGAGACCGTCAGCACCGAATTGATGAGGCACATGCCCTCGTGCTGGAGCAGCTCGGGGTTGACGCCCCAGAAGTCGGGCTTCTTGAGCCGCGTCATGATGAAGCCCACGGAGTGTCCGCTCGTCGGGAGGAACATCGCCCCGCGCGGCTCGTTCGGCTTCGGCTCCACGGTGCCGCCGATGTAGTTCTTGAGGCCCTTCTTCTCAATGTAGTCCGTCACGTGGTTGAGCCCTTCGGCGAGCCAGTCGTAGCAACGCTTGAAGTCGCATCCGGGATAGCTCTCGAACCCGTCGCGCGCCACCCAGTAGACGTAGTGCTTCGCGCCGAGGAACGTGCCGATGCGGAGCGTGCGCTCCACCTTCTTCGCCGCGAGCGCGCGGATCTTCGGGTCGGGGTTGCAGAGACCGCCCTGACGGAACATCGGGTGTCCGTGGAGCGAGCAGATCGAGGCGTTCACCTTCACGCCCGCCTTGCGGAGGATCTTGCGGATCGCAACGAGCTTCGCGTAGGCGGCGCTCTTCGGATCGAGATCGTCCTCGGGATGCTCCGGGTCCCACGGAACGAGGTCGTCGTCGTGGTAGCTCGTCATCTCGATGAGCCCCTCCGTCTTGGCGTCCGCGATGATCTGCGCGACCTCAAGCGAATCAAGCTTCGGCTGCACGGGACCGCCGAACGGGTCCCCGAGCGGGTTTCCGACGCACCAGAACGGCATCGAACGGGCGTTGACACACAGTTTGTCGTACATGAGTTTCTCCTTGTGGTTGCTTGACAGGGTCATTATAGCATAATTCGTGGCATTTGCGGAGTCAGTCCAGCCAGGTCCAATTTTTTGTGTTCAGCACGCCGTTCGACTATCCTTTCGTTTGCTTATGCGACACTATTTTAGCAAACCTACCTCGTGTGTGGTATAATATTCGCCATGAAAACAAGGAAACACATGATCGTGTCCCGGGTCACGGCTTCAAGAGCGGCGATGTCCGCTTTTGCCGCCATCCTGCTCTGCTCGGTAACCGGCTGTGTCGCGCTGCCACCCGACCGTCCGGCTGGATTCGTGCCGCTTGCCGAGGCCGTGCCGGATGCCATTCTGGAAATCAGGTACTATTCGACGTACAACTTTGTCGGGGACCGCATTGACGGATACGAACAGCCGTGCGCGATCCTCACGAAGGAGGCGGCAAAGGCACTCAAGGAGGCGAGTGATGAAGCTGTCCGTCGCGGATATCGGCTCAAGATTTACGACGCCTACCGTCCGCAACGGGCGGTCGCGCATTTTGTGCGGTGGGCGGACGACGTCGGCGACACGCGGATGAAACCGCACTTCTACCCGAACCTCGACAAGTCCGTCCTTTTCAAGCAGGGCTACATCGCGGAGCGTTCAGGCCACAGCCGTGGCAGCACGGTTGACCTGACGCTGTTCGATATGAAGACCGGCAAGGAAGTCGACATGGGCGGCACGTTCGACTGGTTTGGCAAGGAGTCCCACCCCAGTTACCGCAACATCACGAAGGATCAGTTCGCCAACCGAATGCTGCTCCGTGAAATCATGACCACGCACGGCTTCAAGCCGATTGACGAAGAATGGTGGCACTTCACGCTTGCGAACGAACCATACCCCGACACGTACTTCGACTTCCCGGTCAAGCAATCGAACTGATCACAGGACCCGTCGCCCTTGACATTCTCCCGTTAAAGACCGATTACGTGCGTCTCGATACTGACGCCGGGCTGGTCTTCCGCGCCATCCATCAGGTCGCCCAGTCCGCCGAGGCCATCGGAACCGGTGCAGTCGAAGATGCCCTCCAGCGTATCCGTGATGACCGCGCCGTCCTCGTCCGTGTATCCAAGTTCACGCGTCACACCGCCCAGCAGCGCCTTGCGTTCCTGTTTCGCGAGCGGCCGCATCTGGATTTCGATCTGCATCAGCTCGTTGATCGTCTTTTCGTCGGGGATGAGACCCTTCATCTTCGACATGGCCTTCTCGCGGCGGTCGAACAGCTCCATGAAACACCTGTGGTTTTCCTGGTCCTTCTTGGAAAGGCCCGACACGTCGAGAGACGCAAGATACTCCCTGCGGCCCTTCCGGCGCTCGGCGTTGGCGACCTTCATGCGCTCCAGCGCGTTCGTCGCGGCGACAAAAGCCTCCTCGGGTAGCTGTCGTTTCATTTCCGCGACGACGTCCATGTTCGTCCCGACGGAGATGGAAACGCCGTCCGGTTCTCCCTCTTTTCCCTTCTCGCCTTCCTTCAACGCCTTCTCAACGGCATCCTCCGCACGCGCCATGCGTTTTCGCAGGCGCCGCGTGTCGTTCTTCGCCTCGGCGAGTTCGGCCTCGAGCGCCGCGATGCGCTTCTTCGCCTTGTTGAGCGCGTCATCCACGAGAGGTGACTGCGGCGCTTCTGCCGCGTCCGATCCGCCCGTGCACATGCGCCCGGCGACGAATCCCGCAGCGATCCCAGCCGCCAGCGCGACGACAAACACCACGTTCTTCATTATCTGTTCCTTTCTTTCCGCAAATGTCGCGGGCGAAACGACCGCGTGCATGACCTCAACGTCACGGGACCGAGCAGACCTGACGGCGTGAGCTTGGAATCCTTCGTGAAGTAGTTCCAGTCAGTGAAGCACCTGCGCCCCTTCGACGGGCGCGCCGACATCCCCTTCTTGAACCAGTCCGGGAACTCCTCAAGATACCATCCGCCGGGATAAGGGGCCTTCACGAACGTGCAGTCCGGCGGCTCCTGCTCGTCGCCGACGAGCCTGTTCGCCCACACGTTCGTGAACTCGATCTCCAGCGTGTTTTCGCCCTCCTTCAAGTCGCCTGCCGCCAGACGCACCTCGTACGGCTCGCACCACACCGGCTCAAACGCCTTGCCGTTGAGGATGACCTTCGCAATCTGCCCGTTGCACTTCCCGAGCGACAAGACAGAAAGCCCCTCGTCCAACAGGCGGCGTCCGACGGTAAAACGCGTACGATACACCGCCGTGCCGCTGAAATACTTCACGTCGGGATCCGCGTGGACGGTCCAGTCGCACAGCGCCGCCATCTCAACCGTCTTCCCGCCGAACGTCACGCGCCATGGACTCGCAAGGCGGAGCGCGTCGCCCGTGCCACCGTCCTTGAGCGGCTTGGCGAGCTTCTGGTAGTAGTCGCTGTCCGCATTCGGCGCAAGCGAGCCGGCGGGCCTGCGCAGGACGAGGAACCCGCTGCCGCACGGCGCGAGCTGGATGGCGGCGCACCTGTCCACTACCGCAAGCGGAGCGATGCACCCCGTGACGGGGTCGAACCACTCCGCCGTCTTGCCGACGTCGAGCAGGCGCATGTTCATGGAGGCGGGATGGTTGGAGTGGTTCACCACGAAGAACACGAGGTTGCCGTCCGCCGCGCGCGCGCGGGCGGTAAGGAACGTGCCTTTGGGAGTTATGTTGAGGCCGTCGATCTTCGCCGGACTCGGCTCGCCCCACTGAAGAAGCGCCTGGCAGCGGTTGAGGTACGTGAACCAGCCCTTGCCGCTCGTCGCCCATGTCTGGGTACGCCCGAAGTGCGTGCCCCAGCGTCCCATCACCTTGCCGGGCAGGACGTCGTCACCCCATGGCTGGAGCGGACACGTGTGGAGCGTCATGCGGTTCACGCCGCGGTCGAACTGCGTGTCGGCCGCCGCCTTCAGGAGATACGGCGTCTCGTCCCAGCTGCACGAAGGCGGACCGGACGTAAACGCCTCCGCCTCGATGACGTTGTGGCGTCTGCCGCCCGGACCGGTCCACTGGTTCCATCCTAGCTGACCGGGAATCTTGCGGTCGAGTTGCGGACGGTACCAGAACTCGGTCATCAGGCGATCGACGTGCACGGCGCATTCGCGGCTGTCGAACGGCCCGGTGTACGGTTCGCAGGCGAATTCAAGACCCGCCGCCGCAAGCTTCTCGTGCATGATCTTGAACAGGACGTCGCGGTAGAGGTCCTTGATCGTGCGGTCGTAATCGGCGCGGAACTTCTTCTCCGCCGCCTCGTCCTTCGCGACGGACACCTTGAACCCTCCGAGGATCGGCAGGTACGGCAGCGGATCGTACCCGCGCCGCGCCTTGAACTCGGCGCGCATGTTGGGCGTCCAGGTTGGCTTGCCGGCCTCGTAGGAGTCGAGCAGGACGAACTTGAGCCCCCTCCCTACCTGGTCGCCGACGTACTTCCGCATGTCGCCGAGGACGCGGCCGAGGTGGAACGCCACCGCTTCCGGGTTCATCTTGTCGCACTCAAGGCCGAACGTCTCCCACTGGTTGGGTTGCGTGAAGGAACCCATCGGGATGTGCTGGACGCGGACGCCCTCCACGACGGCGATTTCCTGAATGTCCGTGCGGCGGCTCGGGATGTCGGGTTTCCCGAACGCGCCCGTCGCGCCGTCCTGGACGGGAAAAGCGGCGTGGGCGGCGAGCGAGATCTGCGCCTCGGCGTTCGTGACGTTGAACACGAGCTCGCGCATCGCAAGGCGCGGCGGAATCCACGGCCCGCCCGTTGAGGTGTAGCCGGGGCAGTTATGGACGCCGATCTCGATGCCGCGCCTCTCCGCCTCCTCGCAGGCGAAGCGCACGAGCCGCCACCACTCCGGCGTGAACGCGACCAGTCCGTCCGTGGGGCTGTTCCTGATCGTCGTGGCCCACGGCGAGCAGATGTCCGCCATGCCGAATATCGTCGCGGCGCCGATGCCGGTTTCCTTGAACCAGTCAAGGTCCTTGACAATTCCCTCCTTCGTGACGTTACAGCCCATCCAGTGCCACCACACGCCGGTCTTGGCACTCGGCGGCGGATTCCGGAAGACGGTTTCGGGGTCAGGCGCGGCCTGCGCCGCGGACACTGCAGCAAGAATAATGAACCCAATCAATCTCTTCATGCCTGTTCCTCACTTGAACGTGTAGAGGCGGATGGAATCCGATCCCGAAAGGACCCAACTTGCTAACAACCGGCGCGCGCCGCGAGGATCGCGCCGCCCACGGCAGCGGAGTCGGGCACGTCGAGCGTGCGCACGTCCGCGCCGAAGATCTCGCGGATCGTCGCGAGGATGCCCTTCGAGCGCGAGGCGCCGCCCGTCACGAAGATGGTCCCGAAGTCGCCGATCCACCGCGTCCGCTCGCGCATGTTCGCAATCTGCCCCTCCACGACGGCGCGAATCTTCACCTCGGGCGCAGACGCCTCCCAGTCGAAGTTCGCCTCGATCCCGGTCGCGTCATGCTTCGGCGTGATCTCCGTCTCGAAGTACGGGAACGCGCGGCGGCCGCCGTTGCCGGGCGGCGTGAGCGCGAACGCCGTCTCGTCGAAGAACGTCCAGTCCGCCCCGCAGTCGCGCCGCACGTGGTCGCGCGCGAGCGACCCGTTCTTGAAGCAGGAAAGCGACATGAAGCCGCCGGCCGGGTTGCCGAACACGTGTCCGCAGCCGTCGGGGTCCGTGCGGAAGTCCCGCATCGCGGCGAAGAACGTGTCGCTCGTCCCGAGCGAAATCACCGCGCAACCCGGCTCCGCCGCGCCGCATCCCACGAGCGAGGCCGGATTGTCGCCCGTGAACGGCGCCACGGGGATGCCAGGCCGAAGGCCGAATTCCGCGAACCGCTCCGCGAGCCGGAGCGGCGCGTCGCCCGGCCGGTGGACGGCCGGCAGCTTCGCGAGCAGGCCCGGCGCGGCAAACGCGCAGATGTCCGCGTCCCAGGAGAGGGTCTGGAGGTTCAGCAGGTTCATGCCCGCGCCGTCGCCCGTCTCGATCGGCGCGTCCGCGCCCGCCAGCACCGACGTGAGGTAGGAGCTGAGCAGGTGGACGCGCGCCGTGCGCGAGTAGGCTTCCGGCTCCTCGCGCGCGAACTTCATCACCTGCGCGGCGGCGAAGCGCTCGATCGCGGGCGAACCGGTGCGCGTGCGCAGCGCCCCGCCGAAGCGGGCGTCCAGCTCGGCCACCTCCGCGCCCGTGGAGGCGTCCATCCAGATGGGACTTTCCGCGCGCGAATAGTTCCCGTCGGCGTCCAGGTACACGGTCGCGTGCTGCTGGGCGTCGCCGCCCACGGCGGCGATCTCGCCCATCGGCGCGCCCGCGTCGCGCAGACGCGACAGCACCAGCTCGAGCCCCTTCACCCACATCGCGGGATTCGCCCGGCGGACGTTCGCGTCCGCGTTCGGCAGGAAACCGTCCGGCGAGCCGAATTCGGGCAGGTCTTTTCCGTAGTTCACCGCCGCCGAGGCGACGACACGCCGGCCGGCCGTGTCGTACACGACAGCCTTCGTCCCTTGCGTGGAGGAATCTATTCCAAGCGTCATCATGGTTTTACGGCTGCAAGTATACCATAAAACCCGCCGTCTGGGCATCCCCCCCCATTGGCATCTTCTCACTTCCTTTTCGTTTGCTTCGCGTCAATCATTTCGAGGCATCGTCGGTTGTCTATCAAAGCGTCCAGCCGTTGTGGTGCGGCACCACGGCGAGGCGGTTCGCGTCCTCATTGTCGGGGAAGCGCTCGGACGCGGGGTCCCAGGTGAGGGACTTCACGCCCAGCCGCTCGCAGATGTTCGCGATGTGCGCGATCGTGATCGACCGGTGTCCCACGGAGCACGGGCACGCCGTGCGCCCGCCGGAGTAGACGGCGTCGATGAAGTCCATCTCGTGCGAGCCGCCGCCCTTCGGACGGTAGAGATGCACGTCGCCCTCCTTGAGGTCCTTCTTCTCGTTCCACTTCCGCAGGAAATCGGGGCGCTCCAGCTTGCGGCGCGCCACGAAGAGGTCGCCCTTCTTGCCGTGGAACTTGAGTCCGTTCGGCAGCTTGTTCGTGACGTGGGCGCGGAAACCGTTCGCGTACACCACGTCGAAGGAGTAGTTCGCCGCCCAATCGAAGATGCGGTCGTTCGGGTCGCGGTCGTGCTCCATGTTCTCGATCGCCACGGGGCCGCTCTCGTCCATGCCGAGTGTCCACTGGAGGATGTCGAGGTGGTGCGCGCCCCAGTCGGTGATCATGCCGCCGCCCGTGCGCGAGTTCCAGCGCCAGCACATCGGGTCGTGGATGCCCTGGATGAAGGCGTTGTTCTCCCAGTGCTGCGCGGGGCCCTGCCACATGTCCCACATGTCCTTGGGCGTGAAGTAGTCCGGCGCCGGCCACGGGTCGCGCCCGATGGACTTCTCGTGCCCGTACATGCCCTTGTTGCCGCCCGGCAGGCCGATCTCGCACGACGTGCATTCGCCGATGTATCCGCTCGCCACCAGCTCGGCCGCCACGCGGAACTCGCTCGCGCTGCGCTGCTGCGACCCCACCTGGAACGTCATGCCCGTCTCCTTCGCCACGCGCGCCATCTCCTTGCCCTCGGAGATGCCGAGCGACATCGGCTTCTGGCAGTAGACGTGCTTGCCGGCCTTCATGGCCATGACGGACTGGATGGCGTGCCAGTGGTCGGGCGTGGCGATCAGCACGGCGTCGATCGTCGGGTCGTCCAGCACCTCGCGGAAGTCCGCCACCATCCGGCAGTCGGTGTTCTTGTAGTAGTCGTCCACGAACTTCTTCGCCGGCTGGCGTCCGCACGTCTTCTCGCTCTTGTAGCTGTACTTCCCCGCGCTCAGCACGGGGTCGCACACCGTCGTGACCTGCACGCGCTTGTCCTGCAGGAAACCGCCCATGTTCGCGAACCCCTGCGTGCCACACCCGATCACGGCCAGGTTCACGCGCGCGGACGGCGCCGGACGCCGCGGCGCACCGGTGAAGAAGCTGCGGCAGCCGGCGTTGATGAGCGGCAGCGCCAGCGCGGAGGCCTTGAGAAACGAACGGCGGGAAACGCCTGATGTCGTCTTTGTATCGCTCATCGCGATGATTCCTTTCTTTGTGTCTATTTGCTTTAACCTAATGGTCTCGCCCTCGCACAAGTTGGTTTCATGGCCGCCGATGGCCGGATATGTCGCGGCAGCAGAGCACTTTCTCAATCAAGTCGTGGGGCAGGTAGAAGTAGTGGTTGGAACACTCGTAGCCGATGCGGCTGTCGGCACGAACGAGCGCGAGGTGCCGCTTGGCGGTCTCGAGCTCGCGGCGCGCGCAGGCGCGCATCTCGGCCTTGTCGCCGCGGTCGCGGGCACGGACGAAACGCACCTGGTCGCAGACGGCGCTGAAGTGGTTTTCGATCGCGCGGAAGATGCCAAGCTCGCGGCGCGCCGCCGCCTGACGCGGGCCGTCAAGCGACTCCACGAGCGACGCGAACGCGGCGTTCCCGCGCACGAAGCCGTCGCGCACCTTCTCCATCTGGCCTAGGAACGCCTCCTCGGGATAGATCGACCGCCAGCGCTTCAAATCGTCGTAGGGGAAGCCCACCATCGACGCCGTCCAGCCTGTCGGCTCGAGGTAGAGCGGATTCGCCGGACCCATCGTGTGGTTGCCAGAGTAGACGGTGGAGATGAAGAACGGATACTCGCGGAATCCCTCCGAATACGCTTTCCACGCCGCGCGCGCGGCCGATACGCCGCCTTTCCCGTAGAGACGCTCCGCAAGCCGGTCCAACACGGGGCCCGTCCCCTCGCCCCGACGGTAGTCGGCGAAGATGGAGAGGTTCGGCGTGGGCGCGCTGCCGAGCGACCACGAGAGCATCACACCGTCCACGCCCGCCTCCGCCAGGTTGCGCACGTGCTCCGCCACGAGATCCATCACCGGCACGTACGGTACGGCGCTTATCTCCCACGTGAGCGCGGCCTGCACCTTCGCGGCCGTCTTGAGGCCGCGTCCCTTCGCCGCCGTCCATAGCTCGCGCGCCGCGTCGCTCGGACCGGGCGCGGAGAGGGAGTATTCGTTGATGGCGGACTTCACGCCGCCGCGGTCGGTCGGCACGCCCCGCTCGCTCACGGTCATCACCCGGCATCCCGACGGCAGGCGCTCCGCGATGGCGAGGCGGTCCTTCATCGGCCAGCCCCAGTCCCAGCACACCACCTCCGCATTCGGGTCACCCGCCTTCACGCCCTCTGAAATCGTACGGTTCACCTCCGCCACGATGTCCACCACCATGCGGTCCTTGCAACGGGGGCACGTGTTCTTCCCGCCACGCGAGGCGCAGTTGGTGAGGTTTTCGCTCATCGTGATCGTGAACACGCCGCCGAGACCCGGCACCTGCGAAAACACGCTCTTCAGCGAGTCGCGCAGCCAACGCCGCGTCTCCGGACACGACGTGCAGCGCGCGTAGCCGAGACCGTCGTGCGTGCGCTTTGCCCCGCGCGTCTCCACCCGTCCGGGCTTTTCGAAGAACGAATCGTTCTGCGCACGCGGTTCGTTCATGTAGAGATACACCTTGATTCCGTACTTCGCCGCACGCGCCACAAGCTTGCGCAGATTGGCGATGCGCCGTTCGCTCCCCTCGCCGAACTCGGGATACGCCGGATCGCGCGCGAGGGTGGAGAGCACGGTGTGCAGCCACACCGCGTTCACGCCGCTCTCCGCCAGACGCGCCAGCAGCCCCTCGGGATAGGAGCCCACTTCGTCGTCCCCGAGCGGATCCCCGTAGTCGGCGAAATACGAGAAGATCAACCGCAGGTCAAACGTGGGAGGGACGCGCTCCTGCGCGTCCGAAACGGGAGGGACGCAATTTATTGCGTCCGCCCCCCCCGACAACTCCCCAACAAAACTGAACCGCGCCTCCTCCGGCGCCATCGGCACAATGCCCTCCTCCTTCAGCACGCGCGCGATCTCCAACCGGCGCGCCCGCCCGGCGGCGGCCGCCTCGGCCGACCACGTGATCGGCGCGCAGAGCGGTTTCGTGTTGCCGAGCTTCACGAAGAGGAAATCGTCCTCGGTGAGCGAGTAGGCGAGCTCCGCGCGCGTCATGTCCACCACCTTCAGCAGCTGCTCGTACGGCAGGAGGTGCCAGTTACGGCGCACCACGGTGATGTAACCCTTGCGCCGCCAGAGCGGCGAGACGTCGGGCTGCGGCACGGGCAGCCCCATCTCGGCGGCCACGCCCTCCAGGTCGGCGCGCGACGCGCCGATCACGGCGGCGAGCCGGTCAACGGACACGACCGGCCAGTTGCGCCACACATAGGCGCTCAGCGCGTCCGGGAACGGCGCGCACGTGACCGCCGCGTGCTTGCCGTCCTCGCCCGGCAACGGCACCTCGCCCGCCACCACCGTGAGCGCGGCTCCCAACAAGAGACAAATGATCTTCTTCATCGAAATCCTTCCTTTCTGACACGCAAGATTATACCATAAGTAGCGGACTGTTAGTGGAGAACGTCATTCGTATGACATGTCGTAACATGGCTGGACTTTGCGGTCGCACAATCCCGCACGGGAGACGTCAAAAGGTTTGAAGCCGATCTTCGCGGCAACGGCGACATCACGGAAACGGAAGTCGCGGTGCGCGGCGTCAACGAAGAGAGGATCGGCGTAGAGGCCATCCACGTCCTTGCCCTTCGCCTGCCACTCCGCGAACGTCTTGCCGTTGAACACGTCCGGCCGCCCGTCCAGACGCCACCAGAGGTTGCGTTTCCAGTCCACGATCGCCTTCTCTTCCTTCGTGCCCCGGTACTTCGCGAAGGCGTCGCCCTGGTCCCACACCACGATGTTGCCCTCGAAGGTCCACGAACGGTGGAGTTCCGCCCGCGTAATCGCCACCTGCCCCTCGCACGCGAAAGCGAAGATGTTGTTGCGCACCACGTTGTCGCGCCCGAAGTGCTGGTGGATGCCGCCGTCCTTCGTGTCGTACACGAGGTTGCTCTCGTAGAGAACGCCCTCCGTGCCCTCGTCGGGATAGAGTCCCCATCCGCCGTACACCATGCCCTTGACGCCCTGGATGACGTTGCGCGCGACGACGTTTCCGAACCCGCTGCCGGCCATGTACACGCCGGCCATGTCGGAGAGGTCGCCGTGTCCCACGTTGGAGATGTGGTTGAACGCCACGAGACACCGCTGGCACGGCGAGCCGCCATAGCCGAAGTCCCAGTTGCAGGTGATGGCAGTGTAGTGGAGGTCGTCGATCCGGTTGTGGACGACGCGGCAGTCGCTCGCCGCCGCCACCACAATCGCACCTGCGCCCGGCATGTACCGTCCGCCATGCTCCACGAGGCAGTTCTCCACCGTGATGAACGCTGTGGAGTGCGGCACGTACGCCCGGAACGGATACGGGTAGGGACCCGCTACCTCCAGCTCGTCGGCGAGTCCCTTCACGGCGCGAATGCCGCCGTTCACGCCCACGCGCACGGCCCCGCCGCCAAGGTCGCGGAACGTGCTATTGATCACGGCGTTCGACATGCAGCCCTCGCGGAACCACACGCCGTAGGCGCCGCCCGTCTGCTCCCATAGGCAACCGTCGAACACGACATTCCGCACGCCGTCCGCAAGAATCATCCCGCGCGCCACTGCGCCGAGCATGAGCGAGTCGGGAACGTCGGCGGGACCCTTTTTGTTCAAAGTCGAACCGTGGCGGAAGGCGATGTTCTCGAAACGCATATTACCCGCGTATTCCTCGGCGTTGATGTCGCCGACCAGCCGCAGGAACACGTCCACGCCGTCAACCGGGATCGTCCCCTCGACGCGGTCCATCGTCTCCCCGTCTTTGGGAAGATACACAACCTCCCCCGCCGCACGGTCGTAGAACCATTCGCCGGGCACCGTCAGCTCCGTGCGCATGTTCTCAAAGCGGATCGGACACTCGGCGGCGATGTAGCGGTTCCATGGCGGCCAACGCGTACCACGGATCGTCACGGAATGGGCGACGCGGTCGATGCGCACGATGAAATGACGCGCCGCGTTCCACTTCGAGTGGATGCGCACCTGCACAAACGGCAGTTCGCCTTCCGGAATCGCCGCAATGTGCGCAAAATCCTCCGTGCGCAGGAACAGCATGTGCTCGGCCGGAACGGAGTAGTCGTGCGGGGCGTACTTCGCGGCGAGTATCTTCTCGGTGATGTTCGTCGCATGGATAAAGCGTCCGCCGGCGGGGTAGGCCGCGTTCGGGCGACGCACGCCGTTTGCGAAGAACTCCGCCGCCCACATGGGCTTGCCGTTGGGTTCCTTCGGCACGGCCGCACGCCACGCTCCTCGGGAGGGACGCGCTGCTGCGCGTCCGGGCTCTCCACGCCAAGGTCCGATCGCCGCCGCACCGGCAAACACGGCGCCACGCCCCTCGCCGCGCCAGGTCACCGGGGCGGACGACGTGCCCGAATCGACGAGCGAGAGCGTCACCGTCTCCGTCACGGGATAGGCGCCCTCCGCGAGCGACACGACGAGCGGGCACCCCGGATGCGCCATACGCGCGGCGCGCATGGCGTCGCGGATTTGCGCAATCGGCGTCGGGGCGGCGATCCGGAGCGTCGCCGTGCCGTCCGCCCCCACGACCGCGCGACTGGGCGGCAAGCCATCGGGCACCTTGCGCACGACTTCAGGCGATGTTGTGTCCACGGCGGTCACATTCCGCACGACGAGCCGACGTCCGTTGCGCGACACCTTGCTCCGCGCACGCCATGCAGGCGGCAACCGCCGCACGATCTCGTCGATCGTCTCGCGCCGTTCGGAAACAGCCACGAGCGACTGCCACTTACCCAACACGCCCGGCACCAACAGGCGTACGAAGCTCGCGGCGAGTCCGTCCTCTCCACAGAAAGAAAAACCGTCCGCCACCTGGATGCGCCCGCCCGCATCGTCGTTGAACAGCGCCTCGCCCGTGCCGTTGAAGCGGAACGGACACGCCAGCGTCACGTTGCCGTTGACGTCGAGGCGCGAACCCGTCTCGATCGTACCCTTCTGGACGAACGGCGCGCTTCCGACGTTCGCGATCCGCGCGCAGTGACCGCCCTTCATCGCCGGCACGATGATGCGTCCCTCGTTCACGACGGGCGTGCCGTTCGTGGACATCGCACGCGATTCGAATGCGTACCACATCGGCCCCTTCGCAGGCGGTACCACCGTCACGTCGCGCGCATACGTTCCCGGCTCCGTAAAGCGGTACACGCAGTCCGACCCCGCCGTCATCTTGTGAAACGTCACAGGACCACCGCCCGGCAAGGCGATCGCGTCCGCCCCCGCGGCGATCACCGCGCCGCACATGACGACAACCAACACGCGCTTCCACCAATGCGGATGGTCATCCACGTAGTCGACGTTCACCCGCCGCGCCCCCAGGAGCATCCTTCTTAAGTCTATTTCTCGCATCACCGTCCATTATACCAACTTCCAACGTCTCAAACAAGGTCGTCGACAGCGCGTATGAACATTCCCGCGCACGTGTCATTCAACCCGCTCACGCAGGACGGGGAGAACCTCATCATGTCGCACGTCAACAGCTACGCGCGCCCGACACTCGGCGACAGGTGCGCGTACGACCTGTTCGTCGAGAAGCTCGGCGTGCGCGGCACACGTTTCTGACAAGGTTGCCCCAACTGCGCCAAAATCTGCTATAATACCCCGCATGAACATCTCACCCATCCTCGCGGCCATCGCCCTCGTGCCGCAGCCGGCCAAGCTGGTCGAAACCGGGGGCGTGACGAAGAACGCGGAAATCCGCTACGTGACGGACTCCGCCGTGCCCGTGGAAGGCTACCGGCTGAAGGTGGCCGCCGACGGAATCACGGTGACGAGCTCGGACGCGGCCGGGCGCTTCTACGCCGGCGTGACGCTCGCGCAACTGAAGAACGGCAAGGCATGGCCGTGCGTGGAGATCGAGGACGCACCCGCCTACCGCTGGCGCGGCGCGCACCTGGACGAGTGCCGCCACTTCTTCGGCAAGGAGACCGTCAAGCAGATGCTCGACCTGATGGCGCAGCACAAACTCAACCGCTTCCACTGGCACCTCACCGAGGACCAGGGCTGGCGGCTCGACATCCCCGGCTATCCCGAGCTCGTCAAGTACGGCGCCGCGCGCTCCGCGAGCGTCCGCCACGGCCAGCGGGCGACGAAGGGGTCGAAGGAGGACGCCGACAAGCTCAACGGCGTGAAATACGGCCCCTTCTTCTACACGGAGGCGGACATCCGCGAGATCGTCGCCTACGCCGCCGAGCGCCACATCACGGTTGTCCCCGAGATCGAGCTGCCGGGGCACATGTTCGCCGCCCTCGCGGCGTATCCGGAGTTCGCATGCGTGCCGGCGAACCTGGCCGCCCGCGAACCGCGCCTCGTATGGGGCATCGAGAAGGACGTCCTCTGCCTCGGCAACGACAAGGCGATCAAGTTCATGGAGGACGTGCTCGACTACGTATGCCGCCTCTTCCCCGGCGACGTGGTGCACATCGGCGGCGACGAGTGTCCGCAGGTTCGCTGGAAGGACTGCCCCAAGTGCCAGGCGCGCATCAAGGCGGAGGGGCTGAAGGACGAGCACGGCCTCCAGCCGTGGATCACGCGCCACTTCGTGAAGTTCCTCGAGGCGCGCGGCAAGCGCGCGCTCGGCTGGGACGAATACCTGCTGGGCGACGTGCCGAAAAGCGCGATCGGCATGAGCTGGCGCACACGGCCGAAAAGCGGCGCCGGACATGCGCTCGTCTCCGGCGCGCAGGCCGCGGTGCGCGGGCACGACGTAGTGATGACGCCCAACAAGTTCTGCTACCTTGACTACGGGCAGTGCCTTCCGAACGATCCGTTCCAGTACATCGGCGGCAAGCTGCCGCTGGAGATGTGCTACTCGTTCGATCCGTGTGCCGACGTGCCCGCCGAGGCGCGCGCCCACATCCTGGGCGGCCAGTGCAACAACTGGAGCGAGTACACCTGGAACGAGTATGACCTCGCATGGAAGATGTGGCCGCGCACGTGCGCGCTCGCGGAGGTGTTCTGGCTGGGCGACGCCAAGCCCGGCTTCGCGGACTTCAAGAGGCGCATGGCCACGCATCGCGGCCGCCTGATCGCGCAGGGCGTCAACTGCGCGCCGCTCGAGTAGTTACCAGAGGGGCACCGTCACATTTGTGGGAATGTAGTCAAGGCCCAGCGCGGTCATCTTCGCGACCGCCTCCGGCGTGTCGCCGGCGCGCAGGCACATCTTCACGCCCTTCGCGTGGACGCGTTCGACCAGGCCGTCCGGCACGGTCGCGAGGTCCTTGTAGTTGTACGAAAGTCCCGCGTTTCCCATTGCCGCCAGTTCGTCCAGCTGCTCGGGCTTGCTGAAGATGTGGTGGATGAAGATCTCCTTGTCGCACCGGCGCGCCTCGCGGATGTGGTCGAACTGGACGGACGAAAGGACGGCCACGCGCGCAAGGCCGCGCCTCCGCACCTCGTCCAGCACCGGCTTCACCACGGCCACGTCGCCCTTCGTCTCGATGAACGGCACCGCGTCGTACTTTTCGCAGACGTCCAGGTACTCGCTGAACGTCGGGATGCGCAGCGTTTCCTTCGGCCACACGGTAAGCCCGTTGCCCTTCACGGGCACGAGGCTCTTCAACTCCGCGTACGCCGTCTCTGAGACTTTCTGCTTCAACCCGAACATTCGCTTCAGGGAATCATCATGCGAGCAGACCATCACGCCGTCCTTCGAGAGCCGCACATCCGTCTCGATCGCCTGCAGGCCGAGCCGAGCCGCGCACACGAACGACGGGATCGTGTTCTCCGGCGCAAGGGACTGGCACCCGCGGTGCGCGATGAAGAGCATACCCTCCTCTTTCAGCCGCTCGCCCCATGCCCGCCGCGCACCGCCCGGCACGCCCTTCGCTTCAGGCGCGCCCTTTGCGGACCACGCTCCCAATGCCGCGACTGCGGACAACGAGACTCCCCAAAGAAAATCCCGTCTGTTGACATTGACTAGTTGTCTGTCCATACGATTCGACCTTAATGCGCCTTCTGCGGCCATTTGGCGCGGCGCGTCAGCTCTCGGAGATACTTCAAGTACCCGTTCGGGCCACCGGCACGGTAACCGGAATGGCGTTTCACCTCTTTGCCGTCGGGGTCGACAATCACCACCGTCGGATAGCCGCGTACCTCGTACTTCTCCGCCAGTGCGCTGTTCTGCTTCCGCGCCAGCGCCGAGAGGATCGACTTGTCGCGTGGGCTGTCAACCGACACGAGCACGAACTTCTTCGATGCCTCGCGAACGAACCGGTCCTTCGTGAACACCTCCGCGTCCATCTTCCTGCACCAGCCGCACCAGTCGCTGCCGGAGAAGTCCATGAGGATGAGTTTCCCTTCCTTCGCCGCCTGCTGCTTCGCCGCCTCGAAATCCTCCGTCCAGCCCTTCGGCACGCTCTTTGAGACAGCCGGTGCGTCTCCTGCCTCGTCAGCATCTCCTGCGTCTCCGTCCTTTTCTCTGAACTCCAGGTTCACGGGAACAGAGGCGATCTTCCAGCCATGCGGATGGTCGTCGAGTTCGGGGTCGGTGTTCGTGCGGATCGCCACCGACGTAAGCGTGCAGGCCTTGCCGCGATCCAGGAGCGACAGGAAGCCGTAGGCAACGCCCTTCCCGTTGTAAAGGCCCGACGGGTTGGATCCGAAGGACCACGAATGGCGCTTGCCGTCCGCAAATTCCTCGTCCCGTACCCATACGCGCGCGCCATACTCCTTTTCCTCGGGGAAATCGTATTCGACGCGAAAGAGAGCCGTCTGACCGAACGGCACCTCCAATTTTGTGTCGGGCGGAAGGAACTCGACGTCATCCTTCTTTCCGTAGCGGCGGTCCTTCCCCACCACGGCCACGCCGGTGAGAACGACCTTGAAGTCGTTTGTCGTCACGGGCGGAAGGGCCGCGCGCGCGGCGGCGATCGCCGCCGCGGTCTTTTCATATCACCGCCTCGCCGCGTTCCGAGAGGATGCCGCGGAGCTTCTCCAGGTACGGTTCCGCCTTCATGCCGCCGCCTCCGATGGCGCCAAGCTTCTCCCCCTTGGCGTTCATCACGAGCACGTGCGGAACGCCGCCTCCAAACGGCAACGACTTGGTGATGAGCCGGTTGTGCGCCCGCTGTTCCTTTCCAAGCGGGTTACGGCTGGGGCTGTCAAGGTAGACCAACACGAGCTTCTGCTTGGCGAATTCGGCGAACTCCGGCGTGTCCAGCACGTCGGACTTCAGGCGCTTGCACCAACCGCACCAGTCGCTCCCCGTGTTGAGGAGGAAGAGCGCCTTCCCGCTCTTCCGCGCCTCGGCGAGCGCTTTGTCCCAGTTGACGAACCACGCTTTGGAAGGGCCCGCTCGCCACGCCGAATCGTCGACGCCGGCGACCGACGCTGTTCCGGACACGACCGCCGCCACGAGGGCGATCTTCAAGAAGCCGTTCATGCTCGTCTCTCCTTATTTTGTCTTTCTCGCCGCGATTAGAGCCCTTCGCGCGCCCAAGGGAAAAGCGAAATGCGGATTTGCGTGGAACCAAAGGGAACGAGTTCGACGGTCACGGGCGACGCGGCCACCGCCGGCACTGGACTCGGCGGTGGATCGACCGCGCGCGCGGACGCGCCCTCGCGCATGTAACCCCAACCGCCAAACTCCGTCGGCACGGCCTTCATACGGAGCGTCACGGGCGCACATCCCGGCCGGAACGGGTTCTTCTCGCCCAGCGACACCGGCGAGGTTTCGCACGCGAAATCGCCGTCCGCGCCGCGCACGAGCGCATAGCCCCACGGCGACGCGGGCTTCAGCTCATGGCGCGGGAACCCGAGCTTTCCGCCCTTCTCGATCCATTCGTTCTCGTAGGGAACCTTGTAGCGGTCCACCACGGAATCCGCGCATGCCATCTTGAGCGCGTAGAGGAGCGGGCCGCGCATGACGGCCACCGCGTCCTGATGCCAGAACGACGCGCGCACGTCGAGCGGAAACTCGAGCGTCACCACGTCGCCCGCGCGCCAGTCGCGCACCACGCGGTGGAACGTGCCGGGCTTCACGTCCGCCTCGGCGACGCCGTTCACCTTCACCTCGGCACCCGTCGCCCATGCGGGGATGCGCAGGGCGAGCGTTTTGCGCCCAGCGCCGCCGCGCACCGTAAGCGTCACGTTGCCGCCGAAGGGATAGTCGCCGCCCTCCTCGATCTCGAGGCCGTTCGCGGACACGCGGCACGGACCGTACGCCACGGCGGCGAGCCCGCCGTCCGACGTGCCCATCCACATCGTCTGCGCGAACTTCGGCCAGGCGAGGTGGAAGTTCGAACGGCAGCACCCGAAGCCGGAATGCGGACCGGGGCAGATCGCGCCGACCATTTCCTTGCGGTCGCCGTTGTTGGCGAAGAGGAGCAACTTGTCCTCGCAGGACGGCTGGTTCAGGAGGCAGTAGTAGCGGATGCCCTTCCCGTCCGGTGCGAGCGTGCCCGGCAGCGCGTTGTAGGCGACTGTCTCGAGGTCGTCCGCCACGGCGGCGGAACCGAACACGGAGATGACGGACTGGCAGCTCAGGATGCGCTCCGCGATCGCGCACAGCTCTGTGCCCTGCGTGGCGCTGCGGTCGGTGAGCGGCTCGGTGCCGTTGACCATGCGGTCGGGACGCCCGCAGGTGCGCATCACCCAGCCGTCGGACGCGAACGCGGCCTCGTACGCGCCCGCCTTGAGCGGGTCGCCGTCGAGACGCCACTGGAGGGCCGGCGTCTTCAGCCCCTGCATGAAGTTGACGATGTGGCAGCGGTAGCCGGTCGACTTCTCGCGGCCGGGGTCTCCGCCGCGCCGGTAGTACGTCGACCAGTCGGCGGACTGCTTCGAGAGGGCCCGCGCGAACTCCAGCCACTCGTCCTTCCCCGTCTTCCCGTAGAGCCACAGCACGACGTCCATCTCGTCGCCCGTGCGGGCCACGGCCCACATCGAGTCGCCCGCGATCGGGAATTTCCCGAACTCCCGCCGCTGGAAGGCGAAGTAGCGCTCGAGGAACGGCACCACGCGCGCGTCGCCCGTCGCCTCCGCCCAGTCGCGCAAGAGCCAGAGGGAGATCATGTTCGCCCACCAGCTGTGGCGCTTCGGGCCGAAGTCGCCGTCGGGCAGCTGCGAGGCGAGTATGGCGTCCACCCACCGCTTCGCCCGCGCCTTGAGCGTTGCGTCGTCGAGCGCGAAGGCAAGCGAGAGAAGCCCCTTCGCGTAGTAGGGCCCCCGTTCCCATTCGTACTGCTTGCCGCGGTGGGCGCCGGTGAGCCAGTCGCTGTTGCCGATGTCGTCGTACAGCTCCTCGGCGTGGCCGGTGATGCCGTCGCGCTGCAGCTCCAGCTGCGTGCGGAGCCAGCCGGTCGGGCGGACCTTCCCCACGGGAAGTACGTCGAGGGCACAGGGGCGGATGCCGTCGGCGGGACAGGCGGCGACGAGCGCCACCGCGACGAGCGCAAGGGGTATCTGCTTCATTTGGCGTCCTATTGTTTGGCGTCAGGGGTCGTGGCGTTCGTGCTCTTCTTAAATGGTATCGGGAACGTCATCTTCTCCACCCGGTTGGTGGCAAGGGGGTCCTTCGCCTGTTCGTCGAGCGAGCGCGTGTCAAGCGAGGCAATGCCCTCGATCGCGTTGCCGTGGCGGTCGCCGGGCTCGAACTTCACGCCTTCGGTGTACATGCGGCCGAGCACGGCGTTTTTGGGCAGGCCGATGTCCGTGGGCACGCCCTTCGGGTCGGCCATGCCCACGGTCACGAACACGAGGATCTCTTTCTGCACCTTCGTGCGGATCTTGCGGCCGAAGAGCTTGTCGCCGATCCACGGGATGTCGCGCAGCCAGGGGATGCCGGAGTCCGTCTGCTCCTCCGTGGTCTTCGAGAGGCCGCCGATCACGGCCGTCTCGCCCGCCGCGAGCGTGAAGTCGGTCACGAGGCGCTGCACGTCCAGCACCGGATACTTCGAGGAGTACGTGCCGGCGTTGTTGGCCGACGTCGTGGTGTCGCCCGCGCCGGCGGTCACCCAGTCGGAGCAGCTCGAGATGGTGGGAACGATCGACACGTTGATGAGCCCGTTGGAGCTGACGCGCGGCGTCACCTCCAGCGAGATGCCCCAGCTGAAGAACGCCTCCTTGGCGAACATGAGCTTCTCCTCGCCCGGGATGACCGCCATGTTCATGCTGAGGTCGAGGGCGTCGGAGCTGCCGCTCGTCGTGCGCTTGGCCGAAATCTGGACGTTGGGGTACTTCTCCGTCATGTCGACCGTGGCCTTCTTCCCGTTGGCGACGATGATCTTCGGGTTGGAGAAGATGCGCGCGTCGCCGCTGGAGTCGAGCGCGCTCAGGACGAGCGACATGTCGGAGAACTGCAGCGTGCCGGAGAAGTAGCTGATGCCGCCGTCGCGGCCGCTCGTCATCGATGTCTCGGACGATGTACGCGAAGACGTGGTGGAGCCGTCCGCCAGCGTGTTCTGCGTGGTCGTGATGGTCTTCGTGGCGGTCTGCCCGGCGATGCCGTAGGAGTAGGTGCCCGAGTTCCCCGCCCCGCCGGACGTCATGCTGCGCTTGAAGTCCGTCACGGCGTTGCCCACGACCATGCGGTCCATGCCGCCGCCGAAGGACGCCGTGCCCTTCATGCCGTCGAGCATCGACCAGTCGATGCCGAGTTTGTGCGTGGCCGAGTTCTGGAGTTCCACGAACCGCGCCTCGATGTACACCTGGGGGACCTCCACGTCAATGTCGTGCACGACGCGCTCGCAGGCGTCGAGGATCGCGCCGGGCGCCGTCACCATCACCGTGTTCGCCTCGGGGAACGCCTGCGCGATCTTTGCGATCTTGAACGCGATGCCGAAGTCGCCGCTCCACGTGCTGTTGAACTTCTCGGCCACCTCCTCGGCGTTCGCGTGGTGGAGCTGGAACGTGCGCGTGGAGATGCGCCGCTTCTCCTCGAACTCCCCCCACCACACCGTGTTGGTGACGACCATCTGCACGACGTTCGTCAGGGTCGCGGACTGGAGCGCGATCGCGTTGGTCTGCGGGGGCGCGAGGAGCGGCACCGCGTTCGTGACGCCGCCCGCGTCCAGCGTGTCGAGCAACGCGAACACGCCGTCCGGCGACTGCGATCCCGCAACCGTACAGAGCGTGCCGAGTGCACACACGAGAAAACTTGGCGATTTCATGTCCACATTATATCATTTACCGCCGCGCGGCGCAACAGGACCGCGAATGCGGTCGCGGACGCGCTGGAAGGCGGAGTAGAGCGCCGGCACGAAGATGATGCCCACGAACGTGGCGGCGAGCATGCCGAAACACGCGCAGATGCCGATCGCGCGCATCGCGCCCTCGCCCGCGCCCTTCTTGAACACGAGCGGCAGCACGCCGAAGATGAAGCTCCAGGCCGTCATCATCACGGCCCGGTAGCGCAGGTTCGCGCCGTTCAGCGCGCTCGTGGGCACGTCGAGCCCGCGCGCGTGCTCCTGTTTGGAGAACTCGACCATGAGGATGGCGTTCTTCGCCGAAAGGCCGATCAGCATCACGCAGCCGAGCTGGGCGTAGACGGAGAGCGGCGTATGCGTGAGCCAGAGACCGACGATCGCGCCCGCGAGGGCCACCAGCACGGACAGCATCACCGGCACGGGGATCGTCCAGCTCTCGTACTGCGCCACGAGGAACAGGTAGGCGAAAAGCATGGCCATGCCCATGAGCCAGAGGAGCTGGCCCTCGTTCTCCTTTTCCTGCAACGCGAGGGCGCCCCACTCCACGGCGTAGTCCTTCGGGAGCGGCGTGTTTTCGATCATCTCCATGACCTGCGACGAGCTCACGCCGTCCGCCGGCGTCACGTCCACCCACGCGGCCATCATCTTGTTGTAGCTCATCGTCTCGCGCGGGCCGACGACGTACTCGATCGACCCGAGCGACGAGATCGGCACGCTCTCCCCCTTGGACGTGGGGATGCGGATGTCGATGATGTCCCTGATCGACCCGCGCCGGTCGGGGTCGTTCTGGAGCTTCACCTCGTAGACGCCGCCCTTGATGTTGAAGTCGTTCACGTAGTAGCTCGCGAGCTTGTTCTGGAGCGTCTGGAAGATGACCTTCGGCGTGAGGCCGAGCATCTCGGCCTTGCGGCGGTCGAGCTTCAGCTCCAGCTGCGGCGTGGAGGCGGTGAAGCCGTGCACGGCCGCCTTCACGAGTCGGTTCGTGCGGAACGACGCCACCATCGCGTCCGCCGTCTCGAGCAATTCCTGCGGCGACTGCCCGGCGAGCGTGCAGAGGTTGAAGCCCACGCCGCTCGACCCGCTGAGGCCCTTGATGGCCGGCGGCTGGGAGAAGCGGAACTCGGCGGCGTAGAGGTCGTCCGTGACCTCCTTGAGCTTGTCCATCACGGCGTCGATGCCCGTCTCCGGCGTCGTGCGCTTGTCCCAGTGCTCGAGGCGCACGAGCGCGAAGGCCATGTTCTCGCCCGTCCCCCAGAGGCCGCTGCGCCCGCAGGTGGAGGAGAGCGACTGCACGCCGGGGATCTTCTTCACGCGCTCGTGGAACTCGTCGATCACGGCGATCGTCTGGTCGAGCGTCTGCCCCTCCGGCAGGCGGCAGTACACGGAGATGTAGCCGCGGTCCTCCTTCGGGAGGAAGGCGGTGGGCACCTGGCCGGACGTCCACCAGAGGAGCGCGCACACGCCGCCGAGGAGGAGGAGCGTGAGGACGCCCTGCCGCACGAGGCGGCGCACGAAGAACAGGTAGGTCGAGCGCGAGAGGTTCAGCAGCCAGTTGAACGGCGCGAACACGCGCGAGGGGCGCTCGGCCGGCGGCTTGAGGATGTAGGCGCAGAGGACGGGCGAGAGGACGAGCGCGACGACGGTGGAAAGCATGAGCGCCACGCACATCGTCACCGCGAACTGCACGTACATCATCCCCACCATGCCCGAGTAGTACGCGAGCGGCAGGTAGCAGGCGAGCGTGACGAGCGTGGTGGCGATGATCGCGCCGGTGATCTGCTGCATCGACTTCGACGCGGCCTCCTTCGGCGGCAGCTTCTCGCGCAGCATGAGCGACTGCGTGTTCTCCACCACCACGATCGCGTCGTCCACGAGCGAGCCGATCACGAGGATGAGCCCGAACATCGTGAGCACGTTCAGGGTGAAGCCGAGCGGGTAGAGGACGGCGAACGTCCCGAGAAGCGCGATGGGGATGGCGAGCGAGGGAATCAGGGTGGCGCGGACGTCCTGGAGGAAGAGGTAGGTGATCAGCACCACGAGGACGAGCGCGACGCCGAGCGTGAAGTACGTCTCCTTCAGGAACACGCGCGTGAACGCCGTCGTGTCGTCCGCGAGCACGCCCACCACGCCGGGGGGCATGCGCTTGATCCACTTGTCCACCTCCTCCTTCACGCGCTGGGCGGTCTCGACCGCGTTCGCCTCGGGCGCCTTGTAGACGCTGAGCGACACCGCCGGGTTCTCGTTGAAGCGCGACCGGATCGTGTAGCCCCGGCAGCCGAGCTCCACGCGCGCGACGTCCTTCACGAGCACCTGCGCGCCCGTCTCGGGGTTCGTGCGCACGACGATGTTCTCGAACTCCTCCTTCGTCTTGAGGCGCCCCTTCACGTTCAGCTTGAAGCTCAGGTACTTGTTCGCGTACTCGCCGCCCACGGTGCCGGCGGCGGCCTGGATGTTCTGGCTCTCGATCGCGCTCTTGATCTCGGCGATGGAGATGTTGAGGCCGGCGAGCTTGATCGGGTCGAGCCAGATGCGCATCGCGTACGTGCGCCCGCCCGTCTCCACGAGCGCCACGCCGTCCATGCGCGCGATGCCGTCCGCCACCTGCTTCTCCACGAAGTTCGAGAGGTCCATGAGGTCCATCTCGCGCCCGTCGGTCATGAACATGTACATGACCATGCGGTCCTCCGGGCTCTTGCGCACGACGATGCCGTTCTGCGTGACCTCGCTCGGGAGCTTCGGCTCCGCGCGCTTCACGGCGTTCTGCACGTTCACGAGGGCGATGTTGGAGGGCGTGCCGGGGCGGAAGATCACGTAGCAGTTGTAGAGGCCCTTGTTGTTGCAGTTCGACTTGTAGTACCACACGTCGTCCACGCCGTTGATCTGGTCCTCGATCACGGTGCCCACGCTCTCGTTCAGCACCTCGGCGCTCGCGCCCGTGTAGCTCGTGGAGACGGTGATCGTGACGGGCGTGATGTTCGGGTACTCGGCCACCGGCATGCGGTGCAGGCAGAGCGCCCCGCACAGGGATATCACGATGGCGATCACCCACGCCGTGCGCGGGTGGTCGATGAACACCTGTGAGATCGACCTCACTTCGCGGGCTCCACGGTCATGCCCTTCGTGACCTTGTGGCCGCCGACGGCGACGATCCGCTCACCCGGCTTCAGGCCCTTCTCGACGAACATCACGTCGCCCTGGAGGTCGCCGCGCGCGATGTAGCGCCGCTCGACGGCGCCGCCCGCGCCGACCACCCACACGTAGGGCCCCTGCGTGTCCTGCAGCACGGCCGTGGGCGGGATCGCCGGACGCATCACGCCCTTCCGGGACGTAAGCGTGACGGTGACGGTGCCGCCCGTCTTGAGCTTCCGCTCCGCGTTCGGGAAGATCGCGTAGGCCATCACCGTGTCCGTCAGCTCGTCGGCGGCGTTCTCCACGTACTCGATCTGCCCGTCCTCGCCGAACTCGCTGCCGTTCGCGAGCGTGAGCACGATCTTGCCCTCCTCGATGAAGCGGCGCTCGCTGCCGTTGAAGAGGTCGAGATACTCGCGGTTGGAGATGGCGAAGCGCACGCGGATCGGCTTCATCTGGATGAGCGTCACGAGCGTTCCCGACGACGTGGTCACGTAGTTGCCGCGCGTGAACGCGGTCGTGCCGATCTGGCCGGAGATCGGCGCGGTGATGCGGCAGTGCTTGAGGTTGTCGCGCGCCACCGTGAGGTCCGCGTTCGCCGCCGCGAGCGCCGCGCGGGCGCTGTCGCGCGCGGAGAGCGCGTTGTCCACCGCGTCCTGCGACACGGCGCGCGACTCCACGAGCTTCAGGTGGCGGGTGTAGCTCAGCTCGGCGTAGCCGGCGGACGACTTGCACTCCGCCACCTTCGCCTCGGCGTTCTTCACGGCGGCCTCGTACTTCACGGGGTCGAGGCGGTAGAGGAGGTCGCCCGCCTTCACGAGCGCGCCGTTCTCGAAGGCCACCTCGAGGATCTCGCCGGAGACCTGCGGCACCACGTTGACTTGCGCGATCGGCACCACGCGGCCCGGATACGCCCGCTCCTGGAAGTCCGCCACCTCGCGGACCTCCGTGACGGGCAGCTTGATCGTCTCGGCGCGCGCAATCGCCACAAAGCCGCACGCACACGCAAAGACGATTTGAGTCCACGCTTTCATGTCGTCCCGCGTCATTCGACGGTGATGGCGGCGTGGTAGCTCTGGAGCGAGCGCACCTCACCCTTGCCCTCGCGGGCGGCCTTGATGCCCTCGCTCGCCGCGAGCGCGGCCGCGATGGTGGTGAGGTACGGCACGCGGTACTTGATCGCCGCGCGGCGGATCGAGTTGTCGTCCGCGCGCGCGTCGCGGCGGTTCGACGGCGTGTTGAGGATCAGCGTCACCTCGCGGTTCTTGATGAGGTCGAGGACGTCCGGACGCCCCTGCCCGATCTTCGCGACCATCTTCGCGGGAACACCCTTCTCCCACAGGAACTTGACCGTCCCCTCCGTGCCGACGATCTCGAAGCCGAGGTCGGCGAAGTTCTTGGCGGCCACCGCCGCGTCCTCCGGCTTCTCGCTGAGCGAGACGAGCATCCGACCCGGCTGGATCGGGAGCGGCAGGCCCGCCGCCTCCTGGCTCTTGTAGTACGCGAGGCCGAACGTGTCCGCAAGGCCCAGCACCTCGCCCGTCGAGCGCATCTCCGGGCCGAGCACGGGATCCACCTCCGGGAACTTCTCGAACGGCAGCACGGCCTCCTTCACGCCGTGGTACGGGATGATCTTCTTCTTGTCGAGACCGAGCGACTTCACGCTCTCGCCAAGCATGAGGCGCGTCGCGATGCGCGCCATCTGCGTACCCGCAACCTTCGAGACGAGCGGGACGGTGCGCGACGCGCGCGGGTTCGCCTCGATCACGTACACCTTGCCGTCCTCGATCGCGAACTGCATGTTCATGAGGCCCACGACCTTCAGCTCGCTCGCGATGCGGCGCGTGTAGTCGAGGATCGTCGCCTTGTTCTCCTCGCTGATCGAGACCGGCGGCAGCACGCAGGCGGAGTCGCCCGAATGGACGCCCGCGAGCTCCACGTGCTCCATGATCGCCGGGATGAACACGTCCGTGCCATCGGAGAGCGCGTCCGCCTCGCACTCGAGCGCGTGGTGGAGGAAGCGGTCGAGGTAGAGCGGACGGTCGGGCGTCACGCCCACGGCCTTCGCGATGTACTCGCGGAGCATGATCTCGTCGTAGATCACCTCCATGCCGCGTCCGCCCAGCACGAACGACGGGCGGATCACGATCGGGTAGCCGATCTCGGCCACGACCTTGAGCGCGCCGTCGAGGTCGCTCGCCATGCGGCTCTCCGGCATCGGGATGCCGAGGCGATCCATGATGGAGTGGAAGAGGTCGCGGTCCTCGGCGGCGTCGATGGACTTGACGGACGTGCCGAGGATGCGGCAGCCCGCCGCCTCGAGGCCGGCCGCGATGTTGAGCGGCGTCTGCCCGCCGAACTGCACGATGATGCCCTCGGGCTTCTCGGCCTGGTAGATCTGCAGCACGTCCTCGAGCGTGACCGGCTCGAAGTAGAGCTTGTCCGACGTGTCGTAGTCCGTCGAGACCGTCTCCGGGTTGCAGTTGATCATGATCGTCTCGTACCCCGCCTCGCGCATGGCCATCGCGGCGTGCGTGCAGCAGTAGTCGAACTCGATGCCCTGGCCGATGCGGTTCGGGCCGCCGCCGAGGATGAGCACCTTCTTCTTGTTGTCCGAGACGGGCACCTCGCCGGGCTTGCCGTTGTAGGACGAGTAGTAGTACGCCTGGTTCTCGACGCCCGAGACCGGCACGGCGTGCCACGTCTCCACGCAGCCGAGCGCGGTGCGCTTCTCGCGGATGTCCTTCTCCGGCACCTTGAGGAGCTGGGAGAGGTACTTGTCGCTGAAGCCGTCCTTCTTCGCCTGCACGAGCAGGTCGTCCGGCGGCAGCGTGCCCTTGTAGGAGAGGATCTTCTCCTCTTCCTCGACGAGCTCGCGCATCTGGTCCACGAAGTACGCCTTCACGCCCGTGAGGTTGAAGATCTGCTCGTCCGTCGCGCCCTTGCGGAGCGCCTCGTACATCTGGAAGTGGCGCTCCGAGTTCGGGATCGCGAGCATCTTGAGGAGCTCGTCGAGGCTCTTCTCGTGGAAGTCCTTCGCGAAGCCGAGGCCCGCGCGGCCCTTCTCGAGCGCGCGGATCGCCTTCTGGAGCGTCTCCTTGTACGTCTTGCCGATGGACATCACCTCGCCCACGGCCTTCATCTGCGTGCCGAGGTGGTCCTCCACCGCGCGGAACTTCTCGAACGCCCAGCGCGCGAACTTGAGGACGATGTAGTCGCCGCTCGGCGTGTACTTCTCAAGGGTTCCGTCGCGCCAGTACGGAATCTCGTCGAGCGTCATGCCCGCCGCGAGCTTGGCGGAGACGAGCGCGATCGGGAAGCCCGTCGCCTTCGAGGCGAGCGCGGACGAGCGCGAGGTG
>ONRL01000028.1 GCA_900320225.1 uncultured Lentisphaerota bacterium
GACGCCTATCCCGGCGTGGCGACCTTGGACATGCTCGCGAAGCGCGGGCGCGGCGTGAAGATCGAGCTGGTGACGCACTCCAACGGCGAGCTGGAGGAATCGGACTTCGAGGCGTTCGGCGCGCAATGCGGCAAGTTCACGAAGACCATCTGCGGAATCTGCCACGACCGTTTCATCATCGTCGATCAGAAGGAAATCTTCTGGACCGGCGCGTCGCTGAAGGATGCTGGGCGACTCACCTTCGCCGCCGCGAAGATGGGCGCGGAGATCATCCCCGGTCTTCTCGAATCAATCCGCAAGGCGACGTCAGAACGGCGGGAATACGGCAAAGGCAAGAAGGTGGCTCGTGAATCGGGCGCGAAGGCGATGGTGTGAAAAGGACATATTGCTTACGCCCAAATCGCCAGTTCGTAACTGGCGAGAATGTATTCAGCCTATGTTGTATTCACTTGAAATGACAGAATGGCATTTCAAATGGATGTCAGTGTTTTATCTGTATCAAGAAATCAGCGTTTCACCCCACCCCGTAGAACGGGCTGACAGCCCGCTGTTACAACGCACGGGAGGGCCGCGCTGCTGCGCGGCCGCCGGTAGGGGCGGTGTTCCATCGCCGCCCGCATGCGACCGCCGGTTCGGTCGCAACAAGTTGCGCCCCTCCCACGGTGGGGCGAGGCGTCCCGCCGAGCCGCCCGGCTCCCCGTGGTAGGGGCGGCGTTCCATCGCCGCCCAACACCCGATGAGTCGTCACCGCAACTCCGCCGATTTTTGCTATACTATTCCCACACAAGAAAACACCATGGATGCCGCCGAAAATCAAATTGTCGTCATCAGCCGAACGTGACCGTCCGGTTGGACGTGCGGTAATCTGGTGTTGGACTGAATGTGTTTGTTAGAAATGGCAAGAAAAGCGACAAGAAGGAAGGTCAGGTATGACGGAATCGACGCCGTGGATCTGTTCTGCGGCGGCGGAGGGCTTACCTGTGGCTTGCGGCAGACGGGTATTGACGTTCGCATGGGGGTCGATTTCGATGGCCGCTGTGAATACGCATACGAACATAACAACCATGCCAGGTTTTTGCACAAGTCGGTGACGGATGTAACCGCAAAAGAGGTGAGCGACAATTTCCGAGAGGGGCACGTGTCTCTTCTTGCCGGGTGTGCACCATGCCAGACGTTCTCAAAGTACAATCAGAAAGCGACATGGCGCGATAAGCGATGGCTGCTGCTGGATCAGTTTACCCGGCTTGTGAAAGAGACAAAACCTCAACTGGTCACGATGGAGAATGTCCCCAAACTTGAAGATCAGCGAGTCTTTGAAAGATTTACGGATGCTCTTCACGAGCTTGGCTATCATGTTTGCCACCAAGTAGTTGAATGTCCAAAATATGGATTTCCTCAGTTGCGGCAGCGAGTGGTTTTGATTGCATCGAAATTTGGTGATATACAAGTGCCTCCTCCACCGAAGAAGGTGCATGTAAAGACCGTCAGGGAAATCATCGGCAACTTGCCGCGATTGAAAGCTGGCCAGTGCGATCCCGATGACCGATTGCATTTCTGCGCGAGGCTTTCGCCGCTCAATATGCGGCGTATTCGCGCGTCAAAACCTGGCGGGACTTGGCGTGATTGGCCAGAGGAACTTGTCGCGGAATGCCACCGCAGGGATACGGGAAAGACATACGGCGGCGTTTATGGGCGTATGAGCTGGGACAAGCCGGCTCCTACCATGACGACGCAATTCTATGGATTCGGGAATGGCCGATTCGGACATCCTGAACAGAATCGCGCCATCTCCATTCGCGAAGGGGCGATGTTCCAGGGATTCCCGCGAGATTACCAATTTGTGCCAGAAGGGGAGCATGCCAACATTTCACTCCTCGGCAAGATGATCGGGAATGCCGTTCCTGTTCAACTTGGTAAGTTGATAGGCGAGACATTCATCGCCCATTTGAAACAACTGGACTTGCTGAGGGAGAACATGGATGGCCAATAGTCCCAAGATAGCTTCCGATCCCATGCGCGTTCCCGAGTCCGGCGAGCTTGTCGAGGTTCGCCGCCGTCAGTGGTTGGTATCCGACGTTGATCCGTATCGTCCCGAAGGCGACGATTATCGCCGTCAGGATCTTGTTACGCTTGAATCCATCGAAGAGGATGCAGGGGGCGAACAGATTTCCGTAATATGGCAGATAGAACCCGGGGCACGCATTCTTGAGAAAGCCGGGCTGCCGGAAGTCAACGGCTACGACAACAACGAACAGCTTCAGGCGTTCCTGAACGCCGTCCGCTGGGGCATCGCCACGAACGTGGACCGCAATAACCTGCTCTCGCCTTTTCGCAGCGGCATTACAATCGAGGACTATCAGCTTGATCCTCTTGTCCGCGCCATCAACATGGCCCGCGTGAACCTGCTCGTCGCGGACGATACGGGTCTCGGCAAGACGATTGAGACGGGCCTTGTCATTCAGGAGCTTCTGATCCGTCATCGCGCCCGTACCGTTCTCATCATCGCGCCCGCATCCGATCTCACGAACTGGCAGCGGGAAATGCACGAGAAGTTCGGGCTCAAGTTCCAGATCATCGATAGCGAGTTCATCAAGAACTTCCGCCGCGAGCGCGGCATTCAGGCAAACCCATGGACGGCATTCCCGTATCTGATCGCCTCGATGGATTGGATCAAGCAAGGCGAGGGCTTCCGCCTCCTGAAGGACGCCTTGCCTTCCGAGATCACCTATCCGCGCAAGTTTGACATCCTTGTTGTCGACGAAGCCCACAATGTCGCGCCGTCGGGACGTGGCGCATACGCCAAGGCGAGCCTTCGCACGCGGGCGATCCAACGGCTTGCGCCGCATTTCACGCACCATCTCTTCCTTTCGGCCACGCCCCATAACGGCTACAAGGAGTCATTTACATCGCTTCTCGAACTTCTTGACAACCAGCGCTTCGCCCGCACGGTCGAACCGAGCGAATCGCAGCTTCAGCAGGTCATGGTGCGCCGCCTCAAACGCAACATCACCGACAAGGACGGTAACCCTGTATTCCCCAAACGCGAACTTCTGCCGCTGGAAGTCGACTACACCCCCGAAGAACGTCGCATCCACGCGTTGCTCAAGGAATTCATGGACGCGCGTTTCGCGGCGGTTGACAAGAACAAAGCCTCGTTCGGAACTGGCTTTGTGATGATGCTTCTCAAAAAGCGCCTCTTTTCCTCGCCTGCGGCATTCGCGCGTACGCTCGAAAAGTACCGCGTCTCTCTGGCCGAAGGACGCAGGCGCAAGTTCGAGAAGCATGACGAACGTTCTCTCTACGACGCCATCCAGCGGGCACAGGAGGACGCGGCTGACGAAAGGGAAGTCGAGGAGGCCGAAGACGAGGCAATTGAGAAGAACGCCGGTCTCGCCGCACAGCTTTCAGATCGGGAGTCGGCCATCCTCGACGAGCTTTGCGAGTGGGCGAAGCGGAACGCCGAAACGGAAGACTCCAAGGCGAAGGCGATCCTGAAATGGCTGGACGAACACCTGAAGCGACCGGACGGCGAGTTCAACGACGAGCGCGTCATCCTCTTCACGGAGTTCATGGACACCCACACGTGGCTCCGGACGATCCTTGCGAACCATGGCTACGGCGGCGAAACGATGATGTTCCTCCACGGGGCAATCGCCCGCGAAGAGCGCGACGCCGTGATCAACGCCTTCCAGACGCGTCCTGGCAAGGCATCGCCCGTGCGCATACTCCTCGCGACCGATGCCGCCTCCGAGGGCATCAACCTCCACAACTTCTGCAAGTACATGATCCATGTGGAGATTCCGTGGAATCCGAATGTGATGGAGCAGCGCAATGGGCGTATCGACCGTCATGGGCAACGGTCAAAGTCGGTGTACATCTGGCATCCCGTCGGCAAGGGATTCGACGCGGACGCGTCGCGCGATCTGGCCCCCGGCGATATCGTCGGCGACGGCGAATACCTTCTTCGTGCCGCACGCAAGGTTGATGCCATCCGCGAGGACCTTGGCAGCGTGGGCGGCATACTGAGCGCGCAGATTCAGGACGCGATGCTCGGCAAGTCGAAGCGTCTTGATGCCGATGTGCAAAGCGCGCGTCGTGACCGCGCGCGGAAGATGCTGTCGCTGGAGAAGGAACTCACCGCGCGTATCGCGAAGCTGCATGAGAACCTCCAGCAGTCCAAGACGGATGCGCACCTCTCGCCAGAGAATGTACGCAAGGCGGTTGAGACGGCGCTTGAACTTGCCGGCAAGCCGCCGCTCGAAGAAGTGAAAGTGAAAAGTGAGGGCGGGGAGATCGTGGCATGGAAGGTTCCCGCTTTCACTGACTCATGGAGCGAAGCGTCAATTGGCCTTGCCCATCCGCACACAGGTGATATCCGCCCGGTCACTTTCGATCCGGACTGCATCAAGGATCGGGATGACATCGTCCTCGCACACCTCAACCATGCGCTTGTCCGAATGTCGCTGCGGCTGCTGCGCGAAGAGGTGTGGAAGACGGGAACAAGCTCAAGGCTTCACCGTGTCGCCGTGCGGTCGGTGCCCGGTCTCAAGGAGCCGATGGCATACGTGTTCAGTCGTCTTCTGATCGTCGGCGGCGACCACCTGCGCCTGCACGAGGAGCTGACCTATTCCGGCGGCGAGCTGAAGTCGGATTCCTATCGTCGCGAACCTGTGCTCAAGACGCTTCAACAGTATCTGGACGCCTCGCACCCGATGAACGACGTGCCGGACGGCGTGTTCGCCGTCCTTCGGTCACGTTTCGCCAAATACGAGGAATCCATCACTAGGTCGTACGAGGCACGTTCGAAGGAACGTCTCGACAGCCTGCTTTCCACGCTGGCGCATCGCAGAGATTCCGAGGTCAAGGATGTGAACACGTTGCTTGACGAGCTTGAAAAGAGCATCAAGAAGGAACTGGACATCGAGAACGACCATGAGGCGTTTGTCCAGCTGACGTTCGACTTCGGCGAAGAGGATGTGCAGGAGCTGAAGCGAGACTTCGCCGCGCTTCGCGCGCGTCTGGATCAGATCCCAGAGGAACGGGAGAAGGAAATCGCGGTCATCGAGCGGCACTACTCGAACCCGCGCTCGCTGACCTTCCCAGCGGCAGTTCTCTTCCTTGTACCTGAAACCAAAGCATGGGGGTGTTGCCAATGAGCAGTAAGACTTCCATCCACTACGACTGGCTTCAGCTTATCGAAGTTTCGGGACCGTTCCTCTCAGCGACGGTTCTCAACGAGGCGTTTCCCGATGGGCTGGACGGCTTTGACAAGCGGACCAAACGCGACCTTTCGCACTTCTACTCGGAATGGGTGGAGGCCTTCGAAACCAGACATTCCGATTTCCCCGCACTCCACGACGCGTGGATCCGTTCGGTTCTGCGTGACGGCCTCCAGTTCAGGGACGGCGATCTTTCCCCAGGAGCGGAATGGAGCGTCGCCGGTGAAGGCGGGCTTGGAAGATTTGCCCCAGACTACGCCCTCAAGGACATGAACGCCAAGCCCGCCCTGTTCGTCAAGATACTGCCGGCGGATGTGAAGCCTGACGCACGGGATGTTGCCGATGACTGGAAGGATTCGGTCATCGAGAAGATGACGCGTCTCTGCCGAGCCCACGAGGTGCGCATCGGACTTGTCACGAACGGCGAGAAGTGGGTGCTCGTCAACGCTGCTACGGGCGGCACGCTTTCCGGCACGGCGACATGGTATGCCAGGCTCTGGTTTCAGGAGGATTCCACGCTTCGCGCCTTCCTCGCGCTCCTCGGCTACCGTCGCTTCGTGGGCGCGCCGAAGAAGCGCCTGCCGTATCTGCTGGACGAATCGCTCAAGCATCTCGAGGAAGTAACCGACACGCTCGGCAAGCAGGTGATGACGGCGGTTGAAGTCCTCATGGAGGGATTCGACCGAGCCGATCTTGATTCCGGACGCAAGCTCCTTGCGGGCGTGTCTCCGTCTGCGCTCTACGAGGCCGCGCTCACGGTGATGATGAGGCTCGTGTTCCTTCTCTGCGCGGAGGAACGCGGGTTGATGCTCCTTGGCGAAAAGAAGTACGACGATGTCTATGCCGTATCGACGCTCCGCAAGAAACTGGAGGAGGAGTCTGACAAGTTCGGCCCACAGGTATTGGAGCGCCGTTACGATGCGTGGGCGCGGCTCTTGGGCGTGTTCCGTCTCGTGTACAGCGGTATCAGCCATCCCGATCTGCTTTTCCCGGCCATGGGCGGGTCGCTCTTCAATCCTGAGAAGTTCCCGTTCCTCGAAGGACGTCAGCTCGGCCTTTCCATGACGGACGACAATCCGCCGCCGCTCCCCATCGACAACCGCACGGTACTGCTCATTCTAGAATCGCTGCAGGTGCTCAAGCAGAAGGGCGGCGCGATCCCGCTTTCGTTCCGTTCGCTGGATGTCGAACAGATCGGCTACATCTACGAGGGACTTCTCGAATTCACGGGCGCGCGCGCCGACGAACTGCTGCTGGGCGTGAAGGGCGACAAGACGCACCAGAACCCCGAGATTGCGCTTGCCGAGCTTGAATCGCTCGCGCTCGACTCCGAAGAGAAGCTTTTTGCGCGGATGAAGGATCTTACCGGACGCAGCGCCATCGCACGCGAATATGCCGCCGAGCCGGACATCACGCTTCTTCCGTTCTTGCCGAAGATCTGCCGTGGCGACAAGAAGCTTGAGGCGCGCATCCTGCCGTACCTCAATTGGCTCCGCACGAGCGAATGGGGCGAGCCGGTCGTTTATCACAAGGATTCGTTCTATGTGACAGAAGGACGCGACCGCCGCAGCTCGGGAACGCACTACACGCCCAAGGTTCTCACGGAAATGATCGTGAAGGAGGCGCTTGAGCCGGTCGTCTATGATGGCCCAGCCAAGGGAACGCCACGCGCCGAATGGAAGCTCAAGTCGCCCGACGAACTGCTCTCGCTCAAGATATGCGATCCCGCGATGGGATCGGGCGCGTTCCTCGTGCAGGCCTGCCGGTATCTGGGCGATAGGCTCGTGGAATCGTGGGCCGCCGCCGAAAAGGCCGGCAAGGCGATCGCATCCAACGGCACCGTGACGGAATTCCCTCCAAACGATCCTATGAGCGAGGTGCTGGAGGATCGTCTCTGCGAGGCACGGCGTCTGGTTGCCGAGAGGTGTCTTTACGGCGTGGACATCAACCCGCTCGCCGTGGAACTGGCCAAGCTCTCGCTCTGGCTCGTCACGATCTCGAAGGGGCGTCCGTTTGGATTCCTCGACCACAACCTCAAGTCGGGCGATTCGCTTCTCGGTGTGTCGGACATCGAGCAGCTTGCGCAGTTCCGCATAAAGCCCGATCCGCAGGGAAACTTGTCGCTATTGAGCGACTCCATCCGCGCGAAGGTTGCTGAGGCGCTCAAGGAACGCGAGGGAATCCGCGAGATGCGGATGCGTGATATTACGGATGTCCGCCTTGCGGAAACAAAGAACGCAAAGGTCGAGACACTGCTCTCGGATGTCCGCGACTACGCCGATTATTTCATCGGCGAGGTTCTTGTGGTGGGCAAGCCCACGAAAAAGACTGCGGCACGGCTTGACGCGGCGGCAGTCGAAGGGGAACCGCTTCTCGGCGGCGATGCGCTCAAGGCTGCGATCTTGAAGAAGCAGACCGCCGCTAATCTTGCTTACGATCTCCCTGCTGGCCAGACCACACCCCGCCGCCCGTTCCATTGGGCGATTGAGTTCCCAGAGGTGTTTTCTGGTAGGGCGGCGTGCCCTCACGCCGCCGCTGGCTTTGACGCCATTGTCGGCAATCCGCCGTTCATGGGCGGCCAGCACATAACAGGCAACTTCGGAACGGCCTACCGCGACTATTTGCTTTACCACCTTGCTGATGGCACACGCGGCTCCGCCGATCTTGTCGCATACTTCTATCTCCGTACTTATTCTCTCATTTGTGATTGTGGTGACTTTGGCCTAATTGCATGCAATACAATAGCACAAGGAGATACGCGTCAAGTTGGGCTTGAACGAATGGTGAAGGCTGGTGGAACTATCTATTCGGCCCATCCTAATATGCCATGGCCAGGTGTCGCGGCTGTAGTGATATCACCTGTATTCATGACGAAGGGAGAATGGCATGGTGAACGGAGACTGAACGGTAGCGATGCTGACACAATTTCACCATTCCTTTCGACGCAAGATGAATGGTCTCCCATGAGGCTCTTCGCAAACGTTGAGCAATCCTATCAGGGATCAATAGTTCTTGGTATGGGCTTTACCTTGTCCGAGCGTGAAGCAAGGACGCTTATCGAAAAGGATGTAAAAAATGCAGACGTACTTTTCCCTTATCTTAATGGGGAAGATTTGAATTCAGATCCGCATCAATGTTCCTCTCGCTGGGTGATCAATTTTTTTGATTGGTCGATTGAACATGCAAAGCAATACCAAGATGTTTTTGCGATTGTACGTGAGAAGGTTAAGCCGGAGAGAGAAAATAATAATGATCGAATTGCAAGAGAGTATTGGTGGCGTTTCTTAAGAAGTCGTGCAGAACTTTATCATGCAATAGGAAGAGGTGATACATTTGAAAAGCATCCTAAAGGATGGAAACATGTTGCGAAACCAGATAAAGTCCTCGTAAATGCACGAGTTTGTAAGTATTTTACACCGTCGTTGATTGATAATAATCCTGTATTTCATGAAAAAATAGTTGTTTTGATCCGGCAGGGATATGGCAACTTGGCGTTTATGGCGTCAACTATCATTCAAGATTGGACATGGAAACAATCATCTACACTTGGAACTGGGTTGAATTTCTCACCTAGTGATGCATATGAAACGCTTCCATTTCCAGATGTTCTTCCGTCTATACTTGAAGAACATGGCGAGCGGTTTGATGCTCTTCGGCGGCAGATTATGACATCGCGTAATATCGGGTTGACGGCGCTGTACAATCTTTTCCACGATACGACGAAGAAAGATTCGGAATTAGAAGAGATGCGCAAGTTGCAGCGTGAGATTGACGAGGCGGTGCGCGATGCCTACGGTTGGAGCGACATTGATCTTGACCATGGCTTCCATGAGGTCGGCTATCTTCCTGCAAGCGACAATGTCCGCTATACGATTTCCGAACCCGCCCGCATCGAAATCCTCAAGCGCCTCTCCGCCCTCAACCGCCAACGCTGGGAAGAGGAAGAAGCGAAGGGCCTGCACAAGAAGAAAGGAGGCAAGTGAGAATGGCAACTTATAATCTTAACCTGAACTTCGTCTCCCTGATAAACACCAATTTCAGGATAGTTTGTCATCGGAAGAGAATCATTGAAGAATCAGAAGAACGTCCATTTCCCGACGTGGCTCAATATAGGCTCCCATCGGGCAATCAAGAAGAGAGCTGGCCATTGTATTGGATCAGCCTTGATGCCAGGGAAGGCTGGGAGCGATTTGAATTTACGGCTCAAGACAATCATGCAGCCGCACTCTGGGTGCTTAATCGTGTGTTGCTACCACACCTGCAGCGACACATTGCTTCGTTTAGCAGCAATTACCTGACTGAAATTGTGGACGGGCATTTCACGGCTTTGAACGTAAAACTGAAGAGGCATACAGAGGGTTGGCAAGGCGTCCGATTTGAGCTAAAGTACCTCAAAGAGAAGCGCCAGATAGGTGCGATAGTCAATTATCACTTCTTTGTGGATACGGACAAGCAAGATTTGAATCGACGCAGAATATTGGAGTTGAGTTTTTCGTTTGACAGCAGCGGGCATTCAAACAAGAATTTCTACGTTGACAGATTCAAGTGGGAGAGTGCATTTGTCCGCAAGTTCCTCATGTCGTATAAATATATGCCAACTGAAGTAATTCCGGACGAGATTGTGTTCAATTCCGTATTCTCCATATTGACTGCCTTTACACTCTCAGAGCGTGAGTATGATTTTGCCGGAGGCGGTAGAAACAATGTTCAGTATTGGGGACTGACAAAGTATGGCCCCTGTGAGACACCGCGCAAAGCCCCAAAATTCTATTTTGTTTTCCGAAAGCAGGACAAGGCAGCTGCGATATCTCTCTACAAGGCACTTGCTGGAAAGACCTATCCTGGTCGATTCCCAGGAATGGAACAGGTGTTCAAGGTTCGTTTTTCGGACGATGCAATTAGCTCCTGTGAGATGGACGATTTCTCTCGTTCAAGCATGGACAAGGCGGCACGGTATGTCAAAGACAAAGGTGATGCCAACGCGGTCTGCATAGCCTTGATAGACGATGAAGCGGAAACATATTACTCACTCAAAGCGTCGTTCCTTGCGCAGCGCATAGCAACGCAGAATGTAAGACTGAACAGCGTGATACGCAATCGCAGCTTTGAGTGGTTTATTGCTGGGATTGGATTGCAGATTTTCTGCAAGGCAATGGGACGCCCCTGGAAGGTGAGAACGCAAAACAAGAATGACATCATTGTTGGTATCAGCCAGGCTTTAGGTTCAGTGAACAATGGAAGCCGGCGCTACATTTCGTATTCCGTTACTACCGACGCAAGCGGCGTATTCAAAGGCATTAACACACTGGCGGATTCCCAAACGGACAAAGACTACATTGAATCGCTTGCCGATAATCTGGAAAAAAAACTACGTCAGGTAATTCAGGACGGAGGTGAAGCCATGTGCAGAGTTGTGCTGCACTGCTCGTTCAAATTGCCTAAAGCCATGATGCAGCGCATCCGATCTGTGGTCGAGAAGGTTGCAGGTGAAGGCAACATGCCGCAGATTGTTATTTTAAGAATCAACACCGACCATGAGTATGCCGGTTACGATATGTCGCAGGCATCTCTTGTCCCGAGGGAGTGTTCTTATGTTTCACTAGGCGGTAATAAGTATATCCTGTGGTGCGACGGCGTCAAGAGGAACAAATCGGTAGCCAAGAGGCCATGTGCGCCGCTTCATGTCTGTTTTGATCAGTCGTTTCCTCAGGTTACACAATCCGATCGGATATCAATATTAGGCGATGTCTCGAATCTTGCCGGAGCCAATTGGCGTGGGTTCAATGCATCAACGCAGCCCGTTTCCGTGTTCTATTGCCGGATCGTAGGCGAGTTCATCAAAGAGTTCTCGGAACGAGGTCTTCCCGTTCCGTCTGTAGGGGAGTTCATGCCGTGGTTCCTATAAATAGTAACATGCCGACAATCGGCAACGTGCCTGAGGAGTGCAGGTTCCGTGCAGAAGATGTCATCGTTCTGCTTGGAGCGGGAGCCAGTGTCGAGGCTGGGCTGCTCTCTTCAGAAGGTATGATGAGTCGACTCACTGACAACATATTGAGCAACGATAAAAAAGTCGCCAGGAAATGGGGCAAATACAATCATTTGTATAGAGCCGTCAAAAGCTCAATTCTTTACGGGCATCATTTAGTGTCATCGAACATCTGTCCAGAGACGGAAATGGTCAATATTGAAGAACTTGTCAACGTTCTAACTGAATTGGCCAAGGCAGAAGCGCACCCCATATACCCATTCATAGCAGCCTGGAACATGGAGCTGACGAAATATGGCGGGGCGGACTTTTCAAACTTGAAAGACTTCCGGCGCGACATTGTTAATGAACTTGTTGGTTCCTGGGTGAATGTGAAGAACGACGAGGATTGTCTTTACTACAATAATTTCTATCACTATTGGGAAGAAACGAGGAACACCCTGCGCATTTTTTCCTTGAATTATGATATGTGTGTTGAGCGGGCTTGTGGGCTTGAGAATGTCTGCCGAGGTTTTCGGCCGATAAAAATGGACGATGGGTGCATTAGGAAGGTATGGAAAGATGGGCAGATGGACGATGACGCTGCAGACCAGCTTCCGATCATACTATACAAACTACATGGCTCTCTAGACTGGCGGAGGGAGAAAACGTCACGAATGCTCTACTGCGAGGATTCGCCGGATCCATGTTCGGACATAGATGACTATCAACTGATTTTTGGAACAACATACAAGTTGAGTTATCAAGATCCATTTCTATACCAAATTTCGGAACTTCGCAAATTCTCTGCCCGCGCACGGCTAATCATTGCTATAGGCTATGGCTTCAACGATGACCATATAAACGAAATCATTGGCAAGTCCATGTCGCAACGTGATGACGTTAAGCTCTTGTCTGTTGATTTCATCAAAGATGCCACGGACGACAAGACTGAAGAGAGACGTGGTTATATCAAGAGAAAATTGCAAGCTGAAAGTATAGAGGACTCTAGAGTCATTGTTTACACAGATGGGGCAAAGACCTTTCTTGGCAAACAGTTCAGCCGAAGCTACGTCGAATCGCTACTGGAGGACGATTCAGCTCCATTCTGATCAATGTTCAAACAGGAATACACATCATAAAAAGCGATAAGCGAGAACAGATGGGAAAAACGAGACTTCGAAAGGAAAGGGAAAGCGGCAAATGATTCCTTCGCAAGAATTACCCAAGGAACTTCGATATCGCCTTTTGCGATTGAAGAAGATGATATGTGAAAAATTTACCGAATCCAACTGGGAGGAGTTGGGCCTGTTTGTTGGTTGTACACAAATAATCAACAGTGAAGATCGTCTTTACCGTAGCTTGAGTTTTGGCGATCCCGACTATGAGGGACATGTAATCTCCGTCCTTGAGAGAATAGCTCGCAAAGATGTTGGACTTGTTGATGAAGTCGAGAAATATGTTATGGAAAAATTCTCTACAGAAAGCCTCGGAGACGTCTGTGTGGAGGGGTTGATTTGTAAACCATCGGTTTTTTCGGTTCCCAAGGAACCTATTAATCCGAAACTAATTGCTTTGATGATTCCATTTGCAGCAGAGTTTGAAGCTGTCACGGGAGCGATAAAAACAGCTTCTGCTGAATGCGGGATGGTCTGTGAAAGAGCGAATGACATCTGGGAGGATTTTACTATAATTCAGGATGTCTTTTCGTTAATCTATCGGGCGCGAATCGTTGTCTGTGATTTTTCTAACAAGAATCCAAATGTGTTCTATGAAGCGGGAATAGCCCACACGCTAGGTCGTGCGGTAATCCCAATGGCACGGAGCGTGTCTGAGATTCCATTTGATTTACGACATCATCGTCATTTGATTTATTTGCCCAACGAACAGGGCATAAGCCAAATGAAGGTTGAATTGAGGACACGGATCATGAAGCTTCTTGAGAATGGCTGTATTGTTACAGGGAGATTGAGGTGAAAGCGTTCGGAACGGAAATTACTCTTAACGAGATAAAGGGTGTTGGGCGCTTCCTTTTCTCGAAGCGATTCTTATCTTTTCTTTTGTCAGTGTCTTTGCTAATGCTCTTGATGCCAACTGCATGGCAAGAAAAACTTCATTTGGCGTGGCTCGAAGCGGCATGTGGAGATTATTTTGGTCTTGTTGTTCTCATACTGGTACCTGTATTATCTTATAAATGTGTAGCAGATTTTATTGCTTGGAATCGTGAGCGAAACATGTTTAAAGGAAAAGACGCAGAGAAAAGAATTTTTAGCTTGAACGCCGTTTCCCAGGGATATCTATGCATGATGTATAACGATCCAGGACACTCGGCTCATTTAAATCCGCAAGATGCAAATGTTGTGATTTTGGAGCGTCGCAAAATGATTGGACGAGGGAACCTAGGACAACTGGATAGGTGGCATTACTACTTATTGCCATGGGTAGAAGAGTTTTTTGCAGAGCATGAAGAATTTCTTGAAGACTGGAAGAGTATGCTTAAAGGGCAAGGGCTCGACCCAGATAAACTTACCCGCTACGAGGAGGATTCCTGGCTATGAAAATTCAAGATGCAACATTGGGTAATTCGCCTTTGCTTGTAATATTACCTGCCGCCGATGGGACGGCAACAGCAGGACGTGGAACCTTGGTTGCGACAGCGGAACGTGAAATTGATGAGGGCCTAGGTATGATGGCCTGCCTGCTACAAGGAGTGTAATTGGTTGATGATGAGGGAGCACTATGCATCGTCTGCGAGGATTTGACTACAAGCGGTCATTCTTCTACATGGTTACGCTGAAGCGGCTGCCGGAGCTGGCGGCCTTCTCGCGGATTTCGGACGAGGCGGAGCCGCCGAAGGATGCGGTTTCGAAGATGATTTGGTATAATCTTGGCGGAGGTTTGAGATGAACCATGCGGAGATGAGTTCAAAAGAGCTGCTTGAGGTGCTTAATGACATCGACGAGCAGGATTGGCTTGAGGCGAAATCGCTTCGAGATGATACCTCGCGGTCGATTCTCGAGACCGTTTGCTCGTTCTCGAACGAGCCCGGCCTCGGCGGAGGGGTGATCCTGATCGGCGTCGCAGAGAACAAGACAGGTGACGGGCCTCAATATCTCGTCGATGGCGTGGCCGATCCCGACAAGGCGCAGCTTGATCTTGCCACGCAATGCAAGAGCGTATTCAATACGCCCATCTACCCGACCATCAAGGTTGAGAAGATTGGCGGCAAGGCCGTTCTAAGGGTCATTGTTGATGAGCAGCCTTTCGGGCGGAAGCCAGTGTACTTCAAGAAGGAAGGCCTCCCGAAGGGCGCCTATCGTCGGATTGGAAGTGCAGATCTCGTGTCGACCGAGGAAGACCTCTGGCGATTCTACGAGGATCCTGATAGCAAATACGACGAGACGCCGGTCAAGTACTCATCCATTTCCGATGTGGACGAGCGTGCGGTACGGCGTTATCGCCAGATGCGGAAGAAGGTCGATCCAGAGGCGGTCGAGCTCGAGTACGAGACGCCGGAGCTGCTGTCAGCCCTCGGATGCACCAGCAAGGAGAATCCGCAGGAACTCAACATGGCCGGTATCCTGCTCTTTGGCAACGAGCTGGCAATCAAGCGGGCGTGCGCGCGGGCGAGGGTGGATTACATCCGCATTCTCGGGAATGACTGGCATGCGGTGGCCGATCAGTTTGACGCTGTAGATACGTATGCGCCGATCTTCCTGATGGTGGACAAGCTGATGAGCATCATCTACGGCGAGCTTACCACACGGCATCGCTTCCACAGTGATTCAATTCAGCCGGAGACGGAGAAGTTCCCTGTCGAGGTAATGCGTGAGGCGATCGTCAACATGCTCATGCATCGCGATTACCGGCATGGGCAGTACACGCAGATCATCCGTTACGACAACCGCATTGAAATCTGTAATTCAGGTTGTTCGCTCAAGCCGGACGACATGCTCGGCATGAAGGGCAGCGTCACGCGCAACGACACGATCGCCCGCGTCTGCCACGATACGAAACTTGCCGAGACGAAGGGAAGCGGCATTGACCGCATGTGGCGAAAGATGGTCGAGGCGGGGCTGTCGCGTCCGACGATGGAGTCCGATCACGCGGCGGCGACATTCACGATTCGTCTGCTGCTTTGCCACTTCTTTTCGGAGGAAACACTCGATTGGCTCAAACGGTTTGCCGCGTATGGGCTGAACGACAACCAGCGGACGGCACTTGTCTTTCTGCGGGAAGTCGGTGCCATAGATGCGGTCGCCTATCGACAGCTTACTGGTTGTAAGCCGAAGCTTGTTGCAAAAGAGCTTGCGGGCATAAAAGACCAAGGTTTGATGATTCAGAAGGGGCGTACTCGCGGCACCTATTATGTCCCGGCGGGGAGCCTGGAAGAAAGCATTGAGGATGAAAAGCACAAGCTAATTTCCCAAGCTATAGCCGAAACTACCACACCTCAGAGCCAAAATGCACCAGCTCAAGGAGAAAATGCACCAGCTCAAGGAGAAAATGCACCAGCTCGTGAGGAAAATGCACCAGCTCAAGGAGAAAATGCACCAGCTCAGTCGATAGGTGAGTACATCCCTTATGCTTTAGAAGAGAGGATCGGCAGGCTCGGTCGTCACGTAAAATCAGGAATATTACAAGATGTCATCGTAGAACTTTGCAAGGTTCGGCCTATGAGCAAGGATGATCTCATGCAGATACTTGCACGCAAGGAGCGAACTATAAAGAAACTGGTGACACCTTTACTTGGCAAGGAGCTTGATTATCTCTATCCAATGATGCCTCATCATCCGAGGCAGGCGTATGTGGCATTGGACAGGCATCAGAAAGAGGATGTGTCATGACAAGCAAAACAGACAAGGTTGACCATAAGGTGCAGGAAGTCGCACCGCCCAACGCTTGGCGGATAGCGGCTCCGAGAAGCTGCAAGTTCGAATTGCAGGTTCGTGACGAGGAGTTCGCGTTCGGCGGAATCAAGCCCGGCGACGCGATGTTGCTGATGGATGAGACCGGCGACTTTGCATGGGGCGTTCGCCGCGTGTTTCTCGTTCGGCGCGTAGCCGAGGGAAGCATCGTCTATTTTGACCGTCAATGCGACTTTGACGAGCAGCCAGTCGAGTTCGTGGGCGAGGGTGACAAGCGGGCATTGCGGCAGATTGACCTGGATGTCGTCAATGGTGTTCTGCAACGTGTACATCCGCCGCATCCAGCAGACGAGGAAATTCCAGATGACGAGGAATGCATCGGTTGGGATTTCTCGACTGTCTGCGAGATGGTCCCGGCTGAAAACGACGAGAACCGTGTCTATGTGAGAAAGCTTCTAGAAACCATTGTCACGGACGATCTGCTTGGTCCCGCGCAAGGGCCGGAGGAGGAGATCGTCGGGATGAGCGTTCGCGATCGCTACATTCTTGGGCGGTTGGGGCCGCGTAGGGTTGACGGTGCGGGAAGTGCCGCCCCTACGGACGAAGAAATTCAGGAAGCGGCTGAATCTCCCGACGAAAACAAGAACGGCAACGAGGATCATACTGAGCATGACGAGGCGAAGACGCCGGGAACGGACATTGCCGAGGAGGAGCCGGAAGAGGATGTGGCCGATACGCTTGATGTCACCCGTTCCAGTTCGCTGGTGCCGTCGTCCATGGGTCTGACATTCTGCATCGACGCCACGCTTCCCGACATTGAGGTTGAGGTGTCGTGGGGCAGCTATTACCGAACGAAGAGCGAGTTCGTCGTACATCCCGAGACGGGCAAGCCGCTCAACTGCTGGAAGCGTGTCCCGTTCGGTGGTAAGAAGGTCATTCATCTTGCCGAGGGGGAGATTCCCGGATACAGTCCCGACGTACGCGTTGGCGAGGATCTCATCTGCGTTATGGGCAATGTGACGCGTCCTATCGGCGATTCGCGTCTGGTCACGCTGTTTCTCGTCAACAAGCAGATGGAGCCGAAGGAGAACCGCGATGCCGCATGGCTGTTCCAGCCTATGATTACGGTTCGTTCTCCCGATGGCAAGGCAATCTTCAAGAAGCGTCCGCTTCAGAATCTCTCGAAGGACGATGCCGAGCTGAAGGCGCTCGACATGATCTATCGCAAGAAGGTCGAGTTCGCGGTCGGACACAACACGTCGATCCATGCGACTGCTTCGGCGGAAAACTATGAGCAGGCCGTTGAAATATCGACCACACCGATCCCGCATTATGAAGTGCCGACAACGGAAGTTCCCGGATCGGACGCGGCGGATCGTGCGGCGTTGAAGAACATCACGACGAACCACAAGCTCAACATGAGGGCGATTGCGGCGGATATGGCTGCAGCGACGCCCGCCGACATCGATGCGGGTGTTCTCGGACAGCTGGTCGGCGACTATGCGCTCTGGATCGACGAGCAGAAGGCCAAGGCGGCAACGTCCGAGTTTGATTTCTACCGGAAAGAGGCGAACGGCAACCTCAAGAAGTGCGGCGAGATACTTGAACGCCTCAAGAAGGGGATTGAAGTGTTGAAGACGAATGCCAACGCGCGCAAGGCGTTCGCTTTCGCCAACGGAGTGATGGCTGATCAGCGCGTCCACTCGATCTACTCCCTCAAACGACGGCAGGGGGTGTCGATTACGTTGGATGAAATCGATAAGAACGTCCAGAGCCACGAGTGGCGTCCTTTCCAGTTGGCGTTTTTGCTTTTGTCGATTCCGTCCTTGGTCGATCCTGCCCATGCGGATCGTACAAGTCCTTTGGAAGCCTACACGGACCTGTTGTGGTTCCCGACAGGCGGTGGCAAGACAGAGGCGTATCTTGGCGTGGCGGCGTTCACGATGGCGATCCGTCGTCTGCAGGGCAACTTGGGCGGGCTGGACGCCAGTCGCGGGCTGTCCGTGATCATGCGCTATACCTTGCGCCTCTTGACGGTGCAGCAGTTCCAGCGTGCCTCGACGCTCCTGTGCGCAATGGAGATCGAACGGCAGAAACGTCCTGAGACGTGGGGAACTGAACCGTTCACGCTGGGGCTTTGGGTCGGACACCAGACGTCCCCCAATACGTTCGAGGACAGCAAGAAGGCTATTCGCGATGCGCGGAACGGCAGTAATGTCGGCGGCACGTCGCCCGCGCAGCTCTCGACCTGTCCGTGGTGCGGTGCGCCAATTGATCCGCAGCGTGATATCATCGCCGACGACAAGACGCATACGACGACGCTCTATTGCAGCGACCCGCACTGCGATTTCTCCGAAACGCAGGAGCGCGGCGGCATCCCCGTGAAGGTCGTGGATGACGAGATGTACCATCGTCCGCCGACGATGATGATCGCCACGGCCGACAAGTTCGCGCAGATGGCGTGGCGTGGTTCCGTGAGGAACCTCTTCGGATATGCGGAGAAGGAATGTGTGCGCCATGGACTGGTCTATCCAGACGACAAGGATTGCAACGGGACGCACGTAAAACCGGCGACACACGCGAAAGCCATTTCGCGGATACGTCCGCCCGACCTGATCATCCAGGACGAGTTCCATCTGATCAGCGGCCCGTTGGGAACGCTGGTTGGGCTTTACGAGACGGCCGTGGACGAGCTTTGTTCGTGGCAGTTGGACGAGAACACGAAGGTCTATCCGAAGATCATCGCATCCACGGCGACCGTGCGCATGGCAGACGAGCAGATTCGTCGTGTCTTCTACCGGAAATGTGCCGTATTCCCGCCGAGCGGCATTGACGTCGAGGATAACTTCTTCTCCGTGCAACGTCGTATTGAGGATCATTACGGACGTGACTACATCGGCATTTGCGCGCTTGGGATGTCACGTCCCGCCGCACTCATCCGAACATACGTGGCGTTTCTCACGGCGGGGCAGACGCTCCTGAACAGCTTTGGCCGATTGGCCGATCCGTATATGACTGCCGTCGGATATTTCAATTCGCTGCGTGAACTTGGTGGGATGCGTCGTCTTTCGGAGGACGATGTGCAGACCCGTAGCTATCGCGTGACGATGGACAGTCGCGTGGCGCGTCCGGGACTCACGCAGCGGCGTGTCACGATGATCGACGAACTGACCTCGCGCGTGAGCAGCCGAGACATTCCGCAGAAGCTCGCGCAGCTTGAAATCGAGTTCAAGCAGAAGTGGGAGAAGGGAGATGCACGAGCCATTGACATCGTCCTTGCGACAAACATGCTTTCCGTCGGCGTGGACGTTGATCGTCTGGGCTTGATGATCGCCAACGGTCAACCCAAGAATACCGCCGAATACATCCAGGCGACATCTCGCGTCGGGCGAAAGTATCCGGGCATCGTCTGCACGGTCTTCGCTTGGGCGCGTCCGCGCGACTTCTCGCACTATGAGATGTTCGAGCATTACCACGCCACGTTCTACAAGCAAGTCGAGGCCCAGAGCGTCACCCCGTTTGCGCCGCGTGCGCTTGATCGCGGCCTGACGGGGGCGATTGTGAGCGAAATGCGGCTGGGCTCTTTGGAACTTGCGCCAAATACGGGAGCTAATGCGTTGAAGTCGGCTGCGGATAGCCGGGCTGCGCATGTTCGGGAGGTGTTCGTAAAACGCGCGAAGAACATCATGCAGAGCATCGAATCGGGCGATGAGATGGCTGCTATGATCAAAGAGAGAATAGATCACTGGGTGTCGGAGGCAACACAGGCGGGGCGAACCCTTGGTTACGAACGGAAGAGCCGCCAAGGTGAAGTCGTGCCGCTCCTTAAGCGTCCTGGGCTCATGGCATGGGACAAGACCACGGTTCCGACATCCATGCGAGAGGTCGAAAGCAGCGTGCGTCTCATCATGGACAAACGCAAGCTCTCCCCGAGCGAACTCAAATGCTCGCCGTGGCAACATCAGAAGAGTGAGAGTGGGAGTGATGAGAGTGGGAGTGGCGTGAACGGAGAGGAGGCCTGATCATGGGCAACACGTGCAGAGTTGGCAATATTCGTCCGAGTCAGTTGCTGTGGACATACGGACCGGGGGCTATGATTGACCTTCCGAATTTCTCCGTCATGACGATGGGGCTGGATTCTTGGAAGCAGGATCAATGCCATCTGATCGAGGAGCCGCGTCTCTTGGAGCAAGTGCGCAAGATGTGCGGGGCGCAGGTCGAACGGATGCTTCAGCCGCCTGTCTGCGAAACGGAACTGGACAATCCAAACGATCCGCATTCGTACATCGGCGTTCCTGTTCAGCCGTTTCCGCGTTGGTTCCGTTGCGTCAAGTGCGGCATGATGGCCGAATACGACTCGGGGTTGTTCGACATCAAGGAGAACTTCTATCGCTCGGAACGGACGCGGTTCGTCCATGCGAACTGTCCCAAGGGGCACGGAAAGCCAGTCGATGCCGTGCCAGTGCGTTTCCTTGTGGCGTGCAAGCATGGTCACGTGGATGATTTTCCGTGGCGGTGGTTTGTGCATGACGGGCCGTCAGAATGCCAGGGGGCGCTCTATTTCTATGAAAAGGGCGCGTCTCTCCAGACGGAAAACCTGTGGGTCGAATGCAAGGGCTGCGGCAAGCGCAAGTCGCTGGCGAAGGCATTTGGACAGATCGGACAGGAGACGCTTCCGGCATGCCGCGGACATCACCCGCACCTCGGATATGACGCAGACAGTTTTTCGGACTGCAAGGAAAAGCTCCGTCCCATCCTGTTGGGTGCGACAAACAGCTGGTTTCCTGTCACTGTTTCTGTTCTTGCGATTCCAACGCGAGATAACGAACTCGCGCAACTTGTGGCGGATAACTGGAGCGTGCTGAACGTAATCACGAGCGTGGAAATGCTGACGATGGCGTTTACCATGTGGCAGGCGCAGGGACTACTCGTTGAGTTGCGGTCGTACGGTGTGAATGACGTTTGGGCGGCGATTGAGAAGGAGCGCAAGCCCAAGACGGCGGAAGAGGTCACGGACGAGGACATCAAGGTGCCCGAATGGAACGAGCTGATCAGCGAAAAACCTATCGGCAAATTCCCGTTCTTCGTGTGCAAGAAGGGGGTTGTGCCGGATGCATTCAAGAACGAGATACGCAAGGTTGTCCTTCTTGAACGTCTTCGCAAAGTCAATGCGCTCGTTGGCTTTACGCGCATCGAGGCGCGGGACGAGTTTGCCGATGACGTAGCGAAACCGTCAGGACTTTGCAAGGGACCGCCGAAGTTCGTTCCCGCGTGCGAAGTCTTTGGTGAGGGGCTCTTTCTGCAGTTCGACGAATCTGTCATTGCGCAATGGGAGACTTTGCCTGCCGTCAAGAAGCAGGAGACGGAGTTGCGAAAGGCGTATGCGGGGTGGCGCGCGAACAGAGGCCTTGATCCGTCAAAGGGATTTCCCGGGGCGCGTTTCTACATGCTTCATACGATTGCGCATTTGTTCATCCGTGAACTCGCGCTCGAGTGTGGCTACAACGCTGCAAGTATTCAGGAAAGAATCTACGCAAAAGCGGGTGAGAAGCCGATGGCGGGCATCCTGATCTATACGGCGGCATCTGATTCTGACGGCACCTTGGGAGGTCTGGTTGGATTGGGCGCGCCTGAAAAGCTTGGCGTGATACTGAAGAAGGCGCTTGTCCGCGCCGAGACCTGCTCGTCGGATCCGCTATGCAGCGATCACAAGAACAAGGCTGACTGGTCACTGCATGGTGCGGCGTGCCACGCGTGTGCGTTTGCGGCCGAAACCTCGTGCGAGGTCGGCAACCGCTATCTTGACCGATCGCTTGTTGTCCCGACTTATGCCGTCAAGGATGCGGCGTTCTTCAAGGGGGTGGGCGAATGAAGTCGGTGTACGAAATCATCGCGAAGATCGCATCGGAACTGCCGTCGGATTGCATCCGAATTGCGGCGAAAAGTCTTGCCTCCGGCACTCAGTGTGACGATGCCGTTTCGCTCTGGGGCGGACAGTTGGCGCACAGAAAGCTTATCGCCGATTTTGGCGCGGCGGCGAGGACGGTTGGACTTTCTTCCGGTGAGATTGCCGCGGCGCTTCTGTCGGCGGCAACGACTGCCGAGAACTTCTTCGCCGAGAACGCCGTGGACATCCTCTGGACGGGGCCTACCACGACGGCCGTCCCCGTGCGCCGGATGGAACAGTCTCTCTGTGAGTTGATTGATTCAGCCCGAGAGAAAGTTCTAATCGTGAGCTTTGTCGCCTACAAGGCGGAGAAGGTCTATTCGGCGATTCGTTCTGCGATTGAACGCGGAGTGCGTGTGTCCTTTCTCACGGAAGCGTCAAAAGAACATGGCGGATCGCTGGATGTCGATCCGGCTGATATATTGAGAAAGAAGTTTCCGGAAGCGGAGTTCTACCGCTGGGACAACGCCGATCCCTCACATCCCGCCGTTGTTCACGCGAAGTGTGCCATTGCCGATGAAAGCAGGGCGCTTGTCACAAGCGCTAACCTAACAGGCGCGGCGATGGACAAGAACATGGAACTTGGATTGATGATTTCCAGCCGCCGGATATCGAGCCGCATGGCCGCACATTTCGCCGCGCTTGTCACCGAGCATGTTCTCAAGAAGGTCTAAAGGAGGTAGTGTCATGTCGAAGGTTTCGGACAAAGTAGCCGCATTCGCCAGTCGGCTCAATGCGCTTGAAATGGAGTGGCTCGCCATCAAAAATGAAGTTGAAAGCCAGTTTGTCCAGATGAAGCTCCAACTTGACATTGCGGACAAATCAAAACCAGAAGATGCTTCTAGGCCTAAAGTAAAGTCTCAGGCCAAGGAGCAGTCGGGCAACTTCCCCTATCCGGTGGGACTGCTCGTGAAGGTAGCGTTCCCTGAATTGTTCCGTAGAAGGCTTGTTAACGCAGGAGATATTGCTTATCTGTTGTCAAAGAAGGCGACGAAAGATTTTCGCACGCGTGGTTACGCTGTGTTGAGGTTGTATGTGGGAGAAGATGATCCAGGTCTTTATGCATGTGGTCATCGTCGTTTCTACAAGATGCCGCCCTTGGAACTTGGTTCAAAGAAATATCATCTTTCCAGCCAATTCTATCCAGAATCTCGGGATGCCGTTTTGAAATGGATTTACAGCCATGGCATCAAGAAGAACGATCTCATTTCCCTTATTGAGCAGACTTCCAATTCAAATGGCTAGCTGAGTCATTGTCACATGGGGGCGGTTGGGGGCCATAAGTGAAGTAACGCGTGATCATCCCGAGGGGTGTGATTGTTCCGCACCGTAATCGCACGCGGGTTTGGATGGTTTCCCATGCGGCGGTCGCGCGGGAGCGCGACCCTCCAGTAAGCCGCCAAGATGGCGGCACTCCATACGGCGGCTCGGCGGGACGCCTCGCCCCACCGAATGAAGCGGCATGAGTGCCGCTTCTCCGAGGTGGTCGTGACGGGGCGCGGCCCTCCCGCCGC
>ONRL01000065.1 GCA_900320225.1 uncultured Lentisphaerota bacterium
CCGCAGCCCTCGCTCTTCGGTCCCTCGCCCCTCGCCGAGCAGATGAAGAAACGCGAACGCCTCGCCGCCGCCCTCGACGCCCTCCGTGCGCGGCGCCGTTAACGGCCTTGGGTGAGTTCCATTTCGATGGGCAACTGAGGGAACTGCTCAAGGAACTGTGCCGACAGGCCCGGGATGCCGCCGTTCGTCTGGAGACGGCGCAAAGCGCTCTGCGCCGCACGATCGACGTCAGCGTCACCGCTGCCCCTCACGAGTGCGAACTTGCGCACCGCACCACCGGGGCCCAGGTGGAAATCAACCAGGATCGGACGCAGGCCGCTGTACCACTTTGACGACTCCTTCTGCCATTCCCGAAGAATCGCCGCCTTGATCAAGCTCACGCAACGCTGCTCCTCGCTCGTCGCGATCTGGTTCTTCGCGCCGTAGCGGTAACCCTGGTCGAGCATCTTTTTCATGTCGATGTCTTTGAGCGGCTTGTCGTGCGCCGTGCCCTTGCCGAACGTCTTCACGGTGTCCGGAATCTTGAGGTCGGGGGGACGCTCCAGAGGTTTGGCGGGATTGAGCTTCGCCGTGTCCTTCAGGCTCTTCGGCGGCGGCTGGGGTTTGGGGGGCTTCTTGACGAGCTTCGCGTTTTTCTTGAGGTCGACCTTTTCGGGCTTTTTCTTCTCGACGACCTTCTCTACAGCCTCGACATTCGGCTTCACCTCGACCTTCTCGGGTTCGGGCGCTTTCGGCGGCGGCGTCTCCTGTTTCACCTCGGGTGGCGGCGGGTTGGGGTCCGGTTCGGGATCATCCGTCTGCTGCGCCCACGGCGGCACGATCGTCATGTCGATCGGGATGATGACGTCGGGCTTGCGGAAATTGATGATCCCCATGCCCCAGAAGAACAGGAAGAGCGCAACGTGCACGGCGAAGGCGATGCCGAACGTCCGCCACGAAAGCCCGCAGTCGGGAGCCCCTGTCTGTTCACATCCGATCATTGTCCGAGACCCCTTCGTCTGTCGCTACTTCTCCACCGTCACGAGCGCCATTTTGCGCACCTGACACTTGTAGACCACCTTCACCACGTCCATCACGGCGCCGTACTCCAGACGCTCGTCGCCGCGCACGAGCACGGGCACGTCGGCGTCGCGCGCCACCATCGCCTTCAGGTCGGCCTCGAGCTGGTCGAGCGTGGTGGGCACGTCGTTGAGGAATATCTTGTGGTTCACGTCGACCGTGATCGTGTTCGCCTTCGCATTCTTGCTCGGAAGGACGTCCGTCTTCGCGCGGGGCAGCATGATCGAGATGCCCTGTTCAAGCGCGGGGATGGTGAGCATGAACGTGACGAGCAGAAGGAACGTCAGGTCAATGAGGGAGGTCATGTCGATCGAGGCTTTCGTCTCGACGAATCCGCCCCTGTGGCGTCCGCGGCGCGCCATCAGTCCCTTCTCCCCTTGAATTCGAGCGCGATGCGCCCGAGCAGGTCTTCGGTGAAGCCCTCCATGTCGCTTGTCAGCGCGCGCACCTTCGCGTTGAGGTGCGTGTTGATCAACACGCCCGGGATCGCCACGAGCAGGCCGACCACCGTGGTGACGAGCGCGGACGAGATCGCCGGCGCCATCGTGGCGATTGTCGCGCTGCCCACCTCGCCCATGTCGGCGAAGGCGTCGAGGACGCCCCACACGGTGCCGAGCAGGCCGAGCATCGGCGCAAGCGCCACGACGGCCGTTATCGCGCCCATGCCGCGCCCCACGCGGATTTCCTCCTCGTCGAGCGCATGGTAGCCGAGCGACTTGACGAGCTCCATTTCGTTGTCCGTCACCGCCGCGTCGACGCCGGGCTGCCTGCCCACGAGCAGGCTGCGCACGTCCGGCGCGAGCAGACGCAGCAGACGCTCGCAAGTGGCCCAGTAGATGTTCTCGAGCGGGGTGTGCCCGTTGGGATGGCGGGCGAGGTAGTACTCAAGCACGTCGCGTCCGCTCATCACGTCGCGCGTCACGCGGCGCGCCGCCTGCGACACGCTCGACAACCCCCTCCATTTCCCGATGGCGATGGCGACCATGAATACGCTCGCCAGAAGCTGCGCGACCACGATGCCCTGACCCATCAAGCTCGACTTGACGAACCCGTTCATCAGTGAATTTGCGAAGAACTCTGTCATCTTCTCTCCTTCTTCTCTCTTTTCAAGCTGATTCGCCCGCTGCGGACGGGGACGTCCGCCCTCCCGATTCCGACGCGTCCTTCCGGCCGTTCCATTTTCCGTTCGCCACGGCGCTCGTAACCTGGCCCTCGGGAGGCAGGTCCGCGCGCGACATCCCGCACGCGGCAAGTACCTTGTCCGTCGTCTGGAAATGCGCCTTGCAGTGGTTCATGAGCCACGTCGGCCCGTGCTTGCGCACCATCTCCTCGGCGAGCTGGCGCACGCGCGGATCGCTGCTGCCACGGGGGATCATGTCGAGCGGCACCTTGTCCACGGGGATCGGGCCGTCCTCCACGGCCATGGCGGCGATCGCGCGCAGGAACTCCGCGCGCGCCATCACGGACGCGGCGGCCACGGCGATGTCATCCTCGGCACGGTGGCGCTGCTCCACCACGATCTTCTTCCCGCGCTCCTTCAGCGCGCGGCGGATCGTCGCCTCCGTGGGCGCGAACTGGTCCACCACCACCTTCGGGCAAGCCTGCTGCCTCTCCAGCAGCTCCTCGATGCACGTGCCGTGCGCCCATGCAAGCAGGCGGTTGATGTTCTTGATCTTCGCGTAGAGACGGTTGTACGCGGCCGGGCCGATCTTCACGACAGCATAACGGTCCGGACCGAGCAGCTGTCGCAACTTCGCGCCCACCGTGAGCACGGCCTTATCCGTCATCTGCTTGCAGTCCCGCACGCCCATCTCGCGCATCGCCGCCGAGAGCGTCTCGTCCGTGTAGCAGCAGGCGACCACGAGCGGACCGAAGAAATCGCCCTTGCCGGACTCGTCGCTGCCGCCGTGTGCGGAGCTGCGTCCGGGATCGAGCACGTCCTCGTAGCCCACCGTGGCCACGCCGAGTACGTTCGGCTCGAGGAAGAACTCCACGAAATCCTGCGCTTTCGAGCCCTGGATGCAGAGCTTGCGACGCCCGTGCTTCTCCTTCTGGTAAAGCGCGCAGTTGAAACCGTCGCCCTCCACCGCCGCCAGCGAGTAGGGGACCTGCCGGGGGCGGTAGTTGCCAAGCGCAAGCAGCGCGAGCAGCTTTTCCTGCTGCTCGGCGTCGAGCTCGTAAGTGAAGGATGTCTTGGGTGGAGGCATGTCGGTTATTATACCACATTCTGGGTCCGCGTGAAGACGCATCACGCGAAAACCTCAGTCCCGCAGACGCGTCTCGCGTCGGAGCACGACACTCTCAACGAATCCTGTTGGCGCGGCAACGGGAACAGAAATACGCGAAGAAGAGGCCGAGCGCGAGCGTAGCGCCCATCGCGCGCGTAACGGGGAAGGATGTGAGGGCGAGCAGCCCAAATGCCGACGCGCTCGTGAGGAACGACACGAACACCACCCGTCGCGTGCGCGGGAGTGTCGCGCTTGCCGTGGCCTCCAGATGGAAGATCACGTAGTCAAGCCCCAGTCCCGTGCACACGAAGAAACACAGCGCATGGAAGAAGGTGAGCTGCACGCCGCACCACCCGAGCACGCCCAACGTGGCCAGGACGGCGGCCGCCACCGGCAGCGCATAGGCGAGGAACCGCCTGCGGAAGAGCGCCGCCAACAACGCCGCCAGCAACGCGAAGGAGATGCCGAGGAGACGGTACGCCTCCTGCGCGTAGGCGTCAAAGAGGGACATCAGCTCGCGCTTGGGCTCGACGACGGACACGCCGCTGCCGGCGGCCGCGCAGGAGCGCGGCCCTCCCGCCGGGGGAAGCGGTGAAGCGAGAAGGACGCGATCCCCCGACTTCACGCACATCGGTCGTATCAACTTCTTGAGCAGCGGGTCGGTGATCTCCTCGGGATCGAGCAGACCGCGCGCATCCGCGCCGTCGCGCACCGGCACGCCCGTGAGTGCCGTATAAGCGGCACCGGTTTTCGCGCGCAACTCCGCCACAAGCGCCTGGTTCTCGCGCTGGCGCTTCAATGAAGGGATGATCGCCGAAAGTCCCTTCACGCCGGCCGCCTCCTCGCACTCGAGCGCCTCCTGCACCGTGGCGCCCTCGACAACCGCGAAACGCGCGGCAGCAGACTGGTTTAGCTCGTAGAACTTCCGCTCACCCTCGGCGAGGAACGGATCCGGGCGGTAGAATTGCGCGGGATCGGAGCTCGGTCGGATGCGGAATGCGCCCGCGCAAATGAGAATGAAAAGTGAAGAAAGAAAAATGAAAAATGAAAGGCGGGAGGGGCGCAGCTTGCTGCGACCGCCCGACGAGAGTGGCGTCGGCGTGCAACGGGCGGAACGCCCGTTGTCCCAGCGGGAGGGGCGCGCTCCTGCGCGACCGAACCACACCATCACCCCCGCCCAAGTCGTGACGAGCCCCGCGCCCGTGAAGAGCGCCATCTGCCGCAACACAGTGACGGAGGAAAAAGCGAGCGGCGCGAAGCAGGCGAGCGTCGTCACCAGCGCGCAGGCGAGCGGACGCCGTATCATGCGAACGTCCTCCGCCGCGCAGGCGTGGTAGACATAATCAACGCACAGGCCGATGAGCGTCGTGCCGAAGACGAACGTCAGCACGTGCGGACGCCCCCACGCGACAAACACTGTCGCCGTCGCCACAACGAAAGCGCTCGCGAGCGTGACGATGAGTGGCACGACAAACCGTATCGACCGAAACAGCCATACGCCCAGCACGACGACGATCACGAGCGAAACGGCGGAGAGGATGTTGATTTCGCGCTTTGACCGCTCCGTGGCCAGCGCCGCGTGAAACGGCGCCCCGCTCACATGCGCCCTCACGGGAGGGTCGCGCTCCTGCGCGACCGCATTAAACGCGCGCACGCGCTTGAGCACGTCGCAGATGAACGCGCTGTCGGACGTCTTGAGCCCGTCAAACACGAGCAACCGGTAACAGCGCCCGTCCTGTTCGCGCACGGGGTCGCCGTCGCGGAGCGACCACCCGTGGTTGTCTCTCGCCTGGAAGTGCGTGAGATAATCAGTGGCCAGCAGGAACGGATCATCCTTCACGGAGACAAGCGGTGCGAGAAGCCCCGAGGTCAACGCCGTTGCCGCGTTCGTCGCAACGGCGCCGTACTCCCCCGCCAGCAACAGCGCACGCGTCTCTTCTGTCAACAACCCGCCGCTGCGCGGTGCAAGTGCCGCGAGCGTATTCGTGATCGATCCCGTCTCTGCCCGCACATGCGATGCCATGTATTCCTTGAACTCCGCGGCGGGTGCGTCAAGCGAGGCAAGGTCCGCACCCTCCAGGAGGATGCGGAGCTGTCCGCCGACGTTGTCCGCAAGCGCGCGCAGCACGTTCCGTCGCGTGGAGTCGAGCAGGGCGTAGAGATCCGTCTCCACGCCGTTACGGCACGTACACGCAAGCGTGGCGATTGCGGCCGCGATGAAGGCGAAGAACGCCCCCCTAGCGACTCTGGACCAAGTCGATTTCAAGACGGTCGCCCGTTACGTAGTCAAGCGCGAAGCGCGTGGGGAAGTCCGTGCCCTCGAGCGTGGCGCGTTTCACGAACTCGCGCAGCTCGCGAGTCTTCGGAACGAGCGTGAGGCGGCCTTCCGCCTCCGTTACGTCGAACACGTCGCCGAGGGCGGAGAGGTCGCCCCTCACGAGCGAGCGGAGACCCGCGGAGAGCTTCAACTCGGAAAGCGCGTGCGTCGAGGTCTTGCCGTTCGCCGTCATGGTGTAGGAATCCGGCGTGGCGGTGAATGTGGACGGCAGGGGCTTGAGCGTCTTCCACTCGAAGGACTTGTCCTTCACGATGCTGAACGTGCCGGAGGAGGTGATTGTCACCTCCACGTCGGCGAGGATCTTGCGCTGCACGAACGTGCCCGTGGCTTGGGCCGGCAGCGCGGCGAACATGCGCTCGGCCATGCCGGGGGGGGCGGCGACTCCCCATAGGGCGGCTCCCCATGACGCTAGAAACACAACACACCACTTGTACATGGCACATCCCCCTTTCGGTAGTCGAACGCGAATTCGTCGGCCGTTTTCTTCGTCAACGAGAAATGGACCGTCGCGCCTGGCTGGATCACATGCGAGAACTTCACCTTCTTGACCGCCCGCAACGTACGTGCACGGCCGATGAATGCCTCGGCGAGACGATGCGCCGTCCCGAGCTGGACCACGCCGGGCAGTACCGGGAATCCGGGGAAGTGCCCCTGGAAATAAGCCGCGTCGCGGTCGAAGGTGAGATCGGCGACGTACGTGGTGGCCGTGCGCTCCTCGTTTTCCGTAAACGGCTCAGCTATCTGCGAGGCGAGGATTTCCCTGATGGCAGATGCCTGCACCTTCCCCTGCACGTTGCGCGGCAGCTCGCGGACGAAACGGAATTTCCGCGGAACGGCTCCCTTCGGGAAAAGGGACAGGCACTGCGCGCGCAGGGCACGGGCGCACGCGCGCTTGCCGAGCGTCTTGAGGTCGGTCCAGCCCTTCCGCGGCACGATGACCGCGCCGAGGGCGGGCCCATACGCCCCCTCCTCCACGCCGAGCGCCGCTTCGGCGACATTAGGAAGCAGGCACATCGTCGCCTCCATCTCGGGCAACGACACGCGTTGCTCCGCGATCTTCACCATTCGGTCCATGCGCCCGCAGAGCCTGAAACGGGGCGTGTCGCGCGTGTCGCGACCTTCCGACACGAACACCACGCCATCGCCCATCGTGAAACGCCGCGCACAGGAGAACGGCGAGGACACCACCAGACGGCCCGATGCATCCGCCCAGACCTTCACCGGATCGAACACCGTCCACGCCTCGTCACCCTTCTCCTGCCGACGGGAGGCGACGCCGCCCGTCTCCGTGCTGCCGAAGATCTCCAGCGGCGCGCGGCCGAACACGCGGCGCGCGGCGGCGGCGACATCTGCCGTAAGAAGCGCGCCGGAGGTGGTGAGCTCCACCACGTTCTGCGGGACGTCGTACTGGTCCGCGTATTCCGCAAACCGCGCAAGAAAACTTGGCGTCGTAACAAGGAACACGCGTTCGGCCGCACGCATCTTCTCGAGCAGCGATTCGGGCGTGAGAATCACCTCGGGGTCCACGACGCAACCCGCCGCACGGGGCAACATGACCCGCCAGAGACGTCCGTACATGTGATGCGGCTCGACCGTGGAGAGGAACACGGGCTTGCACGCGAGAACGTCCGAGAGACGCGCGCGATGGAACGCCACCTCTTTCGCAAGCGACGCGAACGTCTTGACGATGGTCTTCGGCGCGGCGGTGGAGCCAGACGTGTGGAACGACACGGAGAAGCGGCGTGCACGGACGCATCCCTCCACGGCAAACGTGCCCCCCACCACGATGGCGGAAAGGGGAATGGCCACGGCGGAGCCGATCCACGGACCGAACACGGCTGCCACGGCCATTGCCGTTGCCGCGTTGGCGGCCAAGAGGACGAACCACACCCACGTGAGGCGGCGGCAGTACGCTTCCGCGCCCTCCGGCATGATGCCGTCCGAAATCCGCTCGGCGAAACGCTGGCACAGCGGCTTGCGCCCCGGCAACAGCGACACGCCGAAGAGGATGGCGAAGACGGCGGAGATCATCTCATTCGTTCACGAGCTTGGAAACAGCCGCCACGACGTCGCGCAACGTGCGGATTTGGCGGAAGTCCTCGGGATTCACCTTCTTTTTCGTCACCTGCTGAAGCCGCACGACGAGATCGACGGCGTCAATCGAGTCGAGGTCGAGTTCGGTGAAAAGGTTGGTGTCGAGCGTGATCTTTTCCCGGTCGCACTCGAAGTCAGCAACGAGTACATCTGTTATGGTCTTCTGGATTTCCTCATTTGTCATGTCTGGTCGGCCTTGCTCTGTTGTTCAACGAAGTCGGCCAGTGTCTTGACCGAGTAGAAAATTTTCCTGTTTTCGGCAGGGTCGGCGGCGAATGTGACGCCAAACGCCTTCTTCACGGCCATGCCGAGCTCGAGGGCGTCGATCGAGTCGAGCCCCAGACCCTCGCCGAACAACGGCACGTCCGTACCGATGTCCGTAGCCGTGACATCCTCGAGGTCGAGCGCCGAGACGATCACGTCCTTTAGTTTTGATTCAATTTCTTCGCGTGTCATTTCCGCATATTTTACCAAACCCCACGCCGCACGGCAACTACCTATCAGCGGGAGAGGAGGGATGCGGTGCGGGGGAGGAGGCGGCCGACGTTCCGAAACACGTCGTCGCCGAAGCGTTCGCGCGTGAACGGCACGGGCTTCGTGGTGACGGCGCAGGAGCCCGTATTCCGTCCATACTTGAACGCACGGGTCAACTGTCCGTCGGCGGTCAGGCATTCGGACGGCAGACTTGGATCGGCCACCGAGAGAAACGCAAGCGAGGCGTCCGGTTTCGCCGACGTTGAAAGCCGCCCCGTCTCGCGCAAGAGACGATGGCATTCCGCCGCCGTGTAGAACGCGGGATCCACGAACCGGAAATCGGCGGCGAGCGGCGCTCCCTTCGCGCGCAGCTCCGCCACCGCGCGGTTCAGCGTGTCCTGCACGAACGGGAAGTGCGTGCATCCCAGAATGACGGCCTTGATGGGAACGGACGGCGCCGATGCGCGGTGGCGTTCCACGAGGGCGACGAGATTGGATTTCGCAATCGCGTCCGCGGCGGGCGACCCGCATTCGATGGCGTCCGCCAACCCGGCGCATCCCTGGCCGATCACCCGCACGTCCGCCTTCACGCCGCGTGCCTTCAGCTCGGCGCGGATGGTGCGTTCGTACGCGCCGGACGCAATTGTGCCGGGGGTGGCCATCACGCCGACGGCAAAAGGAGCCGAATCGGCTTTAGCGCCAACTTGGTCCAGCGTTGCGCGCACGCCGGCCTCGATCACGCCGACGACCTTCGTGCCGTCGCCGATGGAAGCCAAGTATTTGCGAACGTCGTCCGGACCCCATGCCGTCGCCGTGTTGCAGGCGATGACGATGATCTTCGCGCGCGGCTTGCAGCCGGAAGGCGTCCGTTCCTCGGCGGTGCGGTAGTAGTTCGTGGCGAGAAGGAACTTGGCGTCCTTGAGGACGAGCTCGCGCAGATAGTCGCTCTTGCCCTCCGCCGCGTAGTCGCCGTAGGGCATGTTGGCCTGGTCGCCGAGGTAGACGAACCGCTCGCGCGAGAGATCCGGCACGCCGTCGGGCCCGTAGAGGCCCGTCGCGTTGTTGACCTGGTCCACGTCCAGCAGACGCTCCAGCACCGTCAACCCGCCCAACCCGGAATCAAACACGCCAATCGGCGCTTCATCCGCCCACGCGCACGCACACGCGCATGCCGTCATCAACCTCAGTACGCTTTTCATCCGTCACTTCGCTTCTTTGCGGCGTTCGAGGAGCGCGTCGTACACCGCGAGGGCGGCGGCGGCCTCCACGCACGGTACGGCGCGCGGGACGATGCAGGGATCGTGGCGGCCGTGCACGCGCAGGCGCGCGTTCTCGCCGGTCAGGAGGTTCACCGAGTCCTGCTCGATCGCAATCGACGACGTGGGCTTGATCGCCACGCGGAAGGTAATCGGTTCGCCGGTGGAGAGTCCGCCAAGAATCCCACCCGCGTGGTTCGTGACGGGCTTCACCTTGCCGTCCACCATGCGGTAGGGGTCGTTGTTCTCGCTGCCGCGCCGCTCGCTCGCGGCGAAGCCGTCGCCGAACTCGATCCCCTTCACGGCGGGAATGCCGAACACGGCCTGCGCGATGCGGTTCTCAAGTCCGCCGAACATCGGATCGCCCACGCCCACGGGCATGCCGCGCACCTCGCAGGCGATCACGCCGCCCACGGAGTCGCCCGCCGCCTTCGCCGCGAGGATCGCCTCGCGCTGGCGGTCGGGGTCGGTCTCGCCGCCGATCCGCTCGGCGCGCGCCTGCACGGACACGCCCTCCTGCGCGAGGATCTGCAGCACGATGCCGCCCGCGATGCAGAGCGGCGCGGTGAGACGCCCGGAGAAGTGTCCGCCGCCGGCCACGTCCTGGAAGCCGCCGAAGCGTACCTGCGCGGGCCAGTCGGCGTGGCCGGGACGCGGCACCGCGCGGAGGGCGTCGTAGTCCTGCGAGCGCGTGTTCGTGTTGCGGATGATGGCGGTGAGCGGCGCGCCGCACGTGACGTCTCCCACGAGGCCGGAGATGAACTCGGGCGCGTCGGCCTCGCGGCGCGCGGTGGACGTCGCGTCGCGTCCCGGCGCGCGTCGGTCGAGGAACGCCTGCAGGGCGGCGCGGTCGATCGTGAAGCCTGCGGGCAGGCCCTCGACCGTCACGCCGATCGCCGGCGCGTGGGACTGGCCGAAGATCGTGATGCGGATGTTGTCGCCGTAGCTGCTACTCATCGCGTCCTCACTTTTCGTCGTAGGCGCCGAGGTAGGTGAAATGCTCGACCTCGGGGTCGGAGGCGAGACCGTCCAGGAGCTTCACCACGCGCGGATCGCGCGGCGAAGCCTCGATGTCGAGAGTGAAGCGGAACTCGAAGTCGCTGCCCGGCACGGGACGCGACTCGAGCTTCGAGAGGTTCACGCCGATCGACGCGAACTTCGCGAGCACGCCGCTCAGCGCGCCCGGGTGGTGCGCGAGGCTCATGAGAAGCGTCATCTTGCTCGCGTCGGGGTAGATCTGGAGGTCCTTGGAGATGCAGATGAAGCGCGTGTAGTTCGTGGCGACGTTCGAGATGTCCTCCGCGAGCACGTCGAGTCCGTACAGCTCCGCGCACGCGCGGGAGGCGATCACGGCCTCGTCCATGCGGTCGGACTCCGCGAGCTCCGCGGCGGCGGCGGCCGTGTTCGACGCGGGGATCGTGCGCATCTCGGGGTGGGTGAGGAGGAACGCCGAGCACTGCGCGATCGCGTGCGGGTGGCTCGTCACCTCCCTGACGTCGGTGAGCTTCACGCCGCGCTTCGCGAGAAGGACGTGGCGGATGCGCATGCGCATCGCGCGGACGATCTTGAACGAGTGCTGCGCCATCGCGTCGTAGATGGCGGGCACGGATCCCACGGCGGAGTTCTCGATCGGCAGCACGCCGTAGTCGCACATGCCCGTCTCCACGGCGCGGCACACGTTCTCGAAGCCGCGGAAATAGAGGATCGTGGGGAAGGAGAAGAGGCGGCTCGTGGCCTGTTGCGAGTAGGCGCCTTCCGTGCCGGGGCACGCCACGGTGGCGGAAGACGGGAACTGGTTGGGCGTCTTCGCGATCGCCTCGGCGATCTGCGCCACGAGCGCGTTCTCGCCCTGGATGGCCGTGCGCTGGCGTCCGCGCGAGATGGAGAAGAGCGTCGTGAAAAAGAGGCGCGCCTCGTTCTCCATGTCGGGCCCCACCTCCTTCGCGACGCGCGCGAGGATCTCGCGCTCGCGCGCCGGGTTGAGGATCGGCGTGCCCTTCGCGCGCTTCGCCTCGGCCACTTCGGCGGAGACCGCGAGACGACGCACGAAGAGCTCGCGCATGCTTTCGTCAATCTCGTTGATCTCCTTGCGGATTTCCTCCAGGTCTTTCATCTCTTCCCTTCCGTTTGTTAATCGTGAAGCTCGTAGGCGAGCGGGCGGATCGCCGCGATGCGGCGCATCGTGTCGGCGAACATCTCGGGCGTCTGGCTCTGCGCGCCGTCGCACAGCGCGTGCGGCGGGTCGTTGTGCACCTCGATGATGAGACCGTCCGCGCCCATCGCCACGGCGCCCATCGCGCACGGCTCCACGAGGCGGGCCACGCCAGTGGCGTGACTCGGGTCGACGATCACGGGCAGGTGCGTGAGGCGGTGCAGGACGGGAATCACCGTGAGGTCGATCGTGTTGCGCGTGGCCGTCTCGTAGGTGCGGATGCCGCGTTCGCAGAGCATGACGTTCGGATTGCCGCTCGCCATCACGTACTCGGCGCTCATGAGCAGTTCCTGGAGGGTGGCGCTCATGCCGCGCTTGAGGAGAACGGGTTTCTTCGAGTGCGCGCCCACCTCCTTCAGGAGGTCGAAGTTCTGCATGTTGCGCGCGCCGATCTGGATCACGTCCACGTCGTTGAACAGCTCAAGGTGTTCAATGCGCATGAGCTCGGTCACGATGGGGAGGCCCGTCTCGCGCTTCGCCTGGAGGAGGATCTCGAGGCCGCGCTTGCCGAGACCCTGGAACGAGTAGGGGGACGTGCGCGGCTTGAACGCGCCGCCGCGCAGGAGCGTGGCGCCGGCGGCCTTCACGGCCTTCGCGATGGCGATCACCTGCTCCTCGCTCTCCACGCTGCACGGGCCCGCGATCACCTGGAAGTTCCCGGCGCCGACCTTCGGGCCGCCGCAGTCCACGACCGAGTCCTCGGGATGGAACTTGCGGTTCGCCTCCTTGTACGGCTCCTGGATGCGCTGGACGGTCTCCACGACGCTGAGCGCCTGGACGAGGCCGATGTCGAGGCGCGCCACGTCGCCCACGCATCCGATGATGGTTTCCGACTCGCCCGCGCTCACGTGCGGCGTCACCTTGTGGTCGCGCAGCCAGCCGAGCAGGCAGTCCACCTGCTTCTTGTCCGCGTTCTTCTTCAACGTGATGATCATGTTTTTCTCCTTTGAACCCTGTCAGCAAAAACGGCCTCGCTCGTCTTGGAGCGGGGCCGTCATCCGATAGGTTTCATCTTCGATCCACCTTTTCAGCATGCGGGCGCCGCTCCGGCCGTAAAGCCGAAGTAATAACGCCACGCAAACTTGAAGGTGCTGTTCATGTCTTTTTTCCTCAGACGCGCACATTATACCACATTCCCGGCCCCACGCGCAACAGGGAAAATTCACGTCACGCCTGTTGCATCGCGAGGGAGGCGCACTTGCGGGACGGCGGGGCGAGCTTCGCGAGTTCGCGGGCCGGGGCGAGGATGTTGTGCGCGCCGTCCTCACCGCCAAGCTTGCGCATCGTCTCGTGGTACTGTTCCTGTGCGGCGTCGAGCGACTTGCCGATCTTCTCGAGCGCCGCGAAGGCTGCATCCATGCGGTCGAGAAGCTGTCGTGCCCGATTGGCGATGTTCTGGTTGTTGCGGTCCACCTTCAGCCTGTCCATGCCGATCTTGAAAAGGACGAGATAGCCAAAGAGCATCTGCGGAGAGGCGAGGACGATACCGCGTTCGTTCGCAAAGGACACAAGATGCGGATCCGTGGAAATGGCGGCCGCGTATGTCGCCTCGCTTGGCATCGCCATGATGACGACGGGCGAGTACTCCGCCTCGACATCGGCGTCCTTCTCCTTGAGCCGGACAGGGTAGTTTTTGGCGGACAGGTTCGTGATCTGCAACCGAACACTCCTCGCATGTTCACCCAAGTGCTTCTCAACCTCCTCCGTGCGTCCCTCCTTCGCCGCCTGGTCGGCAACCAGAAAGGCGTCGATGTTCACCTTCGAGTCGATCAAGATCTTGCGGTGGGTGCCGTCCAGCACGGTGAAGTCGGGCATTCCCGCGTCATGCGCACCAAGCTGTTCCACGAAGTCCGTTCCCGGCCTGAGCCCTGCGCCCTCGAGGACGTTCCGAACGATTCCCTCGCCCCAGTTGCCCTGGTTCTTGTTGCCGCCCCGGAGCGCCGCCACGAAGTCGTCGGCCTGACGACCGAGGCTTTGCGCCTTGCGTCCCACCTCGTCGATTCGAGCCGAAAGCTCGCCGCCGAGCTTGACGTTGGACTCCCTCGCGGACTCCGCCGCCTTGCGGAACTCGTCGATGTTCTGGCGAAGTGCGTCAAAGAGGGGCTTGACGTCCTTCGCGTTCCGCTCGGAGAGCAGACCGGATTTCTCCTCCAGCTTATCCGCCGCCAGCGACGCAAACTCGCTGCGCAGACGCGCAATCGTCTCCTCGAGCGTGCGCCTCAACTCCGCGAGTCGTTCCTCACAGGCGCGATCCTTGTCCGCAAGCCGCGCCTGCACGGACTCGTCCTTTGCGGCAAGCGTGGCAGAAAGCCGGACGACCTCGCCGTTCAGCCTCTGCGCCTCCGCGACTGACTCAGCCGCCGACCTACGCGCCCGGCATAACGCCACGAGCGCACCTGTAAGCGCCACCACCAGTACGCCCGCACTGCACGCAAGTACACCAACCAAGATTTGCATACTTATCTTCTCCCTTTCGTCCTCCTGGAATTAGCGGCGCACAGGTATTTCGCAGGGGTTAAGACCGGAAGCGGCCGCCGTGATGGAGGCACCGGCGGCACTGGGGTTGAGACGCACGATGGCCTGGAGGCGACCGGAGAAGGTCCGGCGCGTGGGCGAATGAAACGACGCGAAGTCGGCCTCGTCGCCGTTGTCCGTGGCCACGAGCTCGCACGGGCCCTTCACCGCGAACGTGACATCCACGGCGGCATCCGGCACGAAGCGCCCTTCCGCGTCCTGGACCTCGAGGTTCACGAACACGAGGTCAGAACCCGCTTCCGCGCCGTCCTCGACCTCCAGCTTGAGCTGGGCAGCCGAGCCTGTGGTGCAAATGGTTTTCTCGGCCCACGGTGCCCCCTTCTTGTACGTCACGACCTTGAGCGTGCCCGGTTCGTAGACGACGTCGTCCCAGGTGAGGCGGTAGGCCTTCTTCCAGTTCTTCGGATCCTTCTTCTGGCGTCCGAGCGAGCGCCCGTTGAGGAACAATTCGCCCTCGTCGCCCGAGGTAAACACATGGACGGGCGTCACCTTGCCGATGCGATCGGGCCAGTTCCAGTGCGGCACGATGTGCGCCATCGGCAGGTCGGGACGCCAGCGCGACTGGAAGAGCCAGAACGTGTCCTTCGGGAATCCGGCGAGGTCGATGAAGCCCGTCGCGCAAGAGTGGATGCCCTTGATCTTGAACTTCTTGACCATGTCGTCGGCCCAGTAGGGTCCGCCGAGATAGTCCCAGCCCGTCCACACGAACTCGCCCATGCACTCGGGGTGGGCGTCCATGTTGAACCACTGCGCGTCGGGCGCGCAGGCCCAGCCCTTCTCGGGAACGCCCGGCCAGCCGCAAGCCTCCACGCCGTAGCCGGAGACGTGCAGCGCGCCGGTCTTCTGCTGCGTCCAGCCCCATTTGACGGGGAAGGTGTACGCGCCGCGGCTCGAGATCGCGCACTGCGTCTCGGACCCGAAGAACGGCTTGTTCGGGTTCTTCCGCTCTTGACGATGGCGTCGAGCGTCTTCGCGGTGACGATGAACTCGCTCGTGGGGGCGATGCGCGGATGGCCGTCACAGATCTCGTTGCCAAGCGACCACATGATCACCGAGGGGTGGTTGCGGTCGGCGCGCACCCACGCGCGCACGTCGCGCTCATGCCACGCCTCGAAGAGATTCGAATAGCCGTTCTTCCGCTTGCCGGCCGAGCCGATGTGCCGCCACTCGTCGAACACCTCGTCCTTCACCAGGAGTCCGAGCTCGTCACAGAGGTCAAGGAAGTCGGGATCCTCGGGATTGTGCGAACAGCGGATGGCGTTCACGCCGGCCTCCTTCAGCTTGAGGAAGCGGCGCTTCATCGCGGCGCGGTTGTAGGCCGCGCCGAGCACGCCGAGGTCGTGGTGGATGCACACGCCGTTCAGCGGCTAGAACGCGATCGTGCGGATGCCGTAGCGGAACGTCTCGCCCTCGAGCTCGAGCGTGTAGAGGTGGGGATCGTCAATGTCCCAGAGACGCGGATTGTCGACTGTGAACGTGCGCGTCTTCTTGCCGGACTGCGACATCTCCCACCCCACGTAGACGGTCGCCCGTTCCTTCGTGACTTCCGGCGTGGTGATCGCGACGGAACCGGGGATGAGGTAGTCGGCCGGACAGAACGCGAAGCGGCATTCGCGGTACATGCCGCCGCCCGTGTACCAGCGCGAGGAGTCGACGTAGTTGTGGCACCGCACGACGAGCGTGTTCTCGCCGTCGAGTTTCAGGTGCGGCGTGAGGTCACAACGAAAGGCGGTGTACCCATAGGGCCAGCCGCCCACGTACGCGCCGTTCACCCACACCTTCGAGTGGCTCATCATGCCGTTTGACTCGAAGAAGAGGAGTCCGCCAGACTTAATGAACGCCACGCGCGCGGGGTCGAGACGGAACGTGCGCCGGTACCAGCCGATGCCGGTCGGCTCGAGGTAGGCGTCGCCATACGGCTTCGCCGGGTCGAACGACTTCTCCACGCCCCAGTCGTGCGGCACGCGCACCGCCCGCCACGCCGCGGAGTTGGTCTCGTTCGCGGAACCGTCCGCGCGCATGAACTCCCAACCGTCCGACAGGCGCACGCGCTCAACGCCGCCGAAAGCCGCCAGCGCACAC
>ONRL01000029.1 GCA_900320225.1 uncultured Lentisphaerota bacterium
GATGCGCCACAAGAACGTCGAGGAGCCGGCGCCGTATTTCGTCGAGTTCTGCCACGCGGCGGTCGACGCGGGCGCGGACGCCGTCATCGGCGGCGGCACGCACCAGCTCAAGGGAATCGAGCTCAGGAACGGACGGCCCATCTTCTACTCCCTCGGCGATTTCGTGTTCCAGAACAACGTCGTGCCGCTTGTGCCGCCGGACTTCTGCGAGCAGTACGGCGTGCCGCTTGACTCCGACGCGAAGACCGCGTTCAACGCCCGTTCCAAGGGCGGAAAGGTCGGTCTCCACGCATTCCGCGAGAACTTCCTTTCGGTCGTGCCGCGGCTGAGCTTCGAGAAGGGCGCGCTCGTCAAGATCGAGATGCTGCCGATCGAGCTGCACTGGATGAAGGACTGGTCCGTCAACGGCCTCCCCCGCACGGCGGACGGCGAGGCGTCGGGCGTGATCCTTGCGGCGCTGAAACGCACGTCGGCCGAGTTCGGCACGCAGTTCACCCTCCGCACGGACGGCATCATCGAGCTGGCCCTGCCACCGGCGAAAGATCAGAACTGATCGCACCATCTGGTACGCCCGGGTGGGTCCAAAACAAATACACCCCGTACGCAACTCCAAAGACCAGCCTAACGATTGGTATTCGGGAGAGGGGCATTTTCCCCCAACACCACCGGAAATAATTTAAGACCTGACTTAGAATCCCCAGAAGGTTTACCCGCTCGTAAGAAGTTTTCGGTCATTTTTCTTCTCCTTTCCCAACCGTTGGGAAGTGCCCTAGCAGTTGCGCGGTTTCGACGAGGCGGATGAACTCGGCACGCCAGCCGTCGTCGTCGCGACCCTTCGCCGCCCGAGCGCGCTTGATCACCGCGTCGAATGAGGCCGAGCCCTTGTGGGCGGAGTCCTTCATGAGCAGCGCGAACTCCACCACCGCCGAGGCGAACCGGAACGATTCCGTCGGTTCGGACGGCGTGATGTCCTTCGCCACCACAGGCAGGTCCATCCGTGTGCTTGCGCTGGCGTCCGGCAGCTTGTAGCGGAGCTTCACCGTGAGCAGCTCCTCGTTCGCCACCGGCACCTGCTTCTGGTACTTGAGCGCGTCGGTCTTCGCCACCGCGTTCGTCGCGCCGGCCGGCACGAGCTCGTAGAACGCCGTCATCGAATGCCCGCTGCCCATCTCGCCGGCGTCCTTCTTGTCGTCGTTGAAGTCTTTCGCCGCGAGCGTCCGGCTTTCATAGCCGAGCAGACGGTACGCGGACACCTGCGCCGGGTTGAACTCCAGCTGAAGTTTCACGTCTTTCGCCACCGTCATCATCGTACCGCCGAATTCCGTCATCAGGACCTTCTTCGCCTCGAGGATGCCGTCGAGGAACGCGTAGTTCCCGTTGCCGGCGTTCGCGAGCTTCTTCATCATCGCGTCATGGTAGTTGCCGCGGCCGACGCCGAGCACGGTCAGGAACACGCCCGTGGCGCGCTTCTCCGCAATGTACCGCTCCAGTTCGGAGGGATTGCGGATGCCCACGTTGAAGTCGCCGTCCGTGACGAGCACCACACGGTTGTTCTTCTTGGTGGAGAAGTTCTTCATCGCCTGTTCGTAGGCGAGTTGCAGACCCTCGCCGCCCGAGGTGGCGCCACCGGCGCGCAGGCCGTCGAGGACCTGCCGGATGCGCGCCTTGTCGGCGCCGGACGTGGCGGGCAGCTCCACCTGCACGCCGCTCGCATAGGAGACGATCGCGACGGAATCCTCCGGACGCAGCTGGTCCACGAGGAGTCGCAGCGCCTGCACGAGCGTCGTGAATCCGCCGTTGTAGCCCATCGACCCGGACTTGTCGATCAGGAACACGAGGTTGCAGGGCGGAATCGACTCCTTCGGGATGCGCTTCGCCTGTACGCCCACGCGCAGCAGCTTGTGCGCCGCGTTCCACGGGCACGCGCCCAGCTCACACGCCACCGCCACGGGGACCTTCCCCGTCGGCCCCGCGTAGTCGTAGGAGAAGTAATTCACGTACTCCTCGATGCGTACCGAGTCCGTCGGCGGACGGCGCTTCATGTCCGTCAGGTACCGCCGCATCGTGGTGTAGCTTGCCGTGTCGACGTCGAGACCGAACGTGGAGAGCGGATTACCCGTCACGTCCAGGAATTCGTTTTCCTTGAAGGCGGCGAACAGTTCCGTCCCCGCCGCATCCGCCCGCGGTGCAGAAGAAAATCGCACGGCAGGTGGCTCGCATGACGGAGCCTTCGCCTTATACATACGTGCACCTTCATATGCATTCGCAGCCTCATACGCATGCGTTTCACGCAAGTAGCAACCGAGAGCCATTGGTTTCTGCGACATCGCGGCATCTGATTTTACCATGCCGGTAAAACCGACATCCCACATGGCGTCCCTGTGTTCTGCGACAAGTTCACCACGCAGTGCAGCCTTTCTCGGAGGAGGAATAGGTTTGCTTGGGGGCGGAACGGGCGCTGCGCGTTCCTGCGCCACTATTTCACATTTCACCTCGGGCGCTTGAGGCGGTTCGGGTTGCGGGGCGGCAGCCGTTTGTTTGGTGATATTACGGTGCGGAACGGTATTTTCGGGAGTTATGGCAAAATCGGAGCTTTGCTTCATGGTGCCGTCCTTCATGAAGAGGACGGGGAGCGCCGTGGCCAGTAGGAGTGAGGCGGCGAGGGCCGGCCCCAGGTACATCCACAGGCGGCGGCGCACGGCCGGGGCGCGTGCGATTACGATGCGGAACGTGCGTTCGTAGGCGTGGCGCGGGTCGTCTGCCGATTCGATCGGCAGGCCTGTGCAGGCCGCGAGGTCGGCGGGGAGGTGTTCTCCAGGCGTGGCGTTGAGGGCGGTCTTCAGGTCGGCGAGGTCTTCGGGGGGCACGGTGTCGACGGTCCAGCTCCGGGACGCGGTCTCGACGGGCAGGTCGCAGGCGTTCCACAGCTGGTAGACGCGCGTGCCGATGAGGATTTCGTGGTCGGACGCGGGCACGGTGAACGGCGAAACCGGCACCACGCGCCAGCCTTTGGCGGAGACGCCGACCAGCACGCCGGTCACGGGCGTGGGGAAATCGGCGAAGACGCGCAGTTCGCCGCCCGCGACGGGTTGGTCGAACGTCGCCGAGGAAAGGTCGCGCGTGCCAGACAGCGTGCGCGCCGGTTCGGCCTCACGCGTCTGGTACATCTCCCACTCGCGGCGGAAGACGGAGAGAAAACGGTTCCGATCAATGTTCTCATTCATCATGGCCCACCTCACTTTCCAAGCCTTTTGATGGTTTCCGGCGTCAGCGCCGATTCGCAGGCGGCGAGCAGGGTCTGCGCCGTCAGGGGGTCGTTCAGGGCGATGCCCTTATCCGAGAAGAATGTTGCGATCTTTTTCATGCACGTCTCCTTGAGCACGTAGGCCCGCGATTTCCCGACTCCCAGCGACTCCAGCACCTCTGGCGTCGTGATCGGTATGTCATGGGCCGTCGCATAGCACAGGAGCGCGACATTCCGTTTTTCCACTTTTATTTCAGTTGCCACCGTAGAAAACATCTCGTGGGACAGCGCCCACAGAACGGCGCGGTCGAGCGCGGCGCCGGGGCACCACGCGACGGCCCCGACCGTTTCGCGGGCGTCGTCCACCTCGGCGGCGCGTTCCCACACGAGGTGGCGCTTGCCGTCCGTATCCCGTACTGAGCGCGGTTTCCATCCCTTGGCAGTGGCGAGCCAGTCCCGCACGATGTCATGGACGCGTCCGCTGCCCGAGCCGAACAGCGTGCCGCAGACGAACTCGTCGAGCGGACGGTCCTCAACCGCCATCCGGTGCTTGAAGTAGAGTTTGAGCGGCTTGGGCTTGCCGCGCGAGCCCGTGAGCATGAAGTAGGCGTCGAAGTGGAGCACGGGGTCCGCGCCCTCCACGTCCGCGCGCGCAAACCCGAACCGCGCGAGCTGGGCGTACATGGCCGATGCAACCTGCTCGCGCAGCGCGGGGGCGGCGGCGCAGCCGTCCACGAAACACACCTCGAACCACTCCCTCCAGGCGTCGTCGCCCGCGTAGAGGTCCTGCCGTCCGGACGCACCGGCCGTCTTCAACTGTTCTTCAACTGTCGTCGTTTCCATGTCATCCTCCGTCTGTACAGGAACCGTCCTTTTCCTTTTTCCACCACTTTCCACCACGGACACATCATTTTCTTCGCAGGCCCCTATTTTGCGCAAAACATGGGCATTGTAGCATGGGTTTCTTCGCTTGGCAACGGGAAGTTTGGATGATGATGGTTTTTTCTGCGCAAACATCTGCGCGCAACGAAGAAACTGTCTTGAGGCAGAGAGAACGGTGCCTGGCGAGGGCGTGGCGGGAGGGTAGGGGATTTGGTATAATGTGCGGCGTTGAAAGGAAGGCCGAGAAATGAGTGCCGTCATCGGATGGTATCGGGAACATGTCTGGGCGTTGGTGCCCACAGTCTACGTCGCCATGAGCTTTGTGACGTTCATCGTTTACGCGATGGACAAGCGCGCCGCACGGCGCGGCGCGTGGCGCACGCCTGAATCGACCTTGCATCTGCTCGAGCTGCTGTGCGGCTGGCCGGGCGCGTGGTTTGCGCAGAGGGTGCTCCGCCACAAGAGCGTCAAGATGTCTTTTCGGATCGTCTTTTTCATTGCGGTTGCGCTGAATCTGGCCGGTCTGGGCTTTGTCGTCTGGTGGATGGCGCGGGGAACGTGATTGACAGAGGAATGCCCCAGGTGGAGAGCGTGTAACGCGGCAAGGTGAAAAAAGTTTTGAGGAGACAATCATGAATAAAGGAACATCGTTCGGACGGCGTGACTTCTTCAAGGGGGCGTGCCTCGCCGGTTTCATGGTGGCGACGGCTGAGCTTCCGGCGGTCGCGGAAGGCGAGAGGCCGAAGTTCGAGGTCGGCAAGCGCGGTGCGCACTCCCGTCTGGCCACGTCCTACGCGGTCGTTGACATCGGGTTGGAGAAGCCGTTTTCAGTGCTGCACATATCCGATACGCATCTTGCGGACGCCTATCCCGACGAACACCCCGACAAGGTCGCCGCCGCCGCTCGGCGCACGAAGGGCTTCGGGACGCGACAGGAGGAGGCTCTTGCCGAATCGCTTGAATGGGCGCGGCACAATGTCGATTACGTCATCCACACGGGCGATCTCATCGATTTCCAGTCGCGCGCCAACTTCGATCTCGTGCGAAAGTACTGGGGCGATGCCCTGTTCGGCTCCATGGGCAACCACGAGTTCTACTCCTACCTGAAGGAAGGCGGAACGGGGCGTGGCGAGGAGTACAAGAATCAAAGCTGGGAGATGCTGAAGGCGGCGTATCCGATGGATCCACGTTTCGCCTCGCGCATCGTGAACGGCGTCAACTTCATCGCCATCGACGACGTGTTCGGTTCCGTGCAGCTCGATCAGGTCGAGAAATTCAAGGCCGAGGCGAAGAAGGGCCTGCCGATGGTGCTCTGCATGCATGTGCCGTTCTTCACGCCGCACGTCGAGATGGCATCGTTCAAGTTCTGGAGGCGCACCGGCAAGAAGTTTACCGGCCGTCCCGATGCCACGCGTCCGCCCAAGAAGGGGAGTGACCTCTGGAACCAGCGCAACGACCCAACAACAGCAGGCTTCATCGCGTACCTCAAGGAGGAGAAGCTGCTGAAGGCCATTCTCTCCGGCCATGAACACATCACGATGGAGGAGCGCTTCTCGCCGACCGCCGTGCAGTACCTCGTGGGCGGAAACTTCCTGTTCGCGGCGCGCGAACTGCTGTTCGTGTAAATCCCCACTTATGACAGTGACCGCCATGAGGAAAAACCGATTGAGGATGCCGCGGGCAGGGCGCGCGGCGTGTGTGTTGGCTGTTCTGGCGTCTGCGCTCGCTGGATTCGGTTCGGCCAGCGCGCCGCGCACGCTGCGTGCGGACGTGTTCGTCGCCGGTGCGGGGCCGGCGGGGTTCGTGGCGGCGATCGCGGCGGCGCGCAACGGCGCGAAGGTGACGCTGGCCGAATCGTTCGGTTTCCCGGGCGGCATGGCGACCGCCGGACTGGTCGGCCCGATCTCGAAGTTCAACTTCGCCGGACGGCGCGTCGTCGGCGGGATTCCATGGGAGTTCGTCGAACGGCTGGAGGCTGCGGGCGGCGCCATCACGGACCTGCCGAAGGGGAATGTCCCGTTCGAGGCCGAGGTCTATCGGCGCGTCGCGCGGGAGATGCTCGAGGAGGCGGGGGTCACGTGCCTCTGGCAGACGCAGGTCTGCGGCGAGCCGGAACTCGCGGCGGACGGCTCCATCGCGGCGGTGACGCTCTCGACGGGGGGATTCCTCACGCGCATGGAAGCCGGGCGGTTCATCGACTGCACGGCGTCGGGCGCGATCGTCGGGCATCACGGCTTCGGGGCGTTCCGGTCCGAGAAGGGCGCCGCGCAGCCGCTTTCGCTCTGCTTCATTCTCGGCGGCGTCGACACCGGCAAGGCGCGCGTCCTCGTGCGCAACGACAACGAGCGGTCCGCGAATCCGACGCTCCGCGCGGCGCTCAACGAAGCAATGGCGGCGGGGCGGATCAAGTCGTTCGGCGGACCGTGGGCCGTGTGGGGCAGCACGATCCGTCCCGGCTTCGTGAGCGTGAACGCCACGCGTGCCGAGGCGGCGGACGTGACCGACCCGGTGCAGATCGCCGCGGCCACGGAGCGGATGCGCCGCGAGGTTCCGGCGATCGTCGACGTGATGCGCCAGGCGGACCCCGCGTTCCGCAACGCGTGGCTTGCGCAGACGGCCACGGCGAGCGGTTTCCGCGAATGCCGCGAAATCAAGGCGCTTCACCGCGTGACGGCGGCTGAGTTTGCGTCCGGCGCGGACGTCCCGGACGCCATCGCGCTGGCCGCGCATCCGATGGATCGGCATCTGGCGGGTTCAAGCGGACAGAACCTCACCTTCCTCGAACGCCCCGGCGTGATTCCGCTTTCGTCGCTCGTCTCGGCGAAATGCCCGAACCTCCTCGCCGCCGGCGGACTGGTTGCAGCGGAGCCGGCCGCGTTCGCCTCCATGCGCGTGCAGGCGCAGTGCATGGCCATGGGACAGGCGGCAGGGACGCTCGCCGCGTTCATGCCGGGGAAGGACGTGCGCCAGCTTGATTTCGTGGCGGTACGCCGTCTCTGCGAGAGCCAGGGCGCCATCACGAAATAGCTGACCGCGTGTGCCGCTCAGGCGAGTTATGCTATACTATCGCCATGAGGAAAAATCGTTTTACGGTGCCGCGGGCAGGGCGTGCGGCGTGTGTAGTGTTGACGCTGGCGGCTTTTGCGGCTGTCTTCGGCGAGGTCGGCGAACGTCCCGGCGTGCTGACGGGTACGCCGGAGGCGCCGTTGCTCGTTTCGGCCATCGGCAAGAAGGGCGGACGCGCGTACCTTCTGGGAACCGACGGACGGATCGTGTGGGAGCAGGCCGGTTGCGGCAACATTCACCGGGCGTTCCTCTTGAACGGACGCCTCTTCTACGCCAACGGTTGCCTCTGGCGCGTGGACGAGCCGGGCAAGGGACCGGCGACGCTCCTCTACGATCCCGCGCCGGGCGCGTTCCGCGAGCGCTCGAAGACGGGCGAAGGCGTGTACGGTTTCGACCTGCTGGAGAACGGCAATCTCTTAGTTGCCGAGAACGCGACCGATTTCCTCTCTGAACTTACGCCGGACGGGAAGGTCGTGCGCCGTTTCAAGGGCAATGCCGCGTGGCTGGACGGCACGACGCCGAAGGACGTCCACCACCACTACCGCATGTGCCGCGCGACGGCGTTCGGCACGTGGCTCGTGTGCTGCTCCGGCGCGGGACTCGTTCGCGAGTTCAACCCGCGCACGACGGCGCAGGTCGCGCAGTGGAAGATCGGCGAGCTCGCCTTCGACGCCTACCGGAAGGCGAACGGCAACACCGTGGTCTCGCACCTTTCCGCCATCTCGGAGTTCTCGCCGGCGGGACGCGTGGTGCGGCGCTTCGCGTGCGCCGACCATCCCGACCTCAAGCTCGGCAACCTCTGCGGCGTGCAGGATCGTCCGAACGGTAATCTCGTGGTCGGCTCCTACCGGAACGGGTCGCAGGACGGGACGCGCACGACGGCGTTCGAGCTGACGCCGGAGGGGAAGGTGCTCTGGCGGTTCGCGTCCACGAACGACGTCACGATGATGACGGTGTGGATGGTGGACGAGGCGCGGGCGGGCGGGGACGTTCGCGCCGCGCGCGAGCAGATGCGCGTGTTCAGCGCAGCGGCGGCGCGGCGCTTCCTCGCCGACATGAAGGGGAATGCGAAGTATGACTACGCGAAGCACGCGCCCGCGATCGAGGCGCTGATCGAGAAGGAGCAAGCGGTCCGCGCGGCGTTGGGAGGGTCGCAGCTTGCTGCGACTGAAACGGGAGGGTCGCGCTCCTGCGCGACCGAAACGGGAGGGTCGCGCTCCTGCGCGACCGAAACGGGAGGGTCGCGCTCCTGCGCGACCGAAAAAGTGGCGGACGCGCAGGAGCGCGTCCCTCCCGTGCAGGAGGCCGTGCGGATGGTGGAGGCGTACCGGCAGGCGATGCTCGCCAACCCCGTGCTGGACTTCGACGAGATCCTCTGCGTGCGACGGAAGGTCGCGGAACCGCGCCGCGCCACCTATCCCCAGCAGCTGCTCGGCGACTACGATTTCGGCTTCACGGGACTCAACGCGCACAACCACATGGACCTCCACCGGAAGGGCTACGAGAACGACATCGTGCTCCTCTCGGGCTGGAAGACCGGCGCGGCCACGGCGCGCAGCCTGTACCGTCCGTCCGACACCGGCATCGTCCGCGACCTCGACCTCGACTTCGACGCCTCGCCTCGCGCATCCTCTTCACTGGCTATCGAGGGACGAACGATTTGCTGGGCGTGTACGAGATAGAGATTAAGTCGCCGGCTTCGCCGGCTTTAAGTGCTGCTTCGCAGCTAAGTGGCCCTTCGGGCCTAAGTAAACTTAGTCGCGAAGCGACACTTAGCGCCGAAGGCGCACTTCACAACTTAATTCCTACTCTGGTTTCGCCAGAGGATGGCCATTTTGACATCCAGTGGTGGGATGCCTGCTATCTGCCGAACAAGGACCAGGTCGTGATGCTCGGGACGGCGCCGTGGCAGTTTCTGCCGTGCGAGGACGGCAACTACCCGATGTGCGTGCTGTACCGCGTGGACCGCAAGACGGGCGAGGTGCGGCAGCTCACGTTCGAGCAGGACAGCGACTTCACGCCCACCGTCACGCACGACGGGCGCGTGATGTTCACGCGCTGGGAGTATTCGGACCTCGCGCACTTCGCCGTTCTTCTCGAACGCGCGCAGCGTGCCGGGCGAGCCGCACCTCGTCTCGATGTTCACGGGCGGACACCACTGCCGCAGCGAGCTCGGGCGCTTCTGCCTGTGCGACCCCACGCTCGCGCGCGCCTACCCGTTCACGTTCGACCCGCCCGACCGCGAGTGGACGCCCGACCTCGCGCTCCCCATGCGCGTGATGCCGAAGGTCCACCCGAAGGAGAAGACCGGCCTCGTGCACGAGTTCCCCGGCTACGGCAAGGACGTGGACGGCGACGTGTGCGACCCGTTCGTGGAGAACCAGTTCGCGCGCGGCAAGCCGTACTTCGGCTATCCGTGGCCGCTCAGCGCGAAGTATCACCTCGTGAACGCGAAGACCGCGCCGGACGGCCTCGTGGGCATCTACCTCGTGGACACGTTCGACAACATGACGCTCGTCGCGGAATATCCCGAGGGCATCTACGCGGAGCCGATCCCGTTCGCCGCGCGGAAGCGTCCGCCCGTCATCCCCGACCGCAGCGTGAAGGGCAAGAAGACCTGCTCCGTGCACATCGCAGACATCTACAACGGCCCCGGCCTCGCGGGCGTGCCGCGCGGCACGGCGAAGAAGCTGCGCGTCTTCTCCTACCACTTCAACTACCACAAGACGGGCGGACATTCCATGACGGGCCTCGACCGCGTGGAGTCCGGCTGGGACATCAAGCGCATCCTCGGCACGGTGGACATCGAGAAGGACGGCAGCGTCTGCTTCGAGATGCCGGCCAACACGCCCGTCTCCTTCCAGCCGCTCGACGGCGAAGGGCGCGCGCTCCAGCTGATGCGCAGCTGGACGGTGGGCATGCCCGGCGAGCGCGTGAGCTGCACGGGCTGCCACGAGGACAACCGCTCGTCCATCCACACGAAGCGGACGATTGCAGACGAGAAATATTTCAAGGGGGAGATCCAGCAGATCCAGCCGACGGACGGCGACGGGTTGCGTCCGTGGGGTTTCGCGAACGAGCTCTGGCCCGTGGTCGTGAAGAACTGCAACTCGTGCCACAAGCTCGACTCGCCTGAGGCCGCCTACCGCAAGCTCCATCCATACATGCGCCGTCCGGGCCCCGAATCGGAGATTCCCGTCCTCGACCCGCTCGACTACCATGCGTCCACGAGCCCGCTCATCCAGATGTTCGAGAAGGGGCACCACGGCGTGAAGCTCTCGGCGGCAGACCTCCAGAAATTCCACGAGTGGGGCGACCTCAACGTGCCGTTCTTCGGCAAATGGAATCCGCCGGGTTTCCAGACGGACCGCTTCTCCATGGCTTGCACGAACCAGGTCGCGCGCCGCATCGCCCTCACATCCCGCTACGCCAACATCGCCGACGACCCCGAGGGGGAGCATGACCGTTACGCGGTTAAGGTCGCTTCGCGACTAAGTGCTGCTACGCAGCTAAGTGGCCCTTCGGGCCTAAGTGCGCCTGCGGCGCTAAGTGCTGCTACGCAGCTAAGTGAACATAGTCGCGAAGCGACACTTAGCGCCGAAGGCGCACTTAACCACTTAAAGGCCGAAGGCCGACTTAACCACTTAAAGGCCGAAGGCCGACTTAACCACTTAAAGGCCGAAGACCGACTTAACCACTTAACCATCCCCGGCTGGCCCTTCACCAAGCGCGCGGCGATTGACGCGCAGACGGGCGGCGTGGACGACGTGCCGCAGGTGACGGTGATGACGTTGCCGTTGGGGGAGGGCGTCTCGATGACGTTCCGCCGCATCCCGGCGGGCATCTACGTGATGGGATCGACGAACGGCTATCCGAACGAGGTGCAGCGCGTGGCGACGGTCGCGAAGGCCTTCTGGCTGGGCGAGACCGAAGTGCGGAACGACCAGTACCACGCTTTCGCCCCCGCGCACGATTCGCGCTATCAGGACATGTTCGGCAAGGACCACATCGTGCCGGGCTGGATCGGCAATCACCGGCTCATGCCGGCGGTGCGCGTGAGCTGGGAGCGCGCGGCGGCGTTCTGCGCGTGGCTCGGGAAGAAGACGGGGCGGACGGCGCGCCTGCCCACCGAGGAGGAGTGGGAGTGGGCCGCGCGGTGCGGCACGGCGACGCCTTTCCCGTGGGGCGGGCTTGCGGACGACTACTCGAAGTACGCGAATCTCGCCGACAAGCAGGTGCGCTGGTCGATGAACGAGGGCTGGGACGGTCCGGGGCGGATTCGTCCGCGCAAGCCCTACAAGGTGGAGCAGAACTTCCCGCTGCACGACGAGCAGTGGACGGACGACGCGTTCTCGCTCAACTACGTGCGGCGGGCGCAGCCGAACCTGTGGGGCCTCTACGACATGCACGGCAACGCGGCGGAGTGGACGGCGAGCGCGTACGACGCGACGCGCAAGACGGTGCGCGGCGGCAGCTTCGCGAGCCGTCCGAAGGACGCCACCTCCAGCTGGCGCTGGGGTTACGAGCCGTGGCAGAAGGTCTACGACGTCGGCTTTCGCGTCCTCATCGAAGAGCCAGCTCGATGAATCGAATCTGGCGGCGGTTCCACGTGAAGGTGATGGCCAACACGCCGGGGCGCGGTTCGCGGATGGCCGGATAGGAGAACTCCGTGCCGCGTCCGTCTGGCTGGCGCGACGCATCGTCGGCGAGCACGCGGCATGTCTGCCAGGTCTTGCCGCCGTCGGATGACGAGCGGAGCTCGAGGTGGCGGCGGGAACCCCACGTCCCTTTCTTCCCGCCGGGATCCGCGCCGTTCAGGACGAGGTAGAGCAGGCCATTCGAGGCGCGCAAGCAGTCAATTCCCGAATTGATGTTTTCAAGCGGCGACCGGCGGAGCTCGCGCCATGTCTCGCCGCTGTCGGCGGAGTCCGTCTGCCAGATCCAGCCGTCGTTGGCGCGCAGGAATGCGTGGACGCCGCCGTCATCGGCCCAGAGCGTCGGTTGAATCACGCCGAATCTCGCCGGGGCATCCGCCGGGACGGGGAATTCGGGCGAGGCCCGCCAGGTGCGGCCGTCGTCGTCGGAAATGTCCACGAACGCGCGCCAACGGCCGATTTCCCGCGAGGCGGGCGCTAACCAGCGGCCATTTGGGAGACGGATGCATTTGTTGCGGACGGGTCCGCGTCCGCCGCGTACCTCCCCGGCGATCAGCTCGCGCGGGGGCGTCCAGCTCTCGCCCTCGTCGCGGCTTTCGCGCACGTATGTGCGCCAGTCCGAACAGTTGCGTCCCACTTTGAAGAAGAGGACGATTCGTCCGTCGTCGGCCCGCCACAGGACGGGGTTCCAATGCGGGGCGTCGTCATTGACCTTCGCGAGCACGCGCACGGGCTCCCAGCGACCGTCCCGGCGGCGGCTCCCCTTGATGGCCACGTCCGGGGCGCCTTCCTTCGTGCCCTCGAACCACGCCGCGAGGTAACCGCCGTCCGTGAGCGGCAGCAAGGTTGAGGCGTGGACGTGTCCCTCCACGGGCGGGGCGATGAACTCCTGCACGCGGATCTCCGGCACGTTCGCCGCAACAAGCAGGCTCCCGCAGAACGCAAGGGCGAGGAATGGGGGCGTCTTTTTCTTCATGTCGTTCCGTTTCCTTTTTGTCGAGTGGTGCGATTATACCATAAGACGAATGGGTTGTGTAAAGCGTAAAACAGACGCATTTTCCGCGAAAGGAATGTCGCGGCGATTCAAATTCAGGGCTAGTCAAGGCGGTACGGACATGGTATCATTTAGTGTAACCACAAGAAGGAGCAGACATGGACATTACCCGTAAACGGTTTCTCATAGGTTCGATGGCGGTGGCGGCGGCAGGCGCGCGGCGCATGTTCGCGGCGCCGGCCGGCACGGTGTGCGGCACGCCGCGGATGAAGGTGGGCGTGCTGAGCGACATCCACGTGCGCGACGAGGCCACGCAGAAGGTCTTCATCAAGGCGCTTGAATGGTACCGCGCGCAGGGCGTGGACGCCGTCCTGGTGGCGGGCGACATGGCCGACCACGGCCTCGTGTTCCAGCTCCAGCTCGTGGCGGACGCCTGGTTCAAGGTGTTCCCCGACAACAAGACCCCTGACGGCCGTCCCGTGACGCAGCTCCTCGAATACGGCAACCACGACGTGGCCAACTGGAAGGAAAAGGAATTCAAGACGCCGGAGGAACGTGCCGCCAATATGATCAAGTTCGACCCGAAGAAGCGCTGGGAGGAGGCGTTCAAGGAAGCCTACACGCCTGTCTTCGCCAAGAAGATCGAGAAGCCGAACGGGTGCTACACCTTCATCGGCGCGCACTGGCCGGGCATCGGCGGACTCGGCGACTGGCTGAAGGCGCACGGCAAGGAACTCGACCCGGCGCTGCCGTTCTTCTACTTCCAGCACTCGCACCCGAAGGACACGTGCTACGGCCCGTGGGCGTGGGGACACGACGACGGCGCGTCCACGAAGGCGCTCACGCCGTTCCCGAACGCTATCGCGCTCTCCGGCCACTCGCACTACACGCTCACCGACGAGCGCACCGTGTGGCAGGGCGCGTTCACGTCCATCGGCACGAGCTCGCTCTCCTACACGTCGCTCGACTACAACTACCGCGAGAACGCGGGCCCCAACAGCTACGGGCGCGTGCCGAAGCGCACGCGGCAGATGGACCGCCTGAACACGCAGGAGGGCAAGCAGGGGATGCTGTTCACCGTCTGCGACGACCACATCCGCATCGAACGGCGCGAGTTCCTGTACGACCAGACGCTGGGCGACGACTGGATCCTGCCCGTGGGCAAGGCGGCCGAGAAGCCGTTCGTCTACGCGAAGCGGATTCCCGTGCGCACGGCGCCGGAGTTCCCGCAGGGCGCGGCCGTGAAGGTGGCGCTCCTGCCGCCGAAGGCCGAGAAGGGCAAGCCCGCGCCCAAGGACCCGACACACGTGGGGGTGACGTTCCCTGCCGCCGAGACGCGCAACAAGTGCCGCGTGTTCGAGTACGAGGTGCAGGCCGTGGTGGTGGAGGACGACGTGGAGATGGTGGCGTGCACGCGGCGCGCGATCGCGCCGGACTTCCACGTGCCGGCGTCGAAGGCCGGACGGCCGGGCGCCTGCGCGTTCGCGCTCGCCGACCTGCCGAAGGGCGTTCACCTCCGCTTCGACGTGCGTCCGATCGAGTGCTTCGGCAAGAAGGGCCAGCCCATCCACTCCGACGGCGCCTTCATGGCGTAGCAAAATTCCTCAAATGCCCCCTTGCGCGGCCGCAAGGGGTTTGATAAACTATCCGCCTGTTTTCCGAGCGCGGGAGGACCGGGTGGTCGTTGCCGTGCGGAAGCGAACGACGTTGCGGCTCCATCCAGGCCGTGCGCCAAAGCGGATTAACCGGGAAAACGGGCGGGTGCCCGTCGTCCCATCTTGGATAAAAGAAAGGTTCAATAGAAAAATGGACATGCCCACCTCGGCCGCCACCGGCCTCACCCTCAAGGATCTCTTCGACGCCGGCCTGCATTTCGGCCACCAGACGAAGCGCTGGAACCCGAAGATGAAACCCTACATCTTCGACAAGCGCAACGGCATCCACATCATCGACCTCACGCAGACGGTCACGTTGCTCGACGAGGCGGCGGAGTTCATCCGCAAGACGATTCTCGACGGCAAGAAGATCCTGTTCGTCGCCACCAAGAAGCAGGCGCAGGAGATCGTGAAGCAGGCGGCCGAGGAGTGCGGCCAGTTCTACATGACCGAGCGCTGGCTCGGCGGCACGCTCACGAACAGCCAGACGATCCGCGGCAGCGTGAAGCGCATGTGCCAGCTGCAGGCCGTCGCCAAGGCGAACGGCGGCCAGCTCTCCGTCCACAAGCAGGAGGCCTCGATGCTCCGCCGCGAGCTCACGAAGCTCGAGAAGAACCTCACGGGCGTCAAGGACATGTCCGACCGTCCCGGCGCCGTCTTCGTCATTGACGTGTGCCGCGAGCTGAACGCCGTCAAGGAGGCCGCGCGCCTCGGCATCCCGCTCGTCGCGATCACCGATACGAACGCGAACCCGGACCCGATCGACTACGTGATCCCCGGAAACGACGACTCCGTGCGCGGCATCGAGCTTATCGTCGAGGGCATTGCGAAGGTCATCAAGGCCGCCAACGACGAATACTCCCGCGTCGCCGCCGAGCGCAAGGCCAAGCGCGACGAGGAGGCGAAGGCGCGTGAGGAGCAGCAGAAGGCCGAGCGCGCCGCCCGCAAGGCCGCGAGCGCCGCGTCCCGCAAGGCCGAGGCCGAGGCGAAGGGCGAGTCCGCGCTCAAGAGCGTCCGCAAGGGCAAGGGCGGCCTCTCCACCGAGGCCCGTCAGGCCGTGCGCGCCGCGAAGGAGGCCGCCGAGGCCAAGGCGAAGGAGGAACTCGCCGCCAAGCGTCAGGAACAGGTTGCCGCCGCCGAGGCCGCCGTGGCCGCCGCCGAGGCGCCGAAGGCGGAGTGAGTTTGATAGTTTGATGGTTTGACAGTTTAGAAAGAGGTTTGAAATGACAGTCACGATTGCACAGATCAAGGAACTCCGCGAGGCGACCGCCGCCGGCATGGGCGCCTGCAAGGAGGCGCTCATCGCCGTGAACGGCAACATGCAGGAGGCCGTGAAGTACCTCCGCGAGAAGGGGCTCGCCGTCGCCGCGAAGCGCGTGGACAAGGAGTCGAAGGAGGGCATCATCGCCCTCGCCTCCGCGCCGGACGGCAAGGCCCTGGCCCTCGCCGAGGTGAACTGCGAGACGGACTTCGTCGCGAAGACGGACGCCTTCAAGAAGTTCGTCGATGACGCGGCGAAGGTCGCGCTCGAGGGCAAGGACATCGAGCAGACGCTGAACGACGACTACAAGATGCTCCTCACCAAGACGGGCGAGAACGTCAAGATCCGCCGCCAGGAGCGTTACGTCCTCGAAGGCGCGGGCGTGCTGAGCGGCTACATCCACATGGGCGGCAAGATCGGCGTCATGGTGGAGCTCGGCTGCGAAAAGGCGGACGCTCCGGAGCTCGCCGAGGCGGCCCACATGATGTGTCTCCAGGTCGCCGCGAGCGCGCCGAAGTACATCCAGCCCGCCGATGTGCCGCAGGCCGAGATTGACGCGGAAATCGAGATCAAGCTCAACGCCCTCAAGGAACAGAAGGGCAAGCTGCCCCCCGAGCAGGCGCTCGCCGGCATCAAGAAGGGCATGACCGCCAAGTTCTGCACGCAGATCTGCTTGATGAAGCAGGAATACGTGGCGGACGCCGAGACGACGGTCGAGAAGTACCTCGACGGCGTTTCCAAGACGATCGGCGCGCCGATCACGGTCAAGCGCTTCGTCCGTTTCCAGCGCGGGGTGTGATGGTGATGACGGCGTCCCGCTCCACGGTCGCCCGCGAGCGCGCGTCCCTTCAGGACGTGCGCCGCGTGGTCGTCAAGGTCGGCACGCATTCGATCGCCACGAAGACGGGGCGTCCGGACTATCGGGCGCTCCGTCGTCTCGTCTCGCAGCTCTGCGAACTCCGCAAGCGCGGGCTCGAGGTGATTTTCGTCTCCTCCGGGGCGGTCGCGGCCGGAGTCGAGGCGCTGGGGTTGAAGGCGCGTCCCACGCAGGTCAACGACGTGCAGATGTGCGCGGCCGTGGGCCAGGCACGCTTCATCTCCGAATACGAGAACCTCTTTGGCGCGGCGGGCGTGAAGATCGGACAGGTGCTGCTCACGCACGCCGACTTCGACGACCGCCGCCGCGCGGCGAACGTGCGCCGTTCGCTCGACCATCTCGTCCGCGCGGGCATCATCCCCGTTGTGAACGAGAACGACGTCGTGGCGGACGAGGAGATCAAGGGCCTCACCTTCGGCGACAACGACTGGCTTTCCTCGCTCATCGTGAAGCTCGTGCGCGCGGACGCGCTCGTGCTCCTCACGACCGTCGACGGCCTGCTCGACGGCTCCGGTCGGCGCGTGCCGTCCATCGGGTCGATCCGCGACGCGATGAAGCTCGTGCATGCCGGGCAGAAGGGTACGCTTTCCAAGGGCGGCATGGACTCCAAGCTCAAGGCCGTCAAGAACGCCGCCCAGTCGGGCGCGCACGTGGTGATCGCAAACGCCGCGACGCCGCATATCCTCCCGTCGATCTTCTCCGGACGCGACGTGGGCACGTTCGTGCCCGGTAGCGCCCTCTAGCGCGGGGCGTCCATGCGCTACGCCATCGTCAGCGACGTCCACGCGAACGAAGCCGCGCTGCGCGCGACGCTGACGGACGCCGCCGACGAGAAGGTTGAAAAGATCATCTGCCTCGGCGACGTGCTGGGGTATGGTCCCGAACCCGTCGCCGCGCTTGAACTCGTCTACCGCCGCGCGCACGTGTGCCTCGCCGGCAACCATGACGACGCCGTCTGCGGGCGCTTCCCCGTGGAGGATTTCACCGAGTTCGCCGCCGCGGCCGTTACGCGCCACCGCGCCGCGATTACGCACGAGGCGAAAGACTGGCTCGCTCACTTGCCCTACACGTGCGCGTTCGAAGGTTTCGCCTGCGCGCACGGCGACTTCTCAGAACCGCAGAATTTCAACTATATCCTTGAGGCGGAGGATGCCGTGGCGTCTTGGGAGGCACGCACGGAGCAACTGCTGTTCGTGGGACATTCCCATCGGCCCGGCATTTTCGTGCTTGGCGCGAGCGGCACGCCACACCGGCTCGACGCCACCGATTTCACGCTGGAAGACGGCAAACGGTACATCGTGAATCCGGGCAGCGTGGGCTATCCGCGCAGCGGCGACTGCCGGAGCAGTTATTGCATCTACGACGACGAATCCCGCACGGTTGAATTCCGCTCTTTGCCGTTTGACCTCGATTCCTACGCCGCCAAGATGCACGGGCAGGGTCTGAACGAGGCGCCCTGGATGCTCGCGCGCGCCGCGGAGCGGCGCCGCCCGGCGGTGCGCGGCACCGCCCAGTTCGGGCGTACTGGGACAACGGGCGTCTCGCCCGTTGCGGACGCGCAGGAGCGCGTCCCTCCCTCCCTCGGGAAAGCGGCACGCTTGCCGCTTCACGCCGAGAAGAAAGTTCACTTTCCCCGTTGGGCGACCGCGCTTATCGTCCTGGGCGTGCTCGCAACTGCGGGCATTGTCGCCTACACGTTGCTGATTCTCCGCTCAATGCCGAAAGACGGGGAGGTGTCCATCTCCAGGCTCTCCGTGCAGGAGGTGCCGCCGGTGCCGCCGCCCGTGCAACCGTCGACGGAAATCAAGTTCAGTCCCGCGCGGGACCTTGTGGACGGTTGGCAAGTCGCATTCGAGGTGCCTGCCGAGCAAAAAGTCACGATTGAATACAACGAGAAGAAAAACGCGGAGGTGTTTCGCATCGAACACGCCGCGCCGCATGTCATGAGGTTCACGAAACATCTGAGCCTGCGGCCGCGCCCCAATCGGCTCTACTGGAAGGTCGAGACGGCCGGACCGCGGCGCGTGGGCGCACAGGCGAATTTCCAGTTCACCACGCATCTCGTGTATTCGGACGAAAACGGCGCGTTGGCGGGCCGGGAGGACGGGGGCGGAAAGCTTTCCGAAAAGAAAGACTACCGCGTGCCGGAGAACGCGGTGGACGCGGTGCTGTCGATCGACTGCTTCTGCATGGGCGTACATGATCTCGCCGTACCCTACTTTGCCAGCCGTCCGCCCGTGAAAAAGTCGGGGGTGCGATGAACATTGCCGGAGAAGATGCCGAAGGCGAAGTCGTCTATTTCGGTTTCGCCGAACAGGTGGAGGCCGCCCGGGACGGGTGGCTGCAGGGGCGTTACTATTCCGAGGAGGGCGACACGGTGGCGGACGTCCTGTCGTTCCGCAGCGTGTTTGAGATCAACCCGTTCGTCGTCGGCGCGTCGTACACGCGGGAACGGCGCGTGTACGCCACGTGGCGGAAGGTGGTCGAACACCTCCTCGACGTGCGCGAGCTGATGGGGCGCGCCTTCACCTCGCTCTCGAACGGCGAGATGCGGCGCGTGCTCTTCGCGCGCGCGCTGCTGAAGGGGCCTCGGAGGTTGGTGGTGGAGGATCCGTACGGGGGACTCGACCCGGCGCACCGCGCGCAGATGCGGGAGGTGCTGGAGGAGGTGCGCCGGCGCGGCGTGGAGGTGGTTGTCAACGGGCAAGATGCCCGTTGTCCCAGTGAAGCGGCAAGAGTGCCGCTTCCCCGAGGGGAGGGCCGCAATTTATTGCGGCCGCTAGCACACACGCGGGAGGGCCGCGCTCCTGCGCGGCCGCCGGCGCGAGAGGCGCCGGTCGGTAAAGGGAAGGTCTTGGTGGATCTCCGCAACGTGAACGTGCGCTTCGGGCGGCGCACCCTGTTCAAAAACTTCGCGTGGACGATCCGCGAGGGTGAACGCTGGCTGCTGCGCGGACCGAACGGCAGCGGGAAGACGACGCTCCTCTCGCTCATCACGGGCGATTCGCCGCTTGGGTACGCGTGCGACGTGACGGTGTTCGGCCAACGGCGCGGCGAAGCGGGCGCGGTGCTCGCGGACGTGCGCAAGAAAATCGGATCCGTCTCGCCCGAACAGCAGGTCTACCTTGGCACGCCGCCATCGGAGCTGCTGACGGCGGCGTTCCGGAAAAAACCGCTTCTGCTCCTCCTCGACGAACCCTGCTACAACCAGGGACCGGCGGCGGCGAAGAAGATTCTTGCGCGCATCGCGTCGTGGCTTGACCGCCACCCGCGCGCGGCGGCCGTGTGCGTGTCGCACCGGGCCGACCAGGTCCCTGCCGGCTTCAACCGCGTGCTTGACCTCGGCAAGGCGGGCGGGTATAATTGACGGAAACAACTTCAAGGAGAAGAGAGATGATGTTTACCTGCAAACGCTTTGTGGTGGCCTCGGCCGCCGCTTTGGTTGCGCTGTCCGCCGCGGCGGACGCGGCGAAGTACGATCCGCGCATGGCGCTGGAGAACTCGGTCACGGAGAAGGGCGTGCAGTGGCTCGACGGCCGCTACCTGCCGCTCGAGGGGAGGATGTTCACGGACGTGGACCGCTTCTACGACCGTCTGCCGCGGAACGTCACGACGAACGTGAACGGCGGCGTGCGCGGGATGAAGTGCCATTCGGCCGGGCTCCAGTTCCGCTTCCGCACGGACTCGCCCACGCTCACGTTCCGCTGGGTGCCGACGGGACGCGGCCTCGCGATGGACCACATGCCCGCCACGGGCATGAGCGGCATCGACGTGTACCAGCAGGGGGACGACGGCCAGTGGCGCTACGTGAAGACGGGCCGCATCCGTCCCGGCGCAGGCAACGCGTGGCCGACGGGCACGGTGAGCGTGGCGTGGACGCCGAACAAGCCGTGTCTCGTGAACCTCCCGCTCTACAACGGCATCCAGTCGTTCGCGCTCGGCGTGAAGCCGGGCTCGAAGATCGAGGCGCTGCCGCCCCGGGCGAGCGGCGTGACGAAGCCGGTCGTGTTCTACGGAACCTCGATCACGCACGGCGGCTGCGCGTCGCGTCCGGGCCTCGCGTTCCCCAGCATCGTGGGCCGCACGCTCGACGTGCCGATCGTCAACCTCGGCTTCTCGGGATCGGGCAAGATGGAGTTTGAGATGAGCGAGCACCTCGCGGCGATCGACGCGAGCTGCTACGTGCTCGACTGCCTCTGGAACATGCACGACGGGCTCGTGAAGGAGCGCTACGAGCCGTTCATCCGCAACCTCCGCGCGAAGCGTCCCGGCGTGCCGATCGTGATGGCGGAGCAGTGCGACGTGTACTGCCGCCCGCCGTGCGCGAAGGACGTGTTCATCAAGGCGCTTTACGAGAAGCTCATCGCGGAGGGGTGGAAGAACCTCGTCTACCTGCCCAAGGACGGCATGTATACGGGCGACCTCGAAGGCACCGTGGACGGCTGCCATCCGAACGACTGGGGCATGATGTCGATGGGGAAGGCCTTCTCCGTGGGCGTCGCGCAGGCCTTGAACCTTCCCGTTCCGAGGAAGTAAACGGTGGGAGCCGCTTCAAGAGTTGCGGCTGGCGTGGTCTACGTCGGCGCGTGCGCCGCGTGCGTCGCGGCCGGGTGGTTCGCCCACGCGATGTGGGGTTCCGCGCCGACGTCCGTCCGTAGCTCGTCGCCGCGCGCGACGTTCGTGGCTGTGGGGGACGTGGCGGCGGAGAAGTTCAACCCGCCCGAGGAGTTCGTGGGGCACGTGGAGCCCGTGCAGGAGGTTGACATCCTCCCGCAGATCGAGGGCTACGTGAAGGAGGTCAAGTTCGCGGAGGGCGACGAGGTGAAGGCGGGGGATCTCCTCTTCGTCATCGACGACGAGCGCTATCTCGCCGAGCAGGGGGTCGCGAAGGCCGAGGTGGCGTCCGCCAGGAGCAAGGTCGTGCAGGCCGAGGCGGCGGTGGAACGCGCCGAGCGCCTTCTGCGGCGCCTGCAGGCGGCGGACGCGCGCGGCATCACGAAGACCGAACTCGATGCGGCGGAGACGGGTCTCGCGTCCGACCGCGCGGCGCTCGGTTCCGCGAAGTCGGCGGTTTCGCAGGCCGAGGCGAAGCTCGCGAGCACGGCGTTCAACATGAAGCACACGCGCATCTTCGCGCCGATCGGCGGGCGCATTGGCAAGACCCTCATGCACGCGGGCGACTTCGTGTCGCCGTCGAAGGGCGCGCTCGCGCGCATCGTGCAGGTCGACCCCGTGCGCGTGACGTTCCCGATCACGGACCGCGCCTATCTCGCGTGGGGCGGCGCGCAGGTGGGCGACTCGCGCCGGTTGCGGCTGCGTCTCGCGGACGGCTCGATCTACCCGTCCGTCGGCAAGTGGGCGTTCTCCGACAACGAGATGAGCGCCGAGACGGCCACGCTGATCATCCGCGCGGAGTTCCCCAACGCGCAGCGCACGCTCGTGCCGAACGCGTACGTGACGGTGCTGGCGGACGAGGCGGACCCGAAGCCGGTGCCGGTGGTGCCGGCGCTCGCCGTGGCGAAGAGCGGCTCCGCGACGGGCGTGTGGATGTACAACGAAGACGGCACGGTGTCGTTCCGCGAGATCGAGCCGGGGGCGCGCGCGGACGGCAAGGTGCGCGTGGTGAAGGGCGTGGCGCCTGGCGAGAAGATCGTCGTGCAGGGCGTCCACAAGCTGGGCGAGGGGATGAAGGTGTCGGTCGTCCCCGCGTCGGACTTCAACTGAGGGCGTCGCCGTGAAGCTGAACGTCCGCGCCGCGATCGATTCCCTGAAGCCGCTGTCGCGGTTCTTCGTCGAACGTCCGCGCTTCGCGGCCGTCATCGCCGTCGTGCTGTCGCTCGCGGGCGGCGTGTCGCTGTGGCACCTGCCCGTGGCGCAGTACCCGGAGGTTTCGCCGCCGCGCATCACGGTGGCGTGCAACTACCCCGGCGCGAACGCGCGCGAGGTGATGAACACGGTGGCGGGCCCGCTTGAGGACGAGATGAACGGCGTGGAGGACATGCTGTTCATGGCGTCCTCCTCCGCGGACGACGGCAGCTACTCGCTCGGCATCACGTTCGAGGTGGGCACGGACCGCGACGTGGCGCTCATGAAGGTGCAGAACCGCGTGCAGCAGGCGATGAACAAGCTGCCCGTGGAGGTGAAGAACACGGGTCTCCGGGTACGGTGCGCGAGCGAGGACCAGCTCGGCATCCTCACGCTGCGCTCGAAGACGGGCAAGCTCAGCCGCATCGAGGTGTCGGACTACATGTACGGCGTGGTGCAGCCGGCCCTCCTGCGCGTGCCGGGCGTGGGCGACGCCTCGATCCACGGCCCGAAGATGGCGATGCGCGTGTGGCTCGACCCGAAGCGCTGCGCCGCGCAGGGCATCAACTCCGAGGAGATCGTCAACGCCATCAAGAAGCAGAACGTGCAGGCCTCGCTCGGGTCGGTGGGCGCCTCGCCCGCGCCGTCCAAGTACTCCCAGGCGCTCACGCTCATCGCGAAGGGGCGCCTCAAGACGCCGGAGGAGTTCGGCGAGATCATCGTGCGCCGCGACGCGAAGGGCGGCGTGGTACGCCTCAAGGACGTGGCGCGCGCCGAGTACGGCGAGCAGGGCTACTCCCACCACAACTCGTTCAACAACAAGACCTCGATCTCCGTGGAGCTTAACCAGATGCCGGGCGGCAACGCCGTGCGCACGATGCGCCTCATCCGCGAGAAGATGGCGGAGCTTGAGAAGCGCTTCCCCGGCGACCTCGAGTGGCTGATTCCCTACGACACGACGGACTACGTGCGCGAGTGCCTGCGCGAGATCGTCGTGACGCTGTTCACCACGATGCTCCTCGTGGCGCTCGTCTGCTGGATCTTTCTGCAGAATTGGCGCGCCACGCTCGTGCCGGTGATCACGATCCCGGTGTCCCTCCTCTCCACGTTCACCGTGATGGCCGCGCTCGGCTACTCCGTGAACATCCTCACGCTGTTCGGCCTCGTGCTCGCGATCGGCACGGTGGTGGACGACGCGATCGTGGTGACGGAGCGCGTGCAGGAGCTGATGGACCGCGGGCTCAACGCGAAGGAGGCCACCATCCAGGCGATGCACGACGTGACGGGCGCCGTGATCGCCACGACGCTCGTGCTGCTCGGCATCTTCGTGCCGGTGGGCTTCCTCGGCGGCCTCACGGGCAAGATCTACCAGCAGTTCTCCGTGACGCTCTCCACGGCCGTCGTGTTCTCCACCGTCTGCGCGCTCACCCTCTCGCCCGCGCTCTGCACCGTCCTGCTCAAGCCGACGCCGCCCGGCAAGAAGAAGAACTTCGCCTTCCGCGCGTTCGACGCGGCGCTCGGCGCCACGCGCGGCGGCTACCTCGCGGCGGCGGGCGCGTTCGTGCGCCGCCCCGTGGTGCTCGTGCCGCTCTTCGCGGCGATGGCGTTCGCGGCCGTGTACCTCGCGAAGACGATTCCGCCCGCGTTCATCCCGCACGAGGACCAGGGAACGATCATGGTGGACGGCAACCTGCCGGAGGGGTGCGTGCGCGACCTCACGATGGCCGCCGCCAAGGAGTCGGTCGAGCGCATGCTCGGCGTGGAGGGCGTCGACTCCGTGCTCTGCACGGCCGGGCACAGCCGCATCGGCGGACGCGGCGAGAACCAGTCGTCCATGACCGTCACGCTCCGTCCGTGGAGCGAGCGCCGCCGTCCCGACCTCGAGGTGCAGGCCGTGCGCGCGCGCATCAACGAGACGAACGCCACGCTCCCCGCGCTCGTCACGCGCGCGTTCGCGCCGCCCGCGATCCCCGGCTTCGGCGCGATCGGCGGCGTGGAGCCCGCGATCTTCTCGATGGGCGACACCGACCCCGTGCGCCTCTCCCGCGTGGCGAAGTCTCTCGCCGAGGACTTCCGCGCGTCGCCGTTGATCGAGAGCGCCGTGTACGGCTACCACGCCGACACGCCGCACCTGCACCTCGACGTCGACCGCGCGAAATGCGAGCTCATGCGCGTGCCGCTCGGCACGCTCTACGCGACGCTCCAGAACTACCTCGGCTCGCTCTACGTGAACGACGTGAACCTCGGCACGCAGGTGAACCGCGTGACGGTGCAGGCGGACTGGACGGGCCGTGCGGACGCCGAGGCCGTGCGCGGCCTCTACGTGCGCTCCGACGCCGGCGCGATGGTGCCCGTGGGCGCGCTCGTCTCGTTCCGCGAGTCGCTTGGCCCGCGCGTGATCTACCGCCGCAACCAGTACATCTACTGCACGATCCTCTGCACGCCCGCCCCCGGCGTACCGGCGGGCGCGTGCATCAAGGAGGTGGAACGCATTCTCGCGGAGAAGCTCCCGCCGGACTACGGCTACGACTGGGCGGGCCTCACGTTCCACGAGATGCGCGCGCGCGGTACGGCCGCCCCGCTCCTTGCGCTTGCGATCCTCTTCGGCTACCTCTTCCTCGTGGCGCAGTACGAGAGCTGGACGATTCCCGTGCCGGTGATGCTTTCCGTGACGACGGCCGTGCTGGGCGCGCTCCTGGGTCTGAAGATCGCCGACCTGCCGCTGAGCGTCTACGCCCAGCTCGGCATCGTGCTCCTCGTGGGCCTCGCCTCGAAGAACGCGATCCTCGTGGTGGAGTTCGCGAAGGAGGCGCGCGAGCGGGACGGGCTCGGCATCGCGGAGGCCGCCCTCGCGGGCGCGAAGACGCGCTTCCGCGCGGTGCTGATGACGGCTCTCACGTTCGTGCTCGGCATCTGCCCGCTCGTGTGGGCAACGGGCGCGGGCGCGGGCAGCCGCCGCGCGATCGGCACGGCCACATTCGCGGGCATGCTCGCCTCGACTTTGCTCGGCATCGTCTTCGTGCCGGGGCTATACGCGCTGTTCCAGACGATTCGCGAGCGCGTGCGCGGTCCGTCACAGGCGGGCGATCGGGGCGGCGGGGTTGCCGAACACGGTGGCGCCGGATTCGACGTTGAGCAGCACCACGCTGCCGATGCCCACGACGGCGCCGTCTCCGATTGAGCGGTTGGGGACGATGCGCGCGCCTGGGTAGACGGCCGCGCCGTTGCCGATTTTGACATTGCCGCCAATCGAGCAGAGCGAGTAGATGTGCGCGAAGTCGCCGACGACCGTGTCGTGTCCGATCTCCGTGCCGTGGAAGATGTCCGCGTGGCGTCCCACCGAGATGTCCACCGTGAGCACCACGTTGTGCGCGATGAACGAACCGGGCCCCACCGTGACGTTCTGCCCGAGCGAGGCGGAGCGGTGGATGATGGAGATGAAGGTGCCGCCGCGTTCTTCAATCAGCGCCGCGCAGCGTTTGCGGGAGGCGATGTTGCCGAGCGCCGTGATGAACACGTCGTCGGGGGCGGGCGTGTAGTTTTCAGGCGCGCCGAGGATGGGGGGATAGCCCGCGAAGCGGTCGAGGGCGGCAGGGTTCGCGTCAAGGTAACCCTTGATGCGGAACTGCTCGCCGAAGCCGATTGCCTCGCGCGCCGCGCTGAAGAGCTCGCGCCCGAAACCGCCGGCGCCGATGATGACAAGATTCTTCATGCCGTCTCCCGCTTAGGTCAGTTGGTGTCCGCCGTCCGCCACGAGGCACTGTCCCGTGATCCACGCGGACGCCTCGCCGAGGAAGAAGTCGATCACGTCCGCGACCTTGTCCGGCGTGCCGAACCCGAGCGGGTAGCGCGCGCGCCGGGCGTCGAACTGTTCGGGCGTGCAGCGCGCCATCCAGGAGTTCCGCGCCATCGGCGTATCCACGACGCCGAGCACGACGGCGTTTACGCGCACGCCGCGCGGGGCGAGTTCGGCGGCGGCGGGCCGGAGCAGTCCCTCGACCGCGCCCTTGGCGGCGGCGTAGGCGGCGTTGCCGCAGTCGCCCTCGTGGGCGGCGAGCGACGAGACGAGCACGGCGGCCGCGCCGTCCGCATGGTTCGGCCGCTTCGCGAGCCAGCCGAGGAACTGGAGGGGGAAGAGGGCGTGCACGGAGAAGAGCCGGTGCACCGTCTCGTCCTGCACGAGTCCGAGCGGGGCGGGGGCGACGAACCCGGCGGCGTGCACGAAGCCGCGCACGGCGTCGAAGCGCGCCTTCACGGCGGCGGCCACGCGGGCGGTGGCGTCGGGCGATTCGAGGTCGATTGCCGCGCAGGCGGCGTTGGGATTCGCGCCGTAGAGACGCGCGAGTTCGTCCGCGCGGCGCGCCACAGCCACCACGTTCTCGCTGCGGGCGAGGAGGCGGGCGGCCACGGCGGCGCCGATGCCGGAGGTGGCGCCCGTTACGACGGTGCAGACGCCGCTCATGCGTCCACCCCCGCGGCGCGTGCAAGGTCCGCAACCGTCTCAAGTTTCATGAAATCCTCCACCGTGAGCGTGACGTGGTACTGCTGGTCGAGCAGGATGATGAGGGCGAAGCCCATGAGCGAGCTCCAGCCCGGGGCCGAACGGAACGCGAAATCCGGCGTGACGGACGGCACTTCCAGCACTTCGGCTATTTTTTCAAGAAACTGCGGCATTGAATTCTTTTCCTTGTGCGCACAGTATACCACAATTTTAAGTTCGTCCGATGTGCTGCTTGCAAGATTTTGGAGATCCATGTCACTTGCCACGGGTACGGCAAGATATGGTATACTGTGCGCCATGGAGAACAAGCGCAAGATTCCGTATGGCGTCATCAACTGGGCTAAACTGGTCCGGGAATGCCTGTTCGTGGACAACACGACCTACATCCGCAAGTTGGAGGATGTGGACACCCCCGTGTTCCTGCGTCCGAAGCGGTTCGGCAAGTCGGTCGTCTGCTCCATGCTCGCGCACTACTACGACATCGCCCTCAAGGACCGCTTCGACGATCTCTTCGGCAGGACCGACATCGGGCGCAACCCGACGCCGCTCCGGAACTCGTTCCTCGTGCTGACGTTTGACTTCTCGACAGTGGAGGTCGGGACGCTTGCGGAAATAGAACGGAACTTCTGGCGCAACGTCCAGAGTGCCGTAGGGTCGTTCACCGTCAAGTACAGGGAACTTGCCGACTGGTCGAAGGTCGAGACGGCCACGAGACCGGCCGACTGCATCGACTGTGTGCGGGAGGTCATCCGCAAGAACCACCTCTCCCCGCTCTACGTGATCATCGACGAGTACGACAACTTCACGAACGAGCTGGTCGTCTCGAACCGCGACCTGGAGTACAACGCCGTGTGCGGGCACGACTCCAGGGGCGACGCGACGCGGGAATCGTTCTTCAAGGCGTTCTTCAAGTCGTTCAAGGCGGGGCTTGCGGACGGCACGGTGGGGCGCACGTACTTCACGGGCGTCCTGCCGATCACGCTCGACGACCTCTCTAGCGGCTTCAACGTCGGAACGGTGGTGAGCCTCCGCAGCGACCTCCTCAACCTCGTCGGCTTCACGAAGGAGCAGACGAGGCGGTACGTGGACGATATCTTCGCCGAGCACGGCCTCCCGGACGGGCTCAAGCCGACAGTCCTCGGCGACCTCGAGCGGTTCTACGACGGCTACCGGTTCACGCCGGGCGCCGGGCATCTCTTCAACTCGACGATCTGCAACTGGTATCTCCAGAACCTCGTCGCCGAGCGAAGGATTCCATGGGCGGTCATCGACGCGAACGTGCGCACGGACATCGGCTGGTTCCGCCGGCTCGCGCAGACGGACGCCCGCGCGCTGGAGAAGGTGCGCGCCTACGTCGAGCGCGGCGAGGGGGAGATCGTGAACCCGGCCGCGCTTTCGGCGAAGTTCGGGCGCGCGAAGTTCTTCAGCGAGGAGTTCTTCCCGTACGCGCTCTACTACCTCGGCCTCCTGACGTTCGAAAGCAGGTTTTCGCTCAAGATTCCCAACCTGACGATCAAGAACATGTTCGTCGACTACTACGACGAGCTTTCCGAGTTCACGAACGTCGACGAGGCGCGCCGGGCCTTCGGACTGGCGGCGGAGGCGTTGGCGCTGAACGGCGGCACGTGGAAAAACCTCTTCGACGCCTACTGGCTTCACTACGTGAAGGCGCGCATTCCGGCGCAGGCGTTCGACAAGATGAACGAGAATTTCTTCCGCACGACGTTCACCTCGCGCTGCATGGACTACTTGACAACCTTCTATTCTTTCGAGACGGAATACAACTCGTCCGAAGGCCGCTGCGACTTCCTCGCGATTCCCAAGCCCGGCGTCGCCAAGCCCGCACAGCTCGTCGAGTTCAAGTACTTCACAAACGCAGCGGCGGAGAAGGGAAAGATTCTTGGACGGACCGAGCCCGACGCGGAGACGGTCGAGCAGGCCCTTGCCTACCGTAAGGCCCTTGCGCGACGCCCAGACTGGAACCATCCGATTGCTGTCACGGTGGTTGAGGTCTGCGGCAACACGGGCTATAACTGGTTCGCCCTGTAGGATGTGAGAGGCGCCATGCAGAACGAAGGAGCAGAGTTTGTACATCTTCATGTCCATACGACCTATTCCCTGTTGGACGGGCAGTGCGGCATCAAGCCGCTCGTGCGGCGCGCGCGCGAGTGGGGCATGCCCGCGCTGGCGGTCACGGACCACGGCAACCTCTTCGCCCTGAAGGCGTTCTACGACGAGTGCCGCTCGAAGAAGGGCTACGGCGACCTGCCGCCCATCAAGCCCATCCTCGGCTGCGAGGCGTACGTCACCTCCTCGGGCGATTACACGACGCGCGACAAGAACGAGCGGCGCCACCACCTGATCCTCCTCGCGAAGAACCTCACCGGCTACCACAACCTCGTGCGCCTCATCTCCGAGGCCCACATCCACGGCTTCTACTACAACGCGCGCATCGACCACAACCTGCTCGAAAAGTACCATGAGGGGATCATCTGCTCCTCCGCCTGCATCGCGGGCGAAGTGTCGCGCGCCATCGACGCGGACCGCATGGACGAGGCGGAGCGCGTCGCGAAGTGGTACAAGGACCTCTTCGGCGACGACTACTACCTGGAGGTGATGCTCCACAATTCCACGAAGACGAACATCCCCGGCTCGGCGATCGACGACCACCGCCGTCTCTACGCGCGCCAGACCGCCATCGTGAAGGGCATGCTCGAGCTGGGGAAGAAGCTCGACATCAAGGTCGTGGCCACGAACGACGTCCACTTCCTCGACGCGGCCGACGACGACTCGCACGACGTGCTCCTCTGCCTCTCCACGCAGAAGAAGCTCTCCGAGGAGGACCGCCTCATCTACACGGGACAGGAGTGGTTCAAGACGGCGGACGAGATGTCCGCGCTCTTCCCCGAAAACCCCGAGTTCCTCGCACACACGCTGGAGATCGCGGAGAAGGTGGAGTCGTACGAGCTCGACTCGAAGCCCATCATGCCGAAATTCCCCATCCCCGCCGAATTCGGCAGCGAGGAGGATTCGAAGTACGACGCGTTCGAGGACCCCGCGCAGAAGCGCATCCAGTTCGAGGCCGACTACCTCGACCACCTCGTGTGGGAGGGCGCGAAGCGTCGCTGGCCGGGCGCCGAGCTGACGGACGAGAAGAGGGAGCGCGTCCAGTTCGAGCTGGACACGATCCGCAAGATGGGCTTCCCCGGCTACTTCCTCATCGTGCACGACTACATCAAGGCCGCGCGCGACATGGGCGTGTGGGTGGGGCCGGGACGTGGCTCCGCCGCCGGTGCGGCCGTCGCCTACGCGCTCGGCATCACGAACGTGGACCCGCTCAAGTTCGACCTTCTGTTCGAACGCTTCCTCAACCCCGACCGCATCTCCATGCCGGATATCGACGTGGACTTCGACGACGCGGGACGCGGCAAGGTGCTGGAGTATGTCACGCAGAAGTACGGACAGGACCACGTGGCGCACATCGTCACGTTCGGACAGATGGCCGCGAAGAGCGCGATCAAGGACGTCGGGCGCGTGATGGAGTATCCGCTCGCGGACACGAACAAGCTCGCCGGCCTCGTGCCGGACACGCCGAAGATCACCTTCAAGGCCGCGATGAGCGCCACCGACAAGAACGGCCAGCCGAACAAGGACTACTCGCCCGAGCTCGTCGCCGCGTTCAACTCGCCCGACCCGACGGTCCACGTGCTGATGGAGCGCGCCGCGCGCCTCGAAGGATCCATCCGCCAGCCGGGCGTACACGCCTGCGGCGTGATCATCTCGCGTGACCCGCTCATCGACACGCTTCCCGTGATGCCCACGGAGAACGAGTCGCTCCTCACCACGCAGTACGACGGACACTTCGTGGAGCCGGTGGGCCTTCTCAAGATGGACTTCCTCGGCCTCAAGACGCTGACGGTCGAGAAGGAATGCGTGTCGCTCATCAAGCAGTTCCGCGGCATCGACGTGGACATGGACCGCATCCCCGACGACGACAAGGAGACGTACGAACTCTTCGGGCGCGGCGAGACGACGGGCCTGTTCCAGTTCGAGTCGGACGGCATGAAGAAGTACCTCATGGAACTTCAGCCGAACCGCCTCGAAGACCTCGTGGCCATGAACGCGCTGTACCGTCCGGGACCGCTCGCCTACATTCCCACGTTCATCGCCCGCAAGCAGGGGCGCGAGCCGATCGCGTACGACCATCCCCTGATGGAGACGTACCTGAAGGACACGTACGGCGTGACGGTGTACCAGGAACAGGTGATGTTGCTCTCGCGCCTGCTCGGCGGCTTCACGCGCGGCGAGTCGGACAAGCTCCGCAAGGCCATGGGCAAGAAGCAGCTCGCCGTGATGGAGGAGCTGAAGGTCAAGTTCGTGGAGGGATGCCTCGCGAACGAGAAGTTCCGCATCGACAAGTGGAAGGACGAGAAGGAGGCGCGCAAGCTCATCGACAAGATCTGGGACGACTGGAAGGCGTTTGCGAGCTACGCGTTCAACAAGTCCCACGCCGTGTGCTACGCCTGGGTCGCGTACCAGACCGGTTACCTGAAGGCGCACTACCCGGCCGAGTTCATGTGCGCGCAAATCTCGTCCGAAATCGGCAACTTCGACAAGCTCCCCGGCTTCGTCGCCGAGGCCGCCGCGATGGGACTCGAGGTGAAACCGCCGGACGTCAACCTTGCCTACGCGCGCTTCTCGCCTGTCAAGGGCGAGAAGGCGATCATCTACGGCATGGCCGGCGTGAAGGGCGTGGGCGCGGCGGCGGCCGACGCGATCGTGGAGGAACGCGAGAAGAACGGACCGTACAAGGGGCTGATGGACTTCTGCACGCGCCTCGCCTCCGCGAACGTGGTGAACAAGCGCGTTCTGGAATGCCTTGTGCGGTGCGGCGCGTTCGACTCGCTCATCGCGGCCTGGCCGGGGATGCACCGCGAGCGCTACTTCAACAACATCGACTTCTGCATCCAGCGGTCGTCCAAGCTCGCGAAGGAGCGCGCGAAGGGGCAGCTCGACTTCTTCGGC
>ONRL01000022.1 GCA_900320225.1 uncultured Lentisphaerota bacterium
GCGCGCCGTGGGCGAGCGCCTGCGCGCCGTGAGCCGCCACCACCAGGTGATCGCGATCACCCACCTGCCGCAGAGCGCGGTGTGGGGCGACCGCCACCTTGCCGTGGCGAAGACCGTGGCAGGCGGGCGCACGCGCACCGCGATCCGCGTCCTGGAGGGCGACGACCGCGTGGCGGAGATCGCGCGCATGCTCGGCGGCGCGTCGCTCACGAGCGTCGTGGCGCAGCACGCGCGTGAGCTCCTCGCCCTCGCCGCGCCGAAGCCGCAGAAGAAGTGAAGGTACGGATTTATGACAGTGATCGTTGACTACCGGGCCGGCAACCTCACGAGCGTGAAGCTCGCGTTCGCCGCTCTCGGCGAGCCGGTGGAGGTGACGAACGACCCCGGCAAGGTGCGCGCCGCGCCGCGCGTCGTGTTCCCCGGCGTGGGGGCGGCGCGGAGCGCGATGGACAACCTGCGCGAACTCGGCCTCGTCGAGGCCGTGAAGGACGCCGCGACGGACGGGCGTCCGTTCCTCGGCATCTGCCTCGGCATGCAGATTCTCTTCGCGCATTCGGAGGAGGACGGCGGCGTGGACACGCTCGGCGTGCTGTCGGGCCAAGTGCGGAAGTTCCCGTCCGTTCCGGGATGCAAGGTGCCGGAGATCGGCTGGAACCAGGTGAACGGCGACGCCGAGTACTATTTCGTGCACAGCTACTATGCGGAGCTGGGTCCGTGGACGTTCGGCAAAACTGAGTACGCGGGCGTGGAGTTCACCTCGATGGTCAAGCAGGGGCGCCTGTGGGCGTGCCAGTTCCATCCCGAGAAGTCGGGGCGCGTGGGGCTCGAGCTGCTGAAAGGATGGCTGGCATGCTGACGAAACGCATTATCCCGTGCCTCGACGTGCGCAACGGGCGCGTCACGAAGGGCGTCAAGTTCAAGAACAACATTGACCTCGGCGACCCCGTGGAGATGGCCGTCGCTTATTCGGACGGCGGCGCGGACGAGCTCGTGTTCTACGACATCACCGCGTCAGCGGAACGGCGCCCCACCGACATCGGCATGGTGGCGGCGGTGGCGGAGTCGATCCGCATCCCGTTCGCCGTGGGCGGCGGCGTTTCGGACGTGTCCGACATGGAGCGCGTGATTCTCGCGGGCGCGGAGAAGGTGAGCGTGAACTCCCTTGCCGTGCGCAACCCGCAGATCATTGCGGACGGCGCGAAGGAGTTCGGCGCGCAGTGCGTGGTGCTCGGCATGGACCCCGTGCGCAGCGACAACCCGAAGTGTCCGAGCGGCTACGAGATCACCACGCGCGGCTTCCGCGAGTTCACGGGGATGGACGCCGTGGAGTGGGCGAAGCGCGCGGCGGACCTCGGCGCGGGCGAGATCGTGGTGAACAGCGTGGACGCGGACGGCACGCGCGCGGGCTTCGAGCTGACGATCACGCGGCTCATCGCGGAGGCGGTGCCCGTGCCCGTGGTCGCCTCGGGCGGCGCGGGCCAGCCGTCGCACCTCGCGGACGCCTTCAACCTCGCGCACGCCGATGCGGCGATTGTGGCGGGGATGGTCCACACGGGCGACTGGACGATCGCCCAGATCAAGCACGACCTCGCCGCCGCCGGCGTCCCCGTCCGGAAGGTCTGGTAAGACCAAAGGCCGAACCGACAATCCAGCCGGTTGCGTGTTGAGGTTCCGAGTGGGAGTAGGATGAGCACGGCAAATCGCTCCCGCGTGACAGCACACCCCTTATTGAGGGCATGCGTACATCTTTGGCGGTGCTGACTAGAACGGTGCGCAAGCATCGGGGAAATCTGGTATAATATACGGCAAAGACATGGTTCGCAAAATCTTCATATCAAGTGTTCAGCGAGAGCTTTCTGCTGAGAGGGAGGCTATTGTGGATCTAGTATCCGACAATCCTCAGCTAGCGCGTTTCTTCTCCACGTTTGCCTTCGAGTTTGACGTGCCTGCGTCCGACAAGCGGACAGACGAGGTGTACCTTGCCGAGCTTGCCGTCAGCGACTTGTATGTGGGCATAATCGGCAACGATTATGGTGGACTCACCTCCGATGGCGTATCGGCCACGGAAAGTGAATATGACGAAGCAACACGGCTCGGCATTCCACGCTTCATCTTCGTCAAGGGGTCGTCGGACAAGATGCGCGATCCACGCGAACGGAATTTCCTGCGTAAGGTCTCTCCAGGGTTGATTCGCGTTCGATTCGAGAACACGGAGGAACTGCTTGCGGCGTTGACCGAAAGTCTTGACCGTTATCTGGCCGAGAACAAGGTTGTGTATGCGGGACTCACATACGAAGAGGAGCCTGTCGGGAAATGGGAAGAACTTGACGAGGACAAGATTCGCTGGTTTGTCCGCACGGCCCGAGAGAAGCGCGGTTTCCCGTTCCCTGTGGATGCGCCGGTTGAAAAGGTGCTGAAACATCTTAAAATGGTGACGGACGGTGTGCCAAACCGTGCGGCGATGCTGTGCTTCGGCAAGGATGCGCATCTTTACGCGACATCGCCAGGCGTGAAGTGCATCCTTTGGTATGGCAAGGAACGTCGCAAGCCGGCGGGGTCATACAAATGGTTTGAGGGCAACCTTTTTGAAGTCTCCGACAAGACGATTGAATTCATCAAGGAGAAGCTCGATCTTCGCATCGGCGGGCATACACTTGGCGCACAATCTGACGACACCTTCGAGATTGACGAAAAGGTTGTCGCGGAGATGGTCAACAACGGGATCGCGCATCGCGACTACACGTCTTCGGCGACCGTGCAGGTGGAACTGTTTCGTGATCGCCTTACTGTGTTCAGTCCGGGGCCGATGCACAGGGACATGAGATTCGAGATGCTTGCCGAAGACCATCAGTCCTACGCGACCAATCCGATCATAGCCCATGCGCTCTTCTACGTGAAGTACATCGAAGAGATAGGGTCCGGCACTGTAGACATGTTTGACCTCTGCAAGGCGACAGGGCTACGTCCACCGACATTCGACATTGATGCTCGGCATTTCACTGTTACGGTCTATCGTCCCGAATTCGACGAACACGGCAACCGCATTCCCGCGACTGGAGAAGAAGTCGGGGTGAAAACCGCAGAAGTCGGTGTAAAAACGACGGAAGCCAGTCCAAAACCCCAGGAAGTCGGTCCATATCCAGAACAAATCGGTCAAAAAGCCATAACAAAAACAAAGGAACCCATAACAAATATCGCTGAACCCATAACAAAAACTCAAGAACCCATAACAATATGCTGGTGCCCCGAGAATGAAAATGCGCTGTCGGGATCACGGAAAGATTTGCGTGAACGCGCTAAGGTTATATGGGAACACTTGGTCAAGAATCCAGATTTGACTGTTCGTGAATTATCGCTGATGTTAAAATATAGTCTTGCAGCAACGCAGGGGGCCATTAACGCGCTAAAGGAATGTGGCCTCCTTGTCAAGATTGGACAGACGAAAGGTAGCAAGTGGATTGTGAAGACCCTGGCAAGTGATACAGAGGTGATCGGATGAAATCGGCCAATCGCACCATCCTCGTCGCGGGCATGGGCACCTCCCCGGCGGTGCTGATGGAATTTGAAGAGGAACTTGCATGAAGAAGGAAACGCGAAAGAAGAGCTCGGCTCTTGTGAAGAGCGGCGGAGAGGCGCAATCCTACACTGCGTGGATTGCCGACCTCAAGCGCAGATACCGTGCAACGCAGATCAAGGCGGCTGTTGCCGTCAATTCTGCGTTGATCGAGTTCTACTGGAATCTCGGTAAGGACATAACGGAGAAGTTCGCAGAAGAAGCCGGATACGGGTCTCGCTTTTTCGAGAAGGTTAGCTTCGACATGCGAACGGAATTTCCGAATGATACGGGTTTCTCGCCACGGAACATCAGGTATTGTCAGGACTTTTACTGTTTGTATTCCTCCATGCAGATTTTGCAACAAGTTGTTGCAAAATCCGCCAAGGGTAAGCGAGCGGCATCAAAAATGCCACAAGTTGCGGCAAAATATGTCCGCTCGCAACTAGTTGACGATAAGATTTTGCAACAACTTGTTGCACAATTGTTTTCTGTTCCTTGGGGCCACCATTGTGTCATCATCGACAAGTGCAAGAGGAATCGCGACAAGGCGCTCTTCTATGTGCGGCGAACGATTCAGAACGGGTGGAGCCGGAACTCGCTTTTGAACTGGCTTTCAACCGACCTCTACGAGCGCGAGGGCAAGGCGCAGACGAACTTTGACCTGACGATGCCGTCCGACGACTGCGACCTTGCGCGGCAGCTCGTGAAGGATCCGCAGAAATTCGAGGTCTTCGGATTGAGCGAGGAGTATTCGGAGAAGGAACTCAAGGCCGCCATCGTCGCGAACATCGAGTCCACGCTCCTTTCATTCGGCAAGGGCGTCGCGTTTCTTGGGAAAGAGTACCCTGTTGAAGTTGGCGGCGAGACAAAAAACATCGATCTTCTTTTCTACATCGTGCCGTTGCATCGCTATCTCGTCGTGGAGGTCAAGACCGGCAAGTACGAACCTGCCGATCTCGGACAGCTGAGCGGCTACATGGCGATTGCGAAGCATGTCTTGAACACGCCGGTCGACAACCAGCCTGTCGGGCTTCTCATCTGCAGGGAACACAATCGCGTCCTCGCCAAGTACCATTTGGAGGAACTTGGCCTGCCGATGGGCATCTCCGACTACGAACTCAAGAAGGTCCTCCCCACCAAGGCGCAATTGGCTAAGTGTGTCACCGACGCAGAGCGGCAAATCGCCGCAACGAAAGGCGTGTAAGATTTACACGATTTATCCGAGTAACAATTAGGACAACGAAACGCTATGACATCTTGGTGCAAAGAAGAAAACAAAATTTCAGACGGTAGGAAAGTACAGGCTCAGATGCCTGTCATTGTCTCGGCCAGCCGATTGACGGACAATTCTCATAGCGAATATGTGGCTCACCCTGACGGTGTTGATGGAGGTGTTGGAGGCGCTTGCATAACAAAAGAATTTGATGTAAGGAAGATGCTAATGGCTAATTTCCAAGAGGGAAAATACATTAATGTGCTTTTGTCTGCATTGAAAGAATTTTATGCTAAGGATGCCGAATCATTGTTTAAGTATAAGATGGTCGATGAGCGAGCAATGGTCGGATGCATATATCGATATATGTGGTGTAGAATGGTCCGGAAAAATATGGACTGCGAAATCGATATTGAATATGACCGGATGCGAGGGTCAGAGGGAGAAGCCTGTCGCAAATGTATAGGAGGAATGCCTAGGAATTGTGATACGAAGGGTTGTAAGTTAAATTGCGGGAATATTTTGTTTGAGTGGAAAGATCGTAAAGAGGATTATGAGTATAACTTTAGACCTGATATGATTATTCATCATAGAAATAAAAATGCAGAGGGTGATAATGTTTTGGTTGTCGAAGTGAAGAAGGAAGGCGCATCTGATGAACTATGTAAATTTGACAAGGCTAAGGTCAGTTGGTGCACCTGCTCAAATGGATGTTTGCAGTATAGAATTGGAGCATTTGTGGTCTTACATGCCAAATATGCAACTGTTGAATGGCGTTGTCTTGATGGCGATTGGATGCAGCCGTTGAAAGTTGATGAGAATGGAATTAGGGGGTAGTTGTTGGAGCGTATAATGACCGATGCCGATAAGAATTGCACACTGGCGAGGGAGTCTGATGAGCATAACTCAGCTCTTTCTGCATTTGCGCCTTCCAAAGCGTCTCATAAGAGACGGCGTAGTTGTACTTTGATGATAACGCGCCGGTGTAATCTTAATTGTAGTTATTGTTATGAGTCACATAAGTGTAATGACACCTCTTTTGATATGACATTTGATACTGCTAAACGGATATTACTTTCCGAATTCACTTTTGTTCAAGCGAGTCCAGATTTTGACGAGATTGAGATTGATTTTATGGGGGGTGAACCATTCTTGAATTTTGCCCTTATTAAGCAAGTTGTCGAGTGGTTGGATGTGTGTCCGCCTCCTATCCCATATATATGTTTTGCTACAACAAATGGTACGCTTATTGCAGAGCATAAGGATTGGCTTTTTAAGCATCGTAAGCATTTTGTCCTTGGGGGAAGTTTTGATGGTACGGATGAGATGCAAACTGTAAATCGCGGGAGCTGGAAAGATCTGTCTGCTAACATGAAACTTTTACTCGAGATGTACCCAGAACAAGGGATACACATGACTGTTTCAAAAGCGACATTACCAAATCTATCTGTTGGAATAATATCTTTGCAACGGAAAGGTTTTCATGTTGAGGTAGCGCTTGCACAGGGTGTAGAATGGAACTCCGCTGATGTGGAAGCGTATGAATGTCAACTAGAAGATTTAGCAATGGCATATTTAACTACCGATAGGAACCTAAAACCTGTAAATTTGTTGTCACGCTATCTTGGTGGAATTGATGGATCACCAGAGTTGACGCGCCAGAAAAAGTATTGTGGTTCTGGGACGCACATGGTCGCATACGATTATGACGGGAAGGCTTATGGATGCCATTTGTTTACACCGATCGTTCTAGGATGTATGGCAAAAGTAAGTGAGGACATTCCGTTTCTTTGTCCTGATGTGGTTGAAGATGAATTCTGTTTTCAGTGTGTCTTAAAGTCGATTTGCCCGACATGTGCAGGATTTAATTATCGGTATCGCGGAAGTATTGGTACTCGTGATCATCGGTGGTGTAAGCTTATGCTGGCACAGTATAAAATGGCTTCAATATTTCAACAAAAGTATGTTGCGGCAATGGAACACCCAGCCATTGAGGATGTTCGCTATTTGCGTGCTGCGGTAACAGCTTATGAAGTGATTTCGGCCTCAGTTTGGGATGAGGCACCCTTTAGACGTGTCATGAAATAAGGAGTTGTATGGAAATTTCACAGGAAGAAAAGAAGCGAATTAAGCAACTGCTATCTGCACGGCCAATTGACAAATGTGCGGTTAAACCTGCATCTGATGTTGCGGTCGGGTGTGAGTTTTGTACTGGACATTGTGTTGGATCATGTGAGTCGTCTTGTGCTGATTTACAAGAAGCACTCCCTCGCCCCGTGAGTAAAGAAGAAGACACTGGATATGATTCCTACTGTGAAGAGTGCGGAGGTAATTGTTATAGTAGTTGTTCACAAGGATGTGGAGGAGAATGTTCTGGGGCATGTCGGAATTCGTGTTATTTTCGTTGTGGGGCAACGTGTGAATTTTGCTGTGAGGGACAATGTGGGGTGACGGTATCGAGTGAGCCAAATGGCGCTGTGAGAAAGCGGGTATATGATGAAGACTGACTGTCATATTGAATCTATTCTCCATTCAAGTTTACTCCGTCTGGCCGAGGCGGGGATAGCAGAAGCCCAATATCGCCAGGGTAAACAATATCAAACGGGCGACGGCGTTGCACATGATATGGCTTTAGCGTTTGCGTGGTTTCTTAAATCGGCGAATAATGATCATCCTAAAGCACAACTCGAGGTTGGCCTGTGTCTGGAAAAAGGAGTTGGAGTGGCGTCAGATCTTATCCGCGCGGCAATATATTACGAGAAGGCGTCTGGTCATGGCATTACGGAGGCATCATGGCGTCTAGGGGATATGTTTCTCGAGGGACGAGGGGTACATCTTGATTATTCAAAAGCACGTGAGTTATACGAAACTGCATGTAAGTCAAAAGAGCAACATGCGGAGAACGATTATGATGGGGATAACATTTGTCCTGAAGCGGAGTGGTCTCTTGGTGTAATGAAGGAAGATGGAATCGGGTGCGATAAAGATATTGAAGGGGCTAAGATTCATTATGCACGAGCGTCAGGATTAGAGAAGGTAAAAGAGCGTAATCTTGTAGAATTGGAGCTTCGTTATGCAAGGTTAATTGATAAAGGTCCTAAAGACTTTAATTCATATAGACGTGCGGCGGAGGTGGGATCCCTGGAAGCGATGCGAGAGTATGTAGAGCGAAGTTATTCTCATAACACATGGCATAGTCGAGATGATGAAGATTATGATCCATTTTCTCAATCGTTGTTTGAACATTGCCTAGACGAGTTAATAGACAATAAAGATTCATGGGCAATTCTGCTCGCATGTAAAAAAACGATCTTACCAGGGTATAACGAGCTCCAATATAAATTGGACGGAAAAGATTGCCTCCACTTTTTACACTCTTTCATCTTAAGCGGAGATCAAGTTGCATGTCAGCTATTGGCTAGGGCTTATGTAAATGGCGTCATTGTAGATAAAAGCGTTATCAATGAAATTAGGTGCTATAGGTTGGCTAGAAAGTGCCAACGTCATCCAAGCAGAGCATTACTTTCCAATAGCCAATTTAAAAAATTGTTGTCGGGAATCCTGGCTAGAGTTTCTAAGGATGAGGGTGATGGTTACTACGATATGTGGAAGTTGTTGACGAATCCCGAGTATGTTGTTACGCCGAGAGAATTTGCATTGCCTTGGTTGATGAAGGCGGTAGAAAGAGGCAACAAAGATGCTGTACTAGACAAGCTAAATGAAGATCGTAGGATTGCGAGGGCAAGATTTGAACCAAGAATTTTGGGCCTTGAGAAATCCAATCCGCGATCAGATTATGCGATTTATAGTCGTGAAAATGAGCCTGATTCGCGGTGCAGTTGGGATTCGATTTTACGGGATATTCTCAAAAGTGCCGAACTTGGTGATCATGATGCAGAGCTGTGGGCGGCACGGATACTCGCAGATGGAAGACTGGGTGATCATACTTCTGGGAACCCGAAACCAGTTAAGAAGGATGTTGCATCTGCGGTCATGTGGTATGAAAAGGTTTCTCATGCAATTGAGTTATCTCCTGAGGATAAATGTCGTTATGCGAATTGTTTAGTAGAGAGCAGAAACAGAGATTGGACTTTGATTACACGTCTTTATGCGGAAGCTGCTGGTGCTGGACTCCATGAGGCTGAATTTAAATATGCTTCGCGGTTGATTAAAGGAGAAGGGTGTAATGCCGATGCTACAAGGGCAATGAATATTTTGCATTCTATCAACAGTGTTGAAGCACAAGATGCCTTGGCACACTTGTATATATCGCAACAAGATATATCTCATGCACTGGAGTGTTATGAGAGAATTCTGGATTGTAGTGAGAGCGTAATTGAGGCTGACAAGCGTCTAGACGCTGAAAGGCATGATTTAGCGAGCCATTATAGAAAACAGTGGGAGCAGATTCGTGCAATGGAATTAGCACAATCTGCAGAACGTCGTAGGATCGTAATGAAGACCGCTGTAGATGTTTTGAAATTATATCGAGAAGGAATTGCGGTACTAGCACAAATGCAAAAGGCATGGGCATGTCTTCAGCATGAGACAGTAGAATTCCCCATCGCGGACAAAGATTCTGACAAGGATTTTGAGTTTGATAATTTGCCATTTTAATCTTAAAGGAGTAGATGATTTTTATGTCGGAATTCAATCCATCTGTTATGAATGGGAACCTGTCAAGATTAATCCTTGAACAATATGTTGAACAGGGCCAACTTATTGAGTGTCGAGATCGCTTATATCGGATTTACTGTCAAATGAACGGCCCCGCACCTGATCTTTATGCCCAGCTGCTTGTAGACTCATGTGCCGATATCTCAACTTCGGTTGCGAACGCAATACTCCCAATAGAAGGCATGCATTTACTACCGTCATTGAGAGAAGTATTTAAAACTCGTCCGACGAAGACACAAATACAGAATTATTTTCAAGATCAAATGTCTATGGATTTTGGAGATTACTTGTTTGTTTGTGAAAGCATCTCTATGTTAGGGCTACCTTTATATGATCCAGTTGCTTTTGATGAAAATGATTGCTTGATTACCATTACTGAATGTTCGGGAGATAGACTTGAACAACATTTTAGGTGTTTGATGGCCGCGGTTCTAAACCGCGAAAACCTCCCAGTTTCTGCAATCATCCAAGGTAAAAATGATGTCAAGAAAGGAATAGAGAAGATTGGAATGACCTTGAAAAATAGGGAGGTATATTATGTCGAACGTGCCGCTGCGGAAGGAAATGCACGTGCATTGTATTTGTACGCCAAGATGAAGTTAAAAGCAAATGATAACATCGAATATTCGACGGTGATTCAGTTGTTATCACGAGCGGCGGCGAAAGGCGAGATACTTGCATATTTTGAGTTAGGATTACTGTATGATTCTTTTGAGTCAGGTTGTCGAGAAGTTGCTAAGGCGGCAGAAATGTATGCAAAAGCGTATGAGTGTGGAGATGTTCGCGCGGCAGCTCGAATAGGAGATATGTGTTTTGCTTTCGCGTTCACAGATGGATCTATAGAAGAGTTTAGTCTAAATGATAGTAATGTAATTGAAGACGCCGTTGGTTTACGAAACTTCATGGAGCAGTTTGCGACTCATGAATGTCAGACGAGTGATCCGGAGATTCGTTATCGTAAGGCTGCGTTAAGGTGGTACCGCCTTGGAGCTTCATTAGGAGATGGTTATGGATGGTATCGCCTTGCGGCTTGCCTTGAGGCAGTGTATTTACCTGGGGATGATTCTTCAGAGATTCTGAACGGTTATCAAAAGGCAGCAGAGTCAGGAGTTGGACAAGCTGCATGCGCATTAGGGCGGATATATGAAATAGGACGTGTGACGGGCAGGAATGTCAAGTTGGCAAAGGAATGGTTTAGTATAGGGGCTAGTTTAGGGTCCGCAGAGGCTGCTTATAGACTCGGTGTGATGTTAGGGTGGAATCACTGCCTCATTTCAGTTGCGGAATCAATGGGGTATCTGTCTGAAGATAATTTTCCAAGGAAGTATGGAAAATTGGAGGAGTTAGCTCAAAAGGGGAACGTTAAGGCTCAATATGCTGTCGCATGTATTCTGATTCATGGAAAAACTGAGAGCGATGGCTATTATCCTTTGGAAATTGCAGCGGATAAGGATGCTGCTTATTTATGGTTCCGTAGGGCGGCTGCACAAGGTTATTTTCGTGCTTATGGAATATTAGGAATCCTTGAAGAGACTAAGGATAAGAAGATGGGGAGCCCTAGCATGAATCCTTGGTTCAAGAGGGGTGCAAAATATGGATTGGGATATGCATGCTGGAGATTGTACAAGAACCGTTGCGAGCACCTGAAAGAATATGCCTTGAAAGCATCAGAATTATACAGTGATTTGTCCCCAATCAATATGTGGACATTAGGCCGCTTGTATGAAAAGGGTTTTATAGTAAGTTCCAACCCTAAAAAGACGGCATATGAGTTTTATAAAAAGGCCGCAGAAACGAACTTCACATCAGGAATTGTGTCTGTGAGTGAAATGCTCTTGTCCGGTTCAATTTCCGATCCATCTGTCAATGTGTATGAAGAGTTGATGGATGCGGCACGGACGGGAGATGTTTGTGCAGTATGTTTGTTGGCCTATTGTATGGAAAGAGGATTGGGGTGTCAGCAAGATTTGCATGGAGCTGTCCACCTTTATTATTTGGCTTCGATTTTTGGTAATATTAAGGCAATGGTCGGTTATGGACGAACGGCACTTAGTGTATTCGGGCAGGATGAGTACATTGGAAGTGATAATCATATCGGTAGAACGGTACTAGATGTTAAAGATTATCTCGATGAAATTTCTGACGCGCTTCAACTAGATAATCGTTATTTTGCGCATGTGAAACCGACTGACTACCTAACTAAGGCTGTAGACAAAGGAAGTGTCGAGGCGATAGAAATATTGGCGAAGTATTATGCTATTCCACGATGGCGAAATCGGGTGGGATATAATGATGCGGAAAGGTTTCCGCACAATTTATATTTTGAGGATAATCTTAAGAAAGCGGTTTCATATTTTGAACAAGCAATATCGCATGGTAGAGTAAATCTTGAAAGTGAATTGGCGATGGCACGTAGTCGTCTGAGCCGCTGTATTAAAGGACGATATTTGGAACCGATTGCCGATTCTGACCTAGGTGTGGCGGTTCCATGTCTGGATTCAGAACTTTGTTTTTAAAGTGAGGTTGTTATGAAGGCAGATGTGGTGCTTAAATATCATGAAATACTGACGAAGCAAGGGCCGGCCGAAGCCTCATTGTACTTTGCATTGCAATTTGAAGGGAACGAGTGGTATACAGACGAAACTTTTCCAGGTAAGGCAGATTATTTAACAAGAGTTCGATATGCTGCCGAACAAAAAAGAAGACAACAAGAGGGAATGTTGTTGGCACTGGAGTATTTTGGTCAGGCTCTGGCTGCTAAAGATGCAGTCACGAAGGCAAGAGCATTGGCTGGGCAATGGCGTACGATGCAGTGGGTTGCGAAACATTTTTTTGACGAAAGGGGGTATTATGCAAATGACGATAAAGGCCGGCAGATTACGGCAGCAATTAAAGCATCAATTGAATGGCGTATCGTACTACGGGCAATCAATTTCCCAAGACAAGGTTACTGGCCACGTCGGATGTATGTTGAAGGGACTGACGGCTCAATCATAGATCGTGAATGTTGGCATCTTGAAAAACTTCTATCTAACTGTGATATTCGTTATAAGGGTTGCCTTGAACGTTTTACTGGAAAACGAATGGTGTTATGGGCTCTTGGCGTAATCTCTGAATTAGGTTTGGATGGGGAATCCGATTTGAATCAAGCAATCAGACTTTACGAGCAAGCTTTATCCATGAATTGTGCTGCGGCGAGTTGGCGTCTTGGCGATATTCTTATGTCACTAGGTCGCGAAGATGATGCGCGTAAAGCATATACTAGAGGGGTTGAATTGGGGCATCCAATAGCCGGATTGAGGGTCGCCGAGTTGTCAAAGAATGGAACTAATGAAACAATAGAATTATTAGTGAAGGCTGCACGTGCTGGTGTGGGTGATGCTTGGTATGCTTTATGGTTACAACTTTCAACTCTGAAAGACAAGTATGCGATAGGAGAGGATGAACTTGAGGCGATCTATAAGGTGGCTATTGGCCTTGGATCAAGTAAGGCGATTCGAGAAGAGATACGAAGAAAAGATTCTATCGAAGATCAATGCCTTCGGAGAAGAGAAGTCGGTACACTCTGGACAAGGTTGGCAAAGAGTTTCGATGCAAAAGATTGTTTTGAGGCGGCGCATTATATCTCCACTCACATGCATGGTGGTGGTTCTTCTGTTTTACAACAATATCTTCGCGCGGCTAAACTTGGTTCTGCGGAGGCTATGTATGTTCTTGGCCAATGCTATGACCCAACTGTAGGCCCTGCTCATCATTCAGGTCGGACATTTGAAAATACTTATAGGGATAAGGATGAGCTTATCGCATTTATGTGGTATGAGAAAGCGGCTAAGTACGGAAGCCCTGACGGGCAATATGTACTGGCAAACTATTACAAGGAAGGTCATATCGTGGCTCCAAGTGCTCAGAAGTGTTATGAACTGACGGCTTTGGCCGCACAGTCGTTTCACTTGAAAGCGCTTTTTGATGTTGCGATGTATCTTAAGAGTGGGTATGGATGTCTAAAAGATGTAATGCTGGCGATTGAATATTTAAAAACAATCATAATGAAAGTTCAGACTGAGAATTCAGATGGAGGAATAGGGCTTGCAGGGAAGGCGGCGCTAGAAGTTGCTAGGATATATGATGATGATTCTTTTTCGTGTTCGGATATCAATACGGCAATTGAATATTACCTTCTTGCGGCAAATACTTATGGTAATCCAGAAGCGCATAGGCGACTATCTGAATGTTATGAACTCGGATATGGCGTTTCAACAGATGTTGACAAGGCATCGGAACATTTGGTGAAGTACATTTGTGGATATGAAGATGATTTTGAGAATAGGATTTCTGCACGTGTTAATCGTCGTAAGATACATAATTCTGAACCGCTTGTTGACATGCCAGAAGAGATGGCGCGTTGCATAGAGATTGCCTATGCCTATGAAACGGGCATTCGGGGAAATTGGCGTTATCAAAAACATCACATCAAGCAGATATTAGAACCCAATGCTACAGAGGCATACAAATGGTATTGTCGTGCATTTGAAAAGGGGATGCTGGCAGCTGGTTTACGGTGCGCGGAAATGCTGGTTGAAGGGATTGGGTGTACGCCGAATCTGGAATCTGCTCGAACGATTTATGCTAAGCTTGCAGAAGCAGGATATTTGGAAGCTGCTGTTTCCCTCTCACAGATGTACCTCAAAGGGCGATTTGTTCAATCGGATGGAAGGGAAGGCGTGATGTACTGGTTGCAGAAGGCGTCTGAACTTGGCGATGATCGTTCACGATTTTTGCTTGGAAAGGAAATTGAGGCCCAAAAGGGAGGCATGGATGCCTTGGGGTCTGCAGTTGTCTGGTACAAACGGTCTCACAGCGAAGAAGCTTTTCTGCGCATGGCGCGATATTATCGCGAAGGATTAGAGGGAGGGCGGGATATCGGTCTTGCGGCACGATATTATCGAATGTGTGCGTCTATAACTGCCAGATTGGAATTCTCTGATATGTGTAGGGTGTATGGAGAAAGTAAAAGGAACGCGGGTGATAATGTAACGGCTTTTAAATGGTTTCTGCGCGCTGCTCGACTGAAGAACCCTTATGGACAATTGCGCCTTGCAGAAATGTATTTTCATGGTGAGGGTGTGCGTGTGTCGCTAGCCAAGGCCGCTCAATGGAATTATTGGGCAGCAGAGTGCGGAGATGCTGAAGGTCAGTGGCGAATAGGCGTGTTTTGCGAACTAGGAATCGGCATTGATCAAACATTAGAGTCAGCGGTTGAATATTATAAGAAAGCAGCGGCACAAAATCATGTTTTAGCGAAACTTCATTTGTTTGAACTTGGATATGTCTCGTTTGAAGAAATTCAATCATTGGTTGAGGCTGGATGCCCTGAAGCTTGTTATATCCATGCAAGATGTCGGCTTCGTCAAATATTGGAAAATGGTAATGGGGGGCAGGCTGATGGTATTGACACGCTACGACGAGAGCTCGCGATAGCGATAAATGCGGGTATTTCGGATGCCGCTTATGATTTGTATCTATGTAATAGCGGTCCTGATTCTAATTTCGAGGAACAGGTAGAAGCATTAAAGGTGGCAGTTGTTAAAGGTTCGCATGAGGCTTTGTTACAATGGTCGAGAGCGCTCGTGAGCGATGGAAAAGTTTCAGAGGCAATCCCTAAACTCTGGGAATTATATGCAAATGGTTACAAAGAAGCAGGTGATTTATTATTATCAGCATATAAGCAATATTGTGATAACGCACTAATTGACGATATGTCGTGTTATGTTAAACGTATAAATGAACTTTGTTTTGTTAAGGCTCGCTTAGCCGCACTTTCGATGAATCACGATAAAGGCGTCGTTTCTCCATTGTTGCATAAGTTTGTGACCCCGTTAACGGATTCATCTATTGATATTATATCTGACAAGTTTAGTTTGGAATTCAACTCATATAGGCAAGAACCGATTGTCCAACATGATGATTATGATGAAGACCCTTCATATCGGGATGATACTCCTGATTGGAAAGAGGAGTCTGGGTGGAATGATCTGTATGGCAGCGACGTAGAAGCCTCTGATATCATTGAGTTTCGGGATTGAATGTTAGTGGAGGTGTCGATGAAGGCCTTGTCGCAGTGCGCGGCGAATAAGATGTTGAAAGAAATAACGGTATGGATAAGAACAAGTTATTGATGGTTGTTACCGAGGCGGTGGTATGCTGCGCGGCGCTGGCTGTAGTTGCAGGGTGTCGGCATGTGCCGGACGACTGCACGGAATCTGTCGCGCCATTTTCAGGCGACCGTGCGGTATTGCCTGGTTCGCCGTGCGGGGCGGCACCGGCGAAAGCCGAACTCCTCCACGAATCCGGCACGCTCGCACTTTTTTCGGGAGAAACGGCGGAGGACACCGCGTTCAATGAGGCAGATGCGACGGAAAGGGATTACCGTAGGCACAATTCGCTTTTCTTGCGGCGACGCAAGGCGGATGGGACGGACGAATGGCGGCTTCTGTTGACGTCGGGCTCCGATTGGCGGGCGGCTGATGGAATGGATAGATGGGATTCTTCACAAGCTGGGGAAGTGAGGGGACACTTTAAAATTAGAAAAGCCAGTTTTGGTTTGGACGGGCGCCATTTGTGGCTGGTCTGCGACACGCATACCAGTCTCTACTCCGTTGTCTGCTCTTATGATGTGCAGGACAATGTTCTCAAGGTCATGATCGACGGAGATACAGCCGCCGAACAGCCGGACGGCACGATTTTGGTAACTGGCAAGAAGGTTTACCTCCAAGACGAAAACGGAGAGCCTGACGGCGCAGGTTTATGCGACGTGTGGATTACCCCCGACGGCAAGATCGTCCGGAAATCCAAGCCTGTGAAGATAAATGGCTGAAGGTGTCTGGCACGGTCGCAACGCGCAAGATGCACATTCACCTCCCCGAACTGATGCCGCGCACGCTGATGGAACGCGCTTCTGCTGAACTGTCCCATCTGCGAACCACTGCGGATCTCTCGCGGCACGGCGGACTCCACTCCGGCCTTCATCCGTGACGGTCATTGATGAAACCGGCAACGGCGAATTATGGTATAATATCCGCCGATGCAATTCTTGAAATCCATATTGCGTGGCGCGATGGCAGGCGTCTGTTTTGCCATGGCGGGTTTGGCGTCCGCTGCGCGGAACGTTCATCGTTGATGCAAGTAAAAGGAAAAACGAAATGAAAAGACTCCTGAATGTGAATGCAGGGATGCTGGCGGCGGTGCTGGCCGGCGTTGCGGCGGCGGCAGTCGCGGGCGACGTGCAGATGAAGGAAGACACGATCATGCTCCCGACGTATGCGCCGGGCGGCTATGACAAGACGCCCATCTTCTTCACGGGCCGCGTCTACCAGGGCGCGCAGGGCCGCGTGTACCCGTACCCGATGCAGGACGTGCTGCATGACGGGAAGGTTGACGAGACCTACAAGTACCTCGTACTGGAGAACGAATGGCTCCAGATGGGCCTTCTGCCGGAGCACGGCGGGCACCTGCTCAACTTCACCGACAAGAAGACCGGCTTCGAGATTTTCTACCGCCAGCACGTCGTGAAGCCCGCGCTCATCGGCATGCTCGGCGCGTGGATCTCCGGCGGCGTGGAGTGGAACTTCCCGCACCACCACCGCGCGCACCGCGATGCCGATCGACTGGCGCGCCGTGGACAACAAGGACGGCTCCAAGACGCTCTGGATCGGCGAGACCGAGCTGCGCCGTCGCCTGAAGTGGACGATCGGCCTCTCGCTGCTCCCTGACCGCGCCGTGCTGCAGGCCGAGAACATCTTCATGAACCGCCAGCCCTGGATCGAGTCTATGATCTACTGGGCGAACGTCTCGGTGCACTGCGGCGACGACTACCAGATCCTCTTCCCGCCGAGCTGCCACCTCGGCTTCGACCACCACAAGAACTACTGGACCTCGTTCCCGATCGGCCCGCGCAAGGAGGAGGTGGAGCTGCTGCCCTCGCAGCGCTCGAAGTACGCCGACGACATCTCCGGCATGATGGACCTCTCGTGGTGGCGCAACTTCACGATCGAGTCGCGCTCCATCTTCGCGATGGACCCCGACAACGCCTGGCTCGCCGGCTACGACCACAAGAAGCAGTGCGGCACGGCGCACGTCTCGAACCGCCACATCACCGTGGGCAAGAAGTTCTTCCTCTGGGGCAACTTCCCCGAGGCGCACGTGTGGGACACCGTGCTCACCGACAACGACGGCCCCTACCTCGAGCTGATGGTCGGCTGCTGGAGCGACAACCAGCCCGACTACTCCTGGATCGCGCCGTACGAGACGCGCACCGTGAAGCAGTACTGGTTCCCCGTGAAGGGCATCGGCGGCGTGAAGAACGTGACGATCGACGGCGCCGTGAACGTGGACCGTCAGGCCAAGGACAAGCTGCTCGTGGGCTTCCACTCCACGCGCGTGCTGAAGGGGTGCACGGTGACGGTTACACTGGATGAAACGGGAGGGTCGCGCTCCTGCGCGACCGAAGGGGCTGGCGGACGCGCAGGAGCGCGTCCCTCCCGCGTGGTGTTCTCGGAGGCGGACGTCGCCATTGACCCGGATACGCCGTGGTGCAAAGTCGTGAAGGTGGATGAGCAGGCGAAGGACCAGCAGTTCACGGCGACGATCGCCGACGCGTCGGGCAAGGTGTTCCTCTCCTACACGCCCGTCGGACCCGATCCGCACGACCCGCTGCCCCCGAAGGTGGAGAACCCGAAGGAGCCGAAGGAGTACACGAGCGCGGAGCTCGCGTACGAGGTCGGCCTACGCCTCGACCAGTTCCAGAACGGCATCCTCGACCCGGTGCCGTACTACAAGCGCGCGCTGGAGATCGACCCCGACTACACGCGCGCCAACCTCGCGATGGGCGTGCGCCTCGCGAAGAACGCATGCTACGCCGAGGCGAAGCCGTACCTCGAGCGCGCCGTCAAGCGCGCCACGCAGAACCACACGCGCGCCCTCGACGCCGCGCCGGAGTACTACCTCGCCCTTGTCGAGCGCGGCCTCGGCAACCTGAAGCGCGCCGAGGACCTTTTCTGGCGCTGCACGTGGCGCGCGTCGTACAAGAAGGAGTCTTTCCTCGAAATCGTCCGCATCTGCTGTCTGCAGGGACGCTACGACGAGGCGCATGACATCCTCGAATACAGCGCGCTGCCGCTCGGCATGCAGGAGGCGAAGTTCCACACGCTCCACGCGTACATCCACCGCAAGCTGAAGGACCATCCGAACGCGGACGACAACCAGCGGAAGAACTGGCGCAAGCTCGCCGCCAACAACCAGAAGCGGGCGTTCACGTGCGATCCGCTCGAATACTGGGGCATCTGCGAGCAGACGTTCGCCGCCGCGGGAGGGGCCACACCCGCCGCGGCCGCGAAGGCGCTCGCGAAGGCCGAGAAGAACCGCGGCCTCAAGGCCCAGCAGCTCCTCGAGAGCGTGAGCGACTACGCCGGTATCGGCGCGTGGCCGGAAGTGGCCGCGCTCTGCGACGCCGCGCTCGCGAAGGCGGCCGTCGAGAAGCCCTACGCCACCGAGGGCGCGCTGCCGCTCGCCGACACGCTCGCCGCGTGCAACAGCTACAAGAACCCGATGTTCGGCTACTTCAAGGCCTACGCGCTCGCGAAGATGGGCCAGGACGGGCTGGCCTCGCTCGTCGCGGCCGGGTCCATGCCGACCGACTACTGCTTCCCGAGCCGCCTCGAGGAGCTGGACGCCCTCCAGTGGGCGGCGCAGCAGCCCTGCGACGACAAGAAGGCGCTCGCCAATACGCTCTACTACCTCGGCGAGATCCTCTGGAATATGGACCAGAAGTACGTGGCGAAGGCGGCGTGGGAGAAGGCCGTGTCCGCCGACCCGCGCCACGCGCTCGCGCTCCGTTGCCTCGGTTTCGCGGAGTCGCATCCCGGCACCTACTTCACCAACACGGGCGTGCCGTCCGGCGTGCCGAGCCAGAAGGCCTACGACTACTACCTCAAGTCGCTTGAGGCCGACCCCACGAACTTCCGCACGCTCGACGAGGCGGGCAAGCTCGCGGAGAAGCTCAACATCCCCGCGGCGGAGCGTCTCGCGCTCATGCTGAAGTACCGCGACACGGTGGACAAGTACGACGCCTGCATCCTGCGCCTCGCCTACACGTACAACGCCGTGGGGCAGTACGCGCCGGCGCACGAGATCCTCACCACGCGCCGGTTCCACGTGTGGGAGGGCGCGGACGGCCTGCTCGCGCCGTTCGTGGAGTCGTGCATCGGCCTCGGCAAGGAGGCGATGGCGAAGGGCGACTACAAGACCGCGCTCAAGTACTTCGAGGAGTCGACTACCTATCCAGCGAACCTGCAGGCGGGGCGTCCGGGCGACGCGGGCACGGAACCGAAGAGCCGCTACTTCATGGCGCAGTGCAAGAAGGCGCTTGGCGACGAAGCCGGCTACAAGGCCGAGCTCGAGAAGTCGCTCAAGGGCTGGATCCACGCGGGCGAGATGGACTACTGGCGCGTGAAGGCGCTGCGCGAGCTCGGACGCGAGTCGGAGTGCGCGCCGCTCATCGCGGAGCTCAAGCAGGCGATCGCCGAGATGGAGGCGCCGGTGCCGACCGTGATCAACGCCTACGCGAAGTTCGCGGGCGACAACTCGGCGATGGAGCGCGCGGCGAAGGCCCGCGAAAAGGCCGGCGAGCTCCGCGCCCTGCTGGACGAAATCACTCGTAAAAACAAATGAAGGACAAAATGAACACGAAGCTCTCTGAGAAGTGTTTCAAGGGCATGTACGGCGCGTACGCCGCGATGTTCACGCCCTACGACGCGAAGGGCCGCGTCAACCCCGAGATGATCGCGCGGATCATCGACTACGGCCTCCGCAACGGGATGAACGGCTTCTACCTCACGGGCAGCACCGGCGAGTGGTGGCTGCTCTCGGTGGAGGAGCGCAAGCAGGTGATGGACGCCGCCGTGAAGGCCGCGAAGGGGCGCTGCAAGCTCATCGCGCACGTGGGCGCGAACTGCACGGACGACTCCGTGGAGCTCGCGAAGTACGCGGCGAAGGTCGGCATCGACTGGATCTCCTCGCTCACGCCGATGCTCTACCGCACGTCGTTCGAGGCCACGTGCTACCACTACCGCACGATCACGGCCGCCACCGACCTGCCGTTCATGGTGTACGCCCTGAGCGGCGCGCTCGTGCCCGAGCGCGACATTCGCCTCTTCGACATCCCCCACGTGAAGGGCATCAAGTACACGGGGCGCGACTACTATTCCGCCCAGTGCCTCAAGCGCCGCCTCGACCACGAGACGATCTGGTTCGCGGGCTGCGACGAGCAGCTGCTGTGCGGCCTCGCGCTCGGCAACGTGTTCTCCGGCGGCATCGGCACCACGTACAACATCATCCCGAAGCACTTCGCGCAGATCGCGAAGCTCGCCGCGGCGGGCAAGTTCCGCGAGGCGGCGAAGTGGCAGGACGAGGCGAACCAGGTGGTCGAGCTCATGATCGAGAGCGACAACTGGAGCTACCGCAAGGCGATGATGAAGTTCATCGGCCTCGACTGCGGCCCCTACCGCAAGCCGTTCGAACCGCTCACGAAGGCGCAGGAAAACGCCTACTTCAAACGTTTCGCTGCGCTCGGCATCGCCCGTCGCAACCAGGCTAAACGATGAACGTCCGATTCCTCAGATCGCTGTTGTTGATCCTCGCCTGCGCCGTGTCCTTCGGCGTGGGCGCGCGTGAAGTCGTGCGCGAGGGCGAGTACACGAGCAAGGACGACGTGGCGCGGTACATCAAGCAGTTCGGCACCCTGCCGCGCAATTTCATCACGAAGTCCCAGGCGCGGGCGCTCGGCTGGCGCGGTGGCCCGTTGGAGCCCTACGCGCCGGGTAAGTCCATCGGCGGCGACCGGTTCGGCAACTACGAGCGCCGTCTGCCGAACGATAGTTACCGCGAATGCGACATCGACACGCGCGGGAAACCGCGCGGCGCGAAGCGGCTCGTCTTCACGCCGAGACGGCGCGTCTACTACACCGACGACCACTACAAGACGTTCAGGGAGGTCGAGTGATGCAGGAATTCTTCGTGGATCTCGCGGACGCGCATGACGCCGCGTCGCTGCACGCGGCGTTGGCTGCGCAACTGCCGCTGCCAGAGCACTACGGACGTAACTTGGATGCGTTCTACGACGTGCTGACGGAGTTCGGCTGCGACTGGCGAATCGTTTTTCGCAACGCCGGTCCGGCGGCGGACACCCTGCGGGAGGTCTGCCGCGACGCGATGGACGAGACGGAAGGGCTCGAAGTCATCTTCAACGACGAAGCGAGAAAGGAAGCGACAATGGACAACGAAGTTCTGAAGGCGCTGCGTGGGCGTCGGAGCGTGCGGGCGTATCGGCCCGAACAGATCACGGACGAGGAGCTGAAGACCGTTCTTGAGGCGGGAACGTACGCCCCCACCGGCATGGGATGGCAGGATCCGTGGATCGTGGCGGTGCAGGATCCCGACATCATCGCCCAGCTCGTGCGCATGAACGCGAAGGCGATGGGCACGACGGGCAATCCCTACTACGGCGCGCCAACAATCGTGCTCGTGTTCGCCTCGCCCGTCGAGAAGGTTCCGTTCAGCGTGTGCGACGGGTCGCTTGTGCTCGGCACCATGATGGTCGCGGCGCATTCCATCGGCCTCGGCTCGTGCTGGATCCACCGCGAACGCGAGATGTTCGAGACGGACGAGGGCAAGGCGCTCATGAAGAAGTTCGGCCTTCCGGACGGCCTCGTCGGCATCGGCTCGATCGCGCTCGGCTACGCGGCGGTTCCCCTCGCCCCGGCCAAGCCGCGCAAGGCCGACTACTACCGCATTGTCAAGTAGGGCGGCGTAAGGATGAAAGGAATGCCATGAAGAATATCTCTGCGCTTTTGTTGGGAATCACGGCAGTGACCGCAGCCTCTGCGGCCACGGTGGAGAACGCCGCGCCGGCGGACGAGCTGGCGCGCGCGAAGCAAAAGGCGATCGCGGAGGTGCCCGTCGCGCCGCCCGCGTACCGGCGTCCGGCGGACTGGAAGCCCGTTCTCTACCCGAAGGGCCTGCGCGAGATCGCACGCGACCACTCGAAGGAGGTGATGGCGCGGGCCGCGAAGCAGATGAAGAAGGTGGACGCGGTGAACGCCGCCGGCAAGTGGAAGGCGACGGGCGCCTCCATCGACGCGCACAAGTGCCCCGACTGGTTCGTCGACGCGAAGCTCGGCATCTTCATCGACTGGGGGCCGTGGTCCATCGCCTCGTGGTGTCCGTACGTGAAGGGGAAGCGCCTCTATCCCGACTGGTACGAGTACCGTTGCCGCACCGACAAGGCGACCATCGCGTACCACGGGAAGAACTGGGGACCGGACTTCAAGAGCGACCACCTCCTCGACCTCTTCCGCGGCGCGAAGTTCGACGCGCCGGCGCTGATGTCCGTGTTCAAGAAATGCGGAGCAAAGTACGTGGTGCCGTTCCTCAAGCACCACTCCGGCTTCTGCCTTTGGGACTGCTCCTACACGTTCCGCGACACCGTGGACATGGGCGCGCACCGCGACTTCGCGCGCGAGATGGCGAACGCCTGCCGCGCCGAGGGGCTCAAGTTCGGCCTCTACACCTCGCAGGCCGGCGAATGGGAATACCCGATCCTGCAGGACGACGGGTCGATCAAGATCGCGGTGAGCCGACCCGACAACCTCCAGCCCTACACGTCCGACATGGAATGGAAGGCGTCCGGCAAGGTGGCGGTGAAGGACTTCGTGCGCGACTACATCGTGCCGCAGACGACGGAGTTCATCGACAAGTACGACCCCGACCTTTTCTGGGGCGACTACGACTGGATGACGTCCGCCGACTCGAACGGCAGCTACGACATCGTTGCGTACATGTACAACCACGCCGAGGGACGCAAGGAGGTGGCCACGAACGACCGCCTCGGCAACGCGCGTCCGGAGGAGATCAAGGGCCGCTTCACGAAACGTCCGCGCAAGTGGCTGCGCACGGTGCGCGGTGACTTCTACACGGACGAGTGGGGCGACACGGAGGAGTGCCTCGACCCCGCGAAGTGGCACCCGTGGGAGTCCTGCTCGGGCATCTCGAAGGCGTACGGCAACCACTGGATGGAGAACGCCGACCCTGGCATGGTGATGTCGGAGCGGGAGTTCGTGATCCACTTCTCCGACATCGTGGCGCGCGGCGGCAACCTGTTGCTCCTGGTGAACCTCGACCCGCAGGGCGAGATCCCCGCCGTGCAGAAGGAGCGCCTCCTCCAGATCGGGAAGTGGCTCGCGCGCTGGGGTGAGGCGATTTACGGCACGCGCATCCTCGCGCCGTTCAACACGAAGGCGATCGACTACGTGCAGTCGAAGGACGGCCGCTTCGCCTACGCGATCGTGAAGGAGCCCGCCGCGGAGATCACGCTCGCGTGCGCGCTGCCCGAGGGGACGAAGGTGACGGTGGTCGGGTCGAAGGCGCCGCTCGCGACGCGGCGCGACGGCGCGAACACGGTCGTGTCCGTTCCCGGCGAGTTCGCCGCCGCGAAGGTTCCGTTCGCGCTCAAGTGCGCGCTGAAATGAAGAAGGGCGGAGGAGGTTTCGCGCGGCGGCTCGTCGCATGGTTCGCGCACGCGCAGCGCCCGATGCCGTGGCGGCGCGCGCCGTCGCCGTACGTCTGCTGGCTGAGCGAGATCATGATGCAGCAGACGACGTACGCCACCGTGCTGCCCTACTTCACGCGCTTCCTCGCCCGCTTCCCCGACGTGCAGGCGCTTGCCGCCGCCGACGAGCGGGACGTCCTGAAGGCGTGGGAGGGGATGGGCTACTACGCCCGCGCGCGCAACCTGCACAAGGCGGCGAAGCGGTTTGCATCGGAAGGCTGGCCCGCGACCGCCGCGGAATGGGCGTCCGCGCCCGGCGTGGGTCCCTACACGGCGGCCGCGCTCGCGAGTGTGCTCAACGGCGAACGGGTGCCGGTCGTCGACGGCAACGTGGCGCGCGTCTTCGCGCGCGTGTGGGCGCTCGACGACGATTTTCACAAACTGCCCGCGCGCACGCGGCTTGCCGCGCGCCTCCAGTCCGAGATCGACCGCTGCACGAAGCCCGGTGACTTCAACCAGGCGATGATGGAGCTCGGCGCGCTCGTCTGCACGCCCGCGAACCCGTCCTGCGCGCAGTGTCCGCTCGCGCGCGACTGCGCGGCGCGGAAGGCGGGCACGCAGATGGACTACCCGCGCCGTCCGGCAAAGAAGGCGTTGCCCGTGCGGAAGGAGACGGCCGTGGTGGTGTCGGACGCGCGCGGGCGCGTGCTCCTCGTGGAGAACACGGAGGGCGGGCTTCTGAAGGGGTTGTGGGAGTTGCCGAGCGTGGAGCCGCGCGAAGGGCAGGTGCAGGTGTTTTCGCATTTCCGTCTTGAATTGTCGGTCTACCGCCATGCGGGGACGTCGGCGAAGTTCGCCGATCCGCGCGCGGTTCCGCTCGCCACCTCTACGCGAAAGGTGCTCGCCGCATGCGGCTTGCTCTGAGCGTGCTGGCGGGCGTGCTCGCCGCCGCGTTGCCGTGGGCACTGCGCCTCTGGCGCGCGTGGCGCTGGGGTCTGCCGGTGCGGATCACCGTCGATCCCGACAACCCCTCGGCCGACGCCCTTGCCGACTACTTCGCCACCGTCGCGCGTCGGCTCGACGAACGTCCGGAACGCATGCGCCTTGTCATCGACGGACGCACGGCGGCGCGCCGCGCGTTGACGCTTGATTTCCTGCCGGACGGCGCGATGTGCGCGTGCGTGGAAGGGGAGACGCCAGTGCGCTTCAGCCTGCGCCGCCGCTGGATCCCCGACCATCCCGTGCCGCTTGATTTGCGCGCGTGCCGCCTCTGGATCGAACCTGTGGAGGCCAACCGTTTCCGCGTGATGGACCGCGTGCCGTTCCGCGTGCCGGGAGGCGTCTACGCGCTCTGCGCGCTCCTCGCCACGGCGGGTGCGGTGTGGCTCGCGCCCGAGTGCCTCGCGGCGGCCGTCGGCCTCGCAACCGGCTGCCTCACGTCCCGAAGCGTCCGAAGCTGATTGGCATGCTGAACTTCTCGCGCGCAGATGAAACAAGTTGAACAGGGTTGAGCGGCGAAGGGGTTTTTGGTAAAATTTACGCCCTTACGCGGGGCGGCAATCCAGTCGTTACCGCCAAAATGAAAGAAAAAGAACATGGCAGAAGAGAACAAGTCGAGCCTCGACCCGCTCGCCGCGCTGTGCAAGCGCCGCGGGTTCATCTATCATTCATCCGAAATCTACGGCGGCATGCCGGGATTCTGGGACTACGGTCCGCTCGGCTGCGAGCTGAAGCAGAACGTCAAGCAGGCCTGGTGGCAGTTCACCGTGCGCGGCCGCGAGGACGTGGTGGGACTCGACGCGACGATCATCATGCACCCGAAGATCTGGAAGGCGAGCGGCCACCTCGACACGTTCGCCGATCCGATGACGATGTGCAAGCAGTGCAAGAAGCTCATGCGCGCCGACCAGCTGGACGACATCCGCGCCGAGCTCGGCAAGAAGGCGGCGGCGGTCAACCCGGCGTACGCGCTGTCGTGTCCGCACTGCGGCGGCGAGATGACGGAGCCCAAGCCGTTCAACCTCATGTTCAAGACGGTGGTCGGGCCGATCGACGACCCGTCGAACGTCGCCTACCTCCGCCCCGAGACGGCGCAGGCGATCTTCGCGCAGTTCCAGAACGTCCTCTCCACGAGCCGCCAGTCCGTGCCGTTCGGCATCGCGCAGATGGGCAAGAGCTTCCGCAACGAGGTGACGCCGCGCAACTACACGTTCCGCAGCCGCGAGTTCGAGCAGATGGAGCTTGAGTTCTTCATCCGCCCCGACGAGGCGGTGGAGATCCTCTACGGCCACGTGGTGACGCTCGCCGACAACCCCGACCTCGACGGCCCCGTGCAGGATGACTGGGGCTGGGAGGTGTGGCACAAGTACTGGGTGGAGCAGCGCAAGAAGTTCCTCAACGCGGTGGGCCTCCCCACGGAGCATTTCGTCGAGTACTGGCAGAAGCCGGACGAACTCGCCCACTACGCCCGCGCGTGCGTGGACATCGAGTACGACTTCCCGTTCGGGCGCCAGGAGCTCGAGGGCATCGCCGCCCGCAGCGACTTCGACCTTACGCAGCACCAGGTCCATTCCGGCGAGAGCCAGATGGTGTTCGACGACCCGCTCAAGCAGGCCGCGAAGAAGCTGGACGACGCGGCGCGCAAGGCCTTCATCGAGAAGGTGCAGGCCGACTGGGTCGCGCGCGGCAAGGATCCGCTCGCCGCGGAGAAGTTCTGCCTCAACCTCTTCGACGGCAAGTACGTGCCGCACGTGATCGAACCCTCCGCCGGCGTGGACCGCCTGATGCTCGCGCTCCTCTGCGAGGCGTACGAGGAGCAGAAGCTCACGGACGACAAGGGCAAGGAGGACGTGCGCACCGTCCTGCATTTCCACCCGAAGGTTGCACCCGTGAAGGTGGCCGTGTTCCCGCTCGTCAAGAAGGACGAGGCGTGCTTCAACATGGCGCGCGAGATCTTCGACAAGCTCCGCAAGAAGGTGAACTGCTTCTGGGACGCCTCCGGCCAGATCGGCCGCCGCTACCGCCGCCAGGACGAGGCGGGCACGCCGTGGTGCATCACGGTGGACCCCGATTCGCCGAAGGACGGGAAGTTCACGGTGCGCGACCGCGACTCGATGCAGCAGGAACGCCTCACGTACGAGGAGTTCCTCGTCAAGATGTTCGAAGCGCTGGAGTTCTAGGTTCGGTCGCGCAGGAGCGCGACCCTCCCGCTAGTGACGACCGTGGCGGCCGCCGCCGGGTCCTCTGCCCCTGCCGCCCCGGCCCCAAGGACCGCCGCCGCCCGTCGCCTCGTAGACTTGCTTGATTCCCTGCACGACTTCCTGTGCCTTGCGGCCGCGGAAGCCGAGTGCGTTGGCCGTTTGGGTGAGCAGTGTGTCGCGTTCGATGCGCTGCAGCTCATGCAGCCGGTGCCATGATTCGCGCATTTCCTGCCCGGCGGCCCTGCGTTGCTCCTCCGTCACGTCGGCGAGAGGGTTCAGCTGTTCGCCGAGTTCGTCTATTCGCGCAAGGAGGGAGATGTAGTCTTCGTGCACTTTCCGCTGTTTTTCCGTCATGTGCGCGGTGTCCGCGCTTCCCAGGATGTCGAACTGGTTCTGGAGACGTCCCTGCCAGCCGGCGCGGAACTGGGCGATGCGGTTCGTCGTCTGGACGTAGCGTTCGGGGTCGTTTTTGCGCATGTCCTCGAGTTCGGCGAATGTGGGCGGGCCGAAGCGCCGGGATCCCTCCACGCGGTTGGTCGCGGGCTGATCGACGGGTTCCTCGGACGCGGCGGCGTCCTGTTCGGCGAGCTGGCGTTCAAGGTCCTTGATCCGCGCGCGGAGACGGTTGAGGTCGGCCGCGTGGTCTGGCTGCTGTTTGCTGCGATCACGGCGCTTCTCCGTCGTCTTCTCGGCTTTGGTTTCCGGCTCGGGCGCCTTGGCGGTGAGTTGCGGGACGAAGTAGCCGAGAAGCGCGCCTACGAGGAGGGCTGCCGCGACGGCCATCATGGTTTGTGCTTTCATGCTGTGCACCTCTTGTGCTTCTTGCGTTTTTTCGGGGGCTGGAGGATCCAGCGACTGTTATACCAGAACCACTGTTCGGGCGTCTTGCGCACGCCTTCGTCGATGAGCGCCATCGCCTCGCGCATGAGACGCCGGGCCTCTTCCTTGCGGTCGGGGGCGTCGGGATTCGGGCGGAGCGTGGCGAGGTGGTCGAAGGTGTGGAGGCCGTTCTCGCGGCGCATGATGGCCACCACCACGGGCGCGCCCGTGGCGACGGCGAACATCGCGCCGCCGTGGGAGATGTTCGCGGTGCCGTTGAGGAAGGGGACCTCCGTGTCGGGGAAGGGCACGCGCAGGTCGGGCAGGATGGCGAAGGCGCGTCCTTCCGCGATGCGCGCGCGGATGTCCTGCAGCACCGTGGCGGAACCGCGCGTGAGCACCTCGATGTCCGAACCGTACTGGCGCTGCATCCAGGCCTCCACGTAGGGGTTGCGCTGGCTCGCGGCGATGGCGAAGAGGGGGATGCCGTAGCGCGCCATGGCCCAGGCGGCCATGTACCAGTTGCCGCAGTGCGGCACGAAGATCACGGCGCCATGTCCCTCGTCCACGATTCCGCGGAGACGGTCCGCGTACACCTGCACGTCCTTCACGTGCGCCGTGATCCATTTCTTGTCGAGTCGCGGCGCGCGGATCATCTCCACGGCGCTCTGGAGCACGTTCGCGAGCGAGGCAACTGCGATGCGGCGGCATTCGGCGTCGGTCTTCTCCGGAAACACGGACTTGATCCGCTCGAGCGTGCGGGGCCTCTGGAAGCCGCATGCAAAGGCGAGGCGCGCGAATCCCCGCGCGAGCGCGCAGGCAAGGCGGTAGGGCACGGCGTTCACCACCGCGCAGGCACTCCGCAGTGCCGCGTACTCGCACCAGCAGGCGAATCTGGACTTCTTCTTCCGGGACATGGACGCCAATATTATACCATATCGCGCGGCGCGCGTGGATATGGTATACTATTCGCTCCATGAGCAAGAACAACCGCATACATGCGATCAACTCGATCGCCGAACGCCTTCCCGACGCGCCGTCCGCGTCCCTGCCCGCCGACGCCTCCATGGCGTCGTACGGCGAGGACGTCTTCGGAGAGAAGGAGATACGCGCATTCATGCCGAAGTCAGCCGCCGCGAAGCTGCTCGCGACGGTGAACGACGGCAAGCCGCTGGACCCGTCCATTGCCGCCGACGTGGCGCACGCGATGAAGGAGTGGGCGCTCTCGAAGGGCGCGACGCACTTCACGCACTGGTTCCAGCCGCTCACGGGCGGCACGGCGGAGAAGCACGACAGCTTCATCGAGCCCGTCGGGCCGGCGCGCGCGATCCTGGCGTTCAGCGGAAAGAACCTGATCGGCGGCGAGGCGGACGCGTCGTCGTTCCCGTCCGGCGGGCTGCGCTCGACCTTCGAGGCGCGCGGCTACACGGCGTGGGACCCCACCAGCCCCGCGTTCATCAAGCGCCACGCGAACGGGGCCACGCTCTGCATCCCGACCGCCTTCTGCTCGTACACGGGCGAGGCGCTGGACTCCAAGACGCCGCTCCTGCGGTCCATCCAGGCGCTCACGAAGGCGCTGAAGCGGCTGATGGCGCATTTCGGCCAGCCCGACGCGCATGTCTCGGTGACGCTCGGCGCGGAGCAGGAGTACTTTCTCGTCGACCGTGGCTTCTACCTGCAGCGCCCCGACCTGCTCCAGACTGGCCGCACCGTGTTCGGCGCGGCGCCGGCGAAGCACCAGCAGCTCGACGACCACTACTACGGCGCCATCCGTCCGCGCATCCTGAAGTTCATGACGGAGGTGGAGACGCAGCTCTGGAAGCTCGGCATCCCCGCGAAGACGCGCCACAACGAGGTCGCCCCCGCCCAGTTCGAGCTGGCGCCGATCTTCGAAGACCTGAACCTCGCCGTCGACCACAACATGCTCATCATGGAGGTGCTCCGGCGCACGGCGGAGCGCAACGGCTTCGAATGCCTGCTGCACGAGAAGCCGTTCGCCGGCATCAACGGCAGCGGCAAGCACTGCAACTGGTCGATTGCCTACGGCGGGCGCAACCTGCTGGAGCCCGGCACGAACCCGAAGGAGAACGCGATCTTCCTCACGGTGTTGCTCGCCGTCATCCGCGCGATCGACCTGCACGCCGACCTCCTGCGCGCCTCGACGGCCGGCGCGGGCAACGACCACCGCCTCGGCGCGAACGAGGCGCCGCCCGCCATCCTCTCCATCTTCCTCGGCGACGAGCTGAGCGCCGTGATGAAGGCCATCGAGACGGGCACCTCCTGGGCGGCGCGCGGACGGACGAAGCTGAAAATCGGCGTGGACACGCTGCCGCCGCTCCCGCGCGACACGACGGACCGCAACCGCACCTCGCCGTTCGCGTTCACCGGCAACAAGTTCGAGTTCCGTGCGCCGGGCGCGTCGCAGAACTGCGCCCAGAACCAGATGGTGCTCAACACCATCGTCGCCGAGTCGCTCGACGCGCTCTCCGACAAGCTCGACGCCATGCCGGGCGACTTCAACGCGAACCTCCAAAAGCTCCTGCAGCGGCTCATCCGCGCCCACAAGCGCGTGCTCTTCGCCGGCGACGGCTATTCGCCGGACTGGCCGAAAGAGGCGGCCGCGCGCGGCCTGCCGAACCTGCCGGACACGGTCTCCGCCATCGCGCCGCTGAAGGCACCGGCGAATCAGGCGCTCTTCGAGAAGTACGGCGTCCTGAACCGGAACGAGATGGTCAGCCGCCACGAGATCGCGCTCGAGGCGTACGAGCGGCGCGTGCGCATCGAGGGCGGCGTGGCGCTCGAGATCGCGCGCTCGATGATCCGGCCCGTGGTGGCGGACGAGTTCTCGAAGCTCGCCACGGCCATCTCCCTCGCGAAGAAGGACGGCCTCAAGGTGGGCGTAACCGGCCTGAAGGCGCTCTCCCTCAAGCTCGGTGCGGGTCTCGACGACCTGCACGTCAAGTGCGAGCGCCTCGACAAGGCCCTTGCCAAGGGCGCGACGAAGGAGGTCATCGCCGCCATGGGTGACCTGCGCCGCACGGTGGACGCCCTGGAGTACCTCGTGGACGACGCGCGCTGGCCCCTCCCGAAATATCGCGAAATGCTCTTCATCTACTAGGCCGCGTGTCGCGGCACTCGGGGAAGCGGCTGTCGGATATCGCGTGAATTCTCCTCAAACTACGCGATTCCAGCAATGGGCAAAAACGATACTGAAAAAGATCGTTTTCCCTTGCCTTCACGAAGCTCGACCCCGCCGCCATCCGCCGAAGCGGCGGAAGTTTGGTATAATGTCCGGAAACGAAAAGCACCGGAAGTCATCATGAAATTCAAACAGGCAATCATCTGGACGGCCGCGCTGGCGATCGGCGCGGTTCTCGGCATGCTCGGCATCGCGCCGCTCAACGACTTCATGGACTTCGTGGCCTCCTCCTACACGCGGTGCTTCCAGTTCGTGGCGGTGCCGACGGTCGCGCTCGCGATCCTGACGGCCATGGCGTCCCTCGGCGACGGAAACGCGATGGGAAAGGTGTTCGCGAAGACCTTCGCCTGCACGTGCCTCACTTCGTTCGTCGCGGCGCTCGTGGGACTCGGGCTCTTCGTGCTCGTCGATCCCGGCACGATCGACCAGGGGGCGGTGAAGGCCGTTGCGGAGAACGCGGACGCGATGGCGCAGATTTCACGCGCACCCGAGACGGTCTACGGGCATATCCTCAACGCGATCCCGAACAACCTGATCACTCCGTTCCTCACCGGGAACGTCCTCGCCATCGTCCTCATCTCCGCCGGGATCGGCATCACCATCGCCGTCCTCGGCCGGACGAGCGAGAACGTGCGGGCGCTGCACAGGGCGCTCGCGGGCCTGCAGGAGGTGTTCTTCGGGCTCATCAAGGGCCTCATCTGGGCGTTGCCCGCGGGAATCGTCGCTTTCGCCGCGCAGCTGGCGGCGCAGATGTCCGCCGGGGTGGTCGTCGGCTCGATTGGAAAGTACGTTCTCGTCGTCCTCGGCGGGAATTTCATTCAATTCTTCGTCGTACTTCCGCTCTTCTGCTACCTGCGCGGCGTAAACGGCTACAAGGTGATGCGCCAGATGACGCCGGCGCTCTTGATGGCGCTCTTCACCAAGTCGTCCGCCGCGACCCTGCCTGTCACCGTCGCCACGGCGGAGCGGAACATGAAGGCGAAGCCGTGGGTCGCACGCTTCGTCTTGCCGCTCTGCTGCACGATCAACATGAACGGGTGCGCCGCGTTCATCCTCGTGACGTCGCTCTTCGTCATCCGCAACTCGCCGGAATGCGGGATCGCCCTCACGCTCCCCGCGATGCTGGCCTGGTGCGTGATCGCGACCCTGTGCGCAATCGGCAACGCGGGAGTTCCTATGGGATGCTACTTCCTCACGCTCTCGCTCATGGCCGGCGTCGGGGGGAACCTCATGATCCTCGGCGTGATCCTCCCGATCTACACGATCATCGACATGGTCGAGACGGCGGAGAACGTGTGGAGCGACTGCTGCATCTGCGCCGTGGTCGACAAGTCGACTTTCCGTTCAACGCAGGGGCGGGAGAGTATGGTATAATATGTGCCAAAGAAAAGCGATAGAAGAGATGGCCATTGATTTTTCGAAAGTGCTCAACCCGGAGCAGTGCGCGGCGGCGACGGCCGGCGACGGGCCGATTCTCGTGCTGGCGGCCGCCGGCACGGGCAAGACGCGCACGCTCGTGCACCGCGTGGCGTATTTGGTGGAGAAGGGCGTGCCGCCCGAGCGCATCCTGCTGCTCACGTTCACGAACCGCGCCGCGAACGAGATGCTTGAGCGCGCCCAACGCGTCGTCCCCGGCGTGACCGGCATCTGGAGCGGCACGTTCCACTCGATCTGCAACAAGTTCCTCCGCCGCTGGGGGCGTCCCCTCGGCGTGAGTCCGAGCTTCACGATCCTCGACGAGGATGACCAGAAGAAGCTCATGGGCCAATGCATCAAGGAGAACGTGAAGGAGGTCAAGGACTTCCAGAAGAAGGAGTTCCTCCTCAAGCTCGTCTCCGACGCCGCGAACGGCGAGGAGAGCCTCGAGCGCGTGGTCAACCGCTACCAGACGAAGACCGCGCTCGGCGACGTGGAGCTCATCCTGAAGGTGTGCCGCGCCTACGCGCAGCGCAAGGCGGAGCTCGGCGCGATGGACTTCGACGACCTGCTCGTGAACGGTCTCCGTCTCCTGCGCGAGGACGAGAAGACGCGTACGTTCCTCCAGGAGCATTTCCAGCACGTGCTCGTGGACGAGTACCAGGACACGAACGGCCTCCAGGCCGCGTTCACGGACCTCCTCGCCGCGAAGCACCGCAACATCATGGTGGTGGGCGACGACTTCCAGTGCATCTACACGTGGCGCGGCGCGAAGTTCGAGAACATCCGCGAGTTTCCCAGTCGCTGGCCGGACTGCAAGGTGCTGAAGCTCGAGCGCAACTACCGGAGCGTCGCGCCCATCCTCGACGTGGCGAACACGGTGATGAAGGACGTGCCGCACGAGTTCGAGAAGACGCTGCGCCCGTACCGCACCGGCGGCGCGCCCAAGCCGCGCCTCTACAACGTGTGGGACGGCCGCGCCCAGGCCGAGGCGATCGTCAAGCTCGCCACCGCGCTCCACGAAAACGGCGTCCCGTACGGCGACATCGCCGTCCTCTACCGCTCGCATTACACCTCGATCGACATCCAGATGGCGCTCACGCGCAGCCGTCTGCCGTTCCGCATCACGAGCGGCGTGGGCGTGTTCGAGCAGCTGCACGTGAAGGACGTGCTCGCGTTCCTGCGCCTCTGCATCAACCCGCGCGCGGAAATGAGCTTCATGCGCCTCATGGAGCTGCTGCCCGGCGTGGGCGAGGGCACGGCGCGCAAGTACTGGAAGGCGCTCGGCGGCGCGTTCGACGGCACGAACGCGATGGCGCGGATGCACCTCGGCGAACTGATGTGCGCGAAGGGGCGTCCCGGCTGGCAGCAGATCGAGAGCGCGTTCGCGGCGGCGCCGGGACACCTCGCCGAGAAGGAGGACCGCAAGCTCGTGACCGATTTCGTCGATTTCTTCTACGCCGCGCACCTCCATCGCCAGTTCGATCCGGAGGATGCCGACCAGCGCCTCGACGACCTGACGGAAATCGCCGCGCACATCGCGACGACGCCGGGAGGCCTCGGCGCCTTCCTCGACGAGGTCGCGCTCATGACGAACCTTGACGCGCGCGCGAAGGCGTCCCTGCCGGCGGACCACATGCACCTCACCACGGTCCACCAGGCGAAGGGCATGGAGTGGCCGGTCGTGATCCTGCCGTGGCTTGCGGACAGCGTGTTCCCGAGCGCGCGGAGCATCGAGGACGGCAACCTCGCCGAGGAACGCCGTCTCTTCTACGTGGCGGTCACGCGCGCGAAGGACCGCCTTTACCTCTGCGTGCCGCGCTCGAAGAAGACGGCCGACGGCGGACAGTATCCCGTCGAACCATCGGTGTTCGTACGCGAGATTCCCAAGGAGCTCGTCGAGGAGCAGACGCTCTATTCCGCGCCCGAGCCCAGTTATGGGCATCGCCGCTGGGACGATGACGACGACGACTACGGCGGCGGTTACGGTCGACGTGGAGGTTACGGCGGCCGTGGTGGCTATGGTGGCGGTTATGGTGGCGGTGGCCGGCGTGGCGGCGGATCGACGACTTACAAGACTTACTGGAGGCATTGATGAAGCAGCGTGTAATGGATTTCCTGCGTCGTCCTTCAACGATCGCGTTCCTTGTATTCACGGCGCTTTATGTAGTGTGCATGGGCGGCATCTTCTGGGGCACGTGGTCGCTCGACAAGGCGCCGATCGAACCGGACAACGCCACCTTCTACCCGATCAACGAGGCGGCGCGCTGGTTCCGGGGGCTCGTGGGTGGTAACGATTTCGTGCCGTCTGATCTCATGCACGTGATCGGCAGCATGTACTTCTGGCAGGAACTTCAGTACGCCCTCGCAGGGTATCTCGCCGCGCTCGGCCTCGCGTTCTACCTGCGCGGACGCGGTCTCTCCCGTTTCGCCGCGCTGGCGGGCGGCGCCGCGTACGGCCTCATGGGCTACACGTTCACGCTCTTCTCGGCCGGCCACCTCGGCTGGTTCATCTGGATGATGTACGGCCCGTTCGCGTTCGGCCTCGTGGACCGCGCGGTGCGGAAGGGGAAGTGGCGCAACTGGGCGCTTCTCGGCGCCGTGCTCGCCTGGGCCGCCGCGCGTCAGTCGGACATGTGGCTGCTCTTCACCGTCCTCACCTTCGCCTACGGCGTGTGGACGCTCGTGCGCGAGTGGAAGCAGGTCAAGTTCTTACGCGTTCTTGCAGGCGTGGGCGTGACGGCCGTCGTCACGTGCGCGATCGGTTTGCCGCAGTTCACGCGCGCGCTCACGCAGGACCTCGCCGGACGCGAGGCGCAGATCGCCGCGACGAGCGGGAAGGATGCGAGCGAGACGGTCGACAAGTCCGCCGACGAACGCTGGCGGTTCTGCACGAGCTGGTCGCTGCCGCCCGAGGACACGCTTGAGTTTGTGGCGTCCGAGATCCACGGCGGCTCGAACGACCCGCGCGTGAGCCCCACCAATCCCTACAAGGGACGTCTCGGCCAGCAGATCGTGGTGCCCGCCAACGCGGCCGGGCAGAAACATCCCGTAACCGGCGTGCCCCTCAAGGCGGGCGAGACGATCTGGATGCCCTACCGCCAGCATTCGCTCTATTTCGGCCTCCTGACGGTCCTCTTCGCCCTCGCTGGCCTGGTTGGCTGGTGGCGTTACCGGAAAGACGGATCCGGCATCTGGCGCGACGTGCCGTTCTGGTTCGGCGCGGGCGTGCTCGTGTACTTCTGCGCGCTCGGCTGCTTCACGCCGTTCTACAAGCTCGTCTACGCGCTGCCGTTCGGCAGTACGCTGCGCGCGCCCGTCAAGTTCGTGCATCTGCTGGAATTCTGCGTGGCCGCGCTCGCCGGCTTCGGTTTCGAAGCCGCGTGGCGCGGGTTCAAGCGGGAAGGGGCGGCGCCGTTCGGCTTGAAGGCCGTGCTGATCGTCCTGGCCGTGGCAAATGTCGTGAATCTCGCCTACGTCGATTCGAAATACTGCGCCGTGGAGGACGTCTCGTTCGTGCGGCTTCCGAACGCGGCGGCGGAGGACGTGGCGAAGGCCGGCGGCGGCAAGGTGTTCGTGGCCATTGCGCCGCAGGAAGGGCGGAAGGCCATCAATGACTCGATGGGCGTGCATCTGGCCACGACCACGGACAATCCCGCCGACAACGACATCCGCTATTTCCTCGTCAACGGCAACACGCTTCGCCAGAACAAGACGTTCAACGAATGGGTCCAGTCGGGACGCGTGAAATCCGTCGGCATGTACGCGCTTTCCCAGACGGGCGGCATATCGCGCGCGGCGGGCGCGTCGGCCCAGCTGGCGCTGTTCGAGAATCCGTCCGTGCCCGCGCCGCCGCCCAAGGAGGAGCCTGCGTCCAATCGAGCGCGGCAAGTCCTGGTTTGGGTGTCCGTGTTCGCCACCTTCGGTCTGTTGGCGTGGGGCGCATGGGGCGCCGTAAGGCGGAAGCGCGCATGTGAATCGCAACCATGATTGTCTCACGCAGAAGCGCGGCGAGGCAGAGAACGCAGAGAAAGGGAAGTGAAATGAAAAGAGCATGTTTTGTGATAGGCGCGGTGTTGGGGGCGTCAATTGCCGTCCACGGCGAGACGGTCTGCCTCGAGACCGAACAGTTCGCCGACCGCGGCGGGTGGGCGGTCGATTCGCAGTTCATCGACCAGATGGGCTCGAGCTTCCTGCTCGCGCACGGCATGGGAAAAACCGTGGCCGACGCGACGACCACGTTCGACTGTCCGGCGGCGGGCACCTACCACGTGTGGGCGCGCACGCGCAACTGGACCGCGCCGTGGAGCGAGCACGCGGCCGGCACGTTCACGGTCAAGGTGAACGGGAAGGAGTTGCCGAACGTCCTCGGACGCGGCACCGGCGACTGGCAGTGGCAGAAGGCCGGCGAGGTGGCGCTCGAGAAGGGCAAGACCACGATTGCGCTCCACGACCTCACGGGCTTCGACGGGCGGTGCGACGTGGTGTATCTTTCGCTGGTGGCCGGCGAACCCGTGATGCCGGTTGTCAAGCCGGCGCCGCCGCGTCGCGTGAAGGCCGACCTCGTGGTGTGCGGCGGCGGCATCGCCGGCACCTGCGCGGCGATCTCGGCGGCGCGTCTCGGATTGAAGGTTGCGCTCGTGCAGGACCGTCCGATGCTCGGCGGCGCGAACTCGAGCGAGGTGCGCGTGCACTTGGGCGGCTACATGAACCTCGGGCCGTATCCGCGTCTCGGCGACGTGGTGGCGGAAATTGGTCCCGCGAAGGGCGGCAACGCGCAGCCCGCCGAACGATACGAGGACCAGCGCAAGCTCGACGCGGTCGCGGCCGAGAAGAACATCCAGCTCTTCCTCAACACGCGGATCGTGGCAATAGAGAAGAACGGCGACCGCATCGCCGCCGCGATCGGGCGCGACGTCGTCTCAGGCGCGCGCACTGCATTCGAGGCACCGCTTTTCGCAGACTGCACGGGCGACGCCTGCGTGGGCGCGCTCGCCGGCGCCGACTTCCGCATGGGACGCGAGTCGAAGGCCGAGACGGGTGAGGACATGGCGCCGGACGTGGCCGATACGATGACGATGGGCGCGTCGGTGCAGTGGTACACGAAGGACACCGGGCGTGCCGTCGCGTTCCCCGCCGAGCCGTGGATGATCGCCTTCAACGAGCAGAATTGCGAACACGGCCTGCGGGGTGACTGGGACTGGGAGACGGGGATGATGCGCGACCAGATCAGCGAGTTCGAGCGTATCCGCGACTACGGGATGCTCGTCGTGTACTCGAACTGGTCCTACCTGAAGAACAAATCCGCAAAGCGGGAAAAGTACGCAAGCCGCGAATTTGAGTGGGTGGCCTACGTGGCGGGCAAGCGCGAGAGCCGCCGTCTGATGGGCGACCACATTCTCACGCAGCAGGACGTGTTCGACTTCGTGCCGTATCCGGACGGTACGTGCTGCACGACATGGGCGATCGATCTCCACTACCCGATGCCGCGCAACACGAAGCACTACGACGGCGAGCCGTTCCGCTCGATCTGCACGCACAACCGCCACTATGCCTATCCGATCCCGTACCGCTGCCTCTACTCGCGGAACGTGGCGAACCTCTTCATGGCGGGACGCAACATCTCCGTCACGCACGTCGCGCTCGGCACGACGCGCGTGATGCGCACCACGGGCATGATGGGCGAAGTGGTGGGCATGGCCGCGCGCGTGTGCAGGGACCACGGCTGTCTGCCGCGCGGCGTTTACGAATCCCACCTCGGCGACCTGAAAGCGTTGATGGCGAAGGGCGTGGGCACGGGCAAGACGCAGCCGCCGCAGAACTACAACCGCGGTTCGCTCATCCCCGGCACGCCGCCGAAGAAGAAAAAGGACTGAGCCAATGCGGCGCGGCGTATGGATTGTCGCGGCGTTGCTGACCGGCGCGGCGTGCGCGGAAGGCGGCCCCGCCGGGTTGCCGTTTGATTGCACGGTTGAGATCGTTGAGACGAACGCCGACTACGTGGTGGAGCGTTTCGTCTACCCGTCGCCCGTGCCGCCGTCGTTTCCCGAGGCAAAAAATGTGATCGCGTACTGCTTTCGTCCCGTCGGGCTTCCGCCGGGACGTCGTCCGGCCGTGCTCTGTCTCCACATCCTCGGCGGCAACGGAAGCATTACGCGCGCAATCGCGTCGTCTTACGCCGCTCGCGGCATGACGGCTCTCATGCCGCTCATGCCGATGTTCCTCGAGCGCACGCCGGCCTGTGGGCGCTTGACGGACCTCGCTTCGCCGAACGGGCCCCGCCATCTCGGCGAGACCTTCCGCGCCGTACCGCACGATATCCGCCGCAGCCTCGACGTGCTGGCCGCGTTGCCCGATGTCGATTCCCAGCGGATCGGCTTGATCGGGACGAGCCTCGGCGGCATCCTCGGCGTGTCGGCGGCCACGGACCCGCGCGTGCAGAAGGCGGTGTTCCTGCTTGCGGGCGGCGATCTTGAATCGATCCTGCAGGCCAACAACCACGAAGTGCAGCCAATCGCCGCCTGCGTCGCGCGTGCCAACGCCTCCGAGCGTGCGGTCCTCGACGAGGCGATGCGTACGCTGGAGCCGTTGCGCGCGATGCCGGCGCTCGCGGAGAAGGTGAAGGCGGGGCGCATCCGCATGTTCAACGCGGCCGACGACGAGGTGGTGCCGCCGGCGAACACGCGTCGTCTCGCCGAGGCGCTCGGACTTGCCGGGGGACGCAACTTCACGCTGATTCCCGGCGTGGGACACTACACCGCCATCCTCAAACTTCCCGATATCGTGGACGAAACGGCCGAGTTCTTCGGCGGTGCCGATTTGAAGCCGCGTCCGCCGCGTCCGAACCGCAGTGACGACGCGACGGTGAAGGGCGTCTTCGCCCAGCTGAACAAGCTCGTCTCGGGTAATCCCCAGACGGGACGCGTTCACCGCGTGGGCGTGAAAGTGGATGTCGTGCGCGACGGCGCCGTCGCGTTCGCGGGCTTTGCATCGTTCCTCTGCGGGCCGGGCGGACGCTTCGCCGTGTCGGTCGACGATGTCGGATTCAAGGGCGTCGGCGCAATTCGTCTTGGGCGCGGTGAACGTCTGTGGGTGGAGTCCGCGAAGGGCACGACCTTCTGCGGCAGCGCCGCGTCGCGCGCGAACTTCATTGACGGGCTCGATGCGAAGGCCCGTCGCGTGCATTCGGCCGCCATTCTCCTCACCGCGCTCGTGGCGCAGTCCGGCAACCTCGCGCTCTTCGAGAAGTTCGTCAAGATTTCCCTGCAGACGAGAGGCGATTCGCGCGCAATCGTCATTGGAGACGGCGCATTCACGGCCGAGGTCACGCTTGATTCTACTCGTAACGTGCCCACCGGCGTCTTTTACAAGAAGGGCGGCACCGAGGTGCGGGTGGTCTTCACGGAATGGAACCTCGAAGCACCGTACCGCGCAGCTGATTTCGAGCCACGTGCGGGCGCGCCGCGCCGGGAAGTGGACGCCGCCACGCTGGACGCCGTGATCAGCGCCCTATTGGGCTTTGCGCTGGAGGGAGGGTTCGTGAAATGAAACGCCGTCTTTTGTTTGTCGCCGTATTATTACTCGCTCTTGTTGTACAGGCGGAGGGGAAGTGGTCAGGCGACGGCTGGCTGCTCGAGCGTCCGGGCGCCGTGCCGATTCTCTTCCTGTCCGGCACGCCGGAGGAGATGGGCCGCCAGCACGGCGCGCTCCTCAAGGATCGCATCGCGACGACCTACTCGCGCATCCTGCTCGTCGCCGGCGGATATCTCTACCTGAAGGACGACTGGTTCTTCGACCGCATCGAGGAGGTGGAGCGCCGCGTGGGCGCGGTTCTGCCTGACCGTTTCCTGCGCGAGTGCGACGCGATGAGCGCGGCGGCGGGTCTCACGCGCGCGCAGGGTCGCGCACTCAACCTCTTCCCCGAGATGTTCCACTGCAGCGGCATCGCGGCGCGCGGCAAGGCCACGCGTGGCGGGCAGGTGGTGCACGCGCGCGTCCTGGACTACATGCGCGACATCGGCTTGCAGAAGACGTCCGTGCTGCAGGTCTTCATGCCGAAAGGATTCCATGCGTGGATATCCGTGGGCTTCGCCGGCTTCAACGGTACGGTCACGAGCATGAACGAGAAGGGACTTGCGATGGGCGAGATGGGCGGACGCGGCGAGGGGAAGTGGGACGGCCTCCCGATGTCGTACCTCATGCGCCGCGTGATGGAGGAGTGTGTCACGGTGGAGGAGGCACTCGCACTGATCCGCGCCACGCCGCTCACCTGCACATACTACTACGTCCTTTCGGATGCATCAGGGAACCTCGCGGCGGTGGAGGCGGACGTCGGCAAGCCGCTTCAGGTATTGAGACCGGGCGAAAAACATCCCTTGCTTGGGAAGACCTTCGAGGATGTTGTCTACGTGACGGCACCGAAACGCATGCCGGCGCTCGTGTCGCGTCTGGAGGAGAATTACGGACGCATCGACGCCGAAACCATGTGCGCGATCATCAAGCGCCCTGTGGCGATGGCGTCCAACCTCCACAACGCGATCTTCCTGCCCGAGACACGTGAAGTCCTCTTCTCGATTGCAGGCGCGAAGTCGGTGGCGTGCGACGAGCCCTACGACAAGGTTGATTTCATGGAACTCCTTGCACGCTACCGCGCCGCACGCACATCGCGTCCATAAGTCGTCCAGCGCGCGGACGATGCAAAATTTATGAAAATACGCACTTGTCAATGCGAAAAGTTTATGAGATAATATTTTCAAACAACGGCCCAAAAGGCCAGAAAGAAAGGTAAGAAAAATGAAGATCATCGCTCGTACGCTCTGCGCCGCTGCTCTCGTTATCGGCACAGTGGCTCTGACCGGTTGCAACAAAAATGAAATCAAGACGGATGCGAAGGGCGCTGAAGCCGAGAAGGCCGTCAAGGACGCCGAGAAGGCCACCAAAGACGCCGCCGCTTCCGCCAAGGACGCTGCGAAGGACGCCGCGGCGGCTGCGAAGGATGCCGCCAAGGGTGCCGCCGATGCCGCCAAGGGTGCTGCGGATGCCCTCAAGGACGCTGTCAAGAAGTAAGTCGGTCCCTAACCGACGGGGCATCGCGAATGCCTCACAGCGGGCGACGGGTCAATCCCCGTCGCCCATTTTTTCAAGAAGTTTGAACGGAGGAATCCCATGAAAGCTGGAATGGTTTGTTGCGCGGCCGCAATGGCGTGTGCCAGTGCTCACGCCCTTACGCTCGAGGACGGTTTTCGCAATCCGCCCAACTCGGCGAAGCCGCACACGTGGTACCACATGATGAACGGCAACGTCACGAAGGAGGGCATCACCTGCGACTTCGAGGCGCTCGCGAGAGCCGGCGTCGGCGGCGTGCAGATGTTCGACGCGGGCTGCAACATTCCGCCGGGTTCGCTCGACTTCAACTCCCCCGAATGGTTTGACATGTTCAAGCACGCCGCCTCGGAGGCGCGGCGTCTCGGACTGGAAATCTGCATCCCCAACTGCTCCGGTTGGTCGTCCTCCGGCGGGCCCTGGAACATGCCCTCAAACGGCATGAAGTTCGTCACCTGGCGCGAGGTGAAGACGACCGGGCCCTCGAAGTTCCACGCGAAGCTGCCGCGCGACATGAACGACCACGGGTTCTATGAGGACATCGCCGTGGTCGCGTTCCCCACGCCGCCCGCGGAGGCGCGTACGTTCCCGGATGTGAAGACCACGATCTCCGGATCCTCGTTCCTCCTGTCCTCCGACAAGCCTTTTACCGCGCCGGCCGTCATGTTCCAGATCTCCTACGGACAGCTCTGGGGCGGGGACGCCGTGGTGGACGTGGAGACGTCGGCGGATGGTACGTCCTTCACGCGCTTCGAGTCGTTCCGCATTCCGCTCGCGCGTTCCGGCGTAGGGAACCACGGCGAGCGTTTCCACACGTTCCCCGCTCCCGTGACCGCGCGCGCGATCCGCATCACGTTTTCGAAGAGCCCCACGGCCCTCAGACTGCTCGCCGCGCGTCCCGAGGCACGGGCGAAACTCTCCAACCTCTCCGCCAAGACCTTCGCCGTGCGCCAAGAGTGCGCGCGCGACACGGTGGCCGTCGGGGCGGACCAGACGGTCCCGAAGGGTGAGGTGCGCGACATCACAGCCCATCTCGCGGCCGATGGTACGCTTGACTGGAACGTGCCCGCCGGCGACTGGACGATCGTGCGCATCGGCTACCTCTGCAACGGCCGCTGCAACCATCCCGCGTCCGACCACGGCAAGGGTCTGGAGGTGGACAAGCTTTCCGCCTCCGCGATGGACTACCACTTCAACCAGTACGTGACGCGCCTCTGCGAGCATCTTGGATCGCTTGCGGGCGCCGTCGAGAGCGGCTTCAACAACATCCTCGTGGACAGCTACGAGGTCGCTTCGCAGAACTGGACGCAGGGCTTCGACAAGACTTTCGAGGCGCGCATGGGCTACTCGCTCCGTCCGTATCTGCCCGTCTTCGCGGGCCGCATCGTGGGAAGCGTGGACGAAAGCGAGCGCTTCCTCGAGGACTTCCGCCGCGTGGTGGCCGACCTCTTCGCGGAGAACTACGCCGGACGCCTTTACGGCAACGCGCCGTGCGACAACCTCCAGTACGGGCAGGACGTGGACGTGCCAATGGGCGAGTTCTGGTCGCACGCCAAGTCCGGCGACCATGGCATGGGCTCGGGCAACGGGCGCTTCGCCTCCTATCTCGCGCACGTGTGGGGGCGCCGCTACGCCGCCACGGAGTCCTTCACGGCCGACCCCGGCAGCGGTGGACGCTGGCTTACCACGCCGTTCTCCATCAAGGCGCAGGGCGACGGCGTCTACTGCGAGGGCGTCAACCGCATCATCTACCACCGCTTCACGCACCAGCCCTGGCCGGGCAACAAGTACCTGCCCGGCATGACCATGGGCCGCTGGGGCATGCATCTCGACCGTACGCAGACGTGGTGGGAGTTCTCCGGTCCGTGGTTCGCCTACCAGGCGCGCTGCCAGTGGATGCTGCAGGAGGGCACGTTCGTGGCCGACGCGCTCTACTTCTGTGGCGAGCAGGCGCCGAACCAGGGTGGCAACACGGACGGCTCCGCCGGCGTACGCGGGAGGGAGATGGCGCTGCCCGCCGGCTACAATTGGGACATCTGCGCCACGAAGGCGCTGAAGATGCTGAAGGTCGTGGACGGTTGCGTCGTGGTGCCCGGCGGCGTGTCGTACCGTCTTCTCATCCTGCCGCCGCGCGATACGATGTCCGAAGATGTCCTCCGCACGGTCGATGCCCTCATCGACGCCGGCGCGAAGGTCTGCGGCATGGTGAAGCCCGTGCGCGCACCTGGCCTGCGCGGATATCCCACGGCCGATGGTCGCGTCAGTGCCCTCGCCGAGAAGGTGTGGGCGAAGGGCGTGCTTATGTGCCGTCCGGCCGAGGCGCTTGAACAACTCGGCATCAAGCCCGACTTCGCCTCCGAGGAGAAGGACCCAGCACCGCAGTGGATCCACCGCCGCAACGACGGCGCGGACTGGTATTTCGTGGCGCTCAACAACGTGAGGACGCGGACGTTCGAGGTCTCGCTGCGTCAGACCGGACGTGCGCCTGAGATTTGGGACGCCGAGACGGGTGCGGCGCGTCCCGCCGACGTGTGGCGGGAGGCGGACGGGCGCATCTACGTGACGCTCACGTTCCCGCCGAGCGGCAGCGCGTTCGTGGTGTTTCGTTCGGTCGCGCAGGAGCGCGACCCTCCCCGGCATGTTGTGGACGTGGCGGTGAAGGCGACGCCGCGTCCAGAGCCGGTGGAGCACGAGGCGAAGCATACGCTGACGATCAAGAAGGCGCTCTACGGCGTCTTCGCCACGCCGGGGCGTCCAGACTGCTCGGAGGTGTCCTCCTATCTGAAGCCTGGCGTGCGCGTGGCTGTGAAAAACGAAGCGCTTGGCGGCGATCCCGCGTCGATGCAGCACAAGGCGCTGGAGGTCATCTACGTGCTGGACGGACAGGAGAAGCGCGATGAGGTGAAGGAGCACGCCTCCTACACCTTGCCTGTCGGCGCGAAGCTGAAGAGCGCGTGGTACGGCGTGATCGATCCCAAGTGGAAGCCGGCCGAGGACGTGGTGGTCGACATCACGAAGAAGATCGCCGCGAAAGTGAAGGACGGAAAAGTTTCCGTCAAGATCGACAACGGCCTCGCCGGCGGCGACCCGATCTACCTCACGAAGAAGGTCGGGCGCATCACCTACACCTACGACGGCGTGGAGAAGACGGTGACGGTTGAGGAGAACGCGACGTTCACCGTGCCACCCTCG
>ONRL01000060.1 GCA_900320225.1 uncultured Lentisphaerota bacterium
TCGTCGATGACGATCGGCGTCGGCCAGTTCTCCAACACGTACCGCGCGCTGGCCGGGTCGTTCTGGATGTTGCACTCGCGTCCCTGCGGGATCTTCCAGCCCATCGCGTACCACGCCTTCACCTTCCGCTTCACGAGCGCGCGGCCGTCAAGCGGCGAATGCGCGTCGGACGGCGTCTGCAGTAGCCGTTTCAGGTTCGTGAGGAAGCCGACGGTGCAGATCGTCACGCTACCGTCCGGCTGGGCGGCAAGGACCTGCCGGTAGACCTCGTTCGCGTCCGGCGCGTCGTTCGCGTTCCGGTGGCGCCAGCGTCCTGGATACTTGGCGAGCAGACGCTCGTACTTGATGTGCGAGCGGTGCTTTTCCGATCCGCCGCCCACGCCCTCGCCCTTCACGGCGCCGACGGGAATGTCGGGCCGCCCGTACCACCAGTTGATCAGCTCGACCGTGCCGGCCGACGCATTTGAGTGCGTGGACGAAACCGTCGCGAGGATCTCGCACTCCCCCGCGTCCGCCAGCTTGTGCAACACGGCCATCGCGCCCACGTCGTCGTAGTCGCCGATCATGTCCGTGTCGAAGATGATCTTCACGGGCGCCTTGTCCGCCGCCGCGCAAAGCGCAAGCATTCCAACAGCAAGGAGGGCGGCTAGCTTACGCCCACAGTCTCGGGTCCGTTTTCTCGCTTTCGTCATTTTGCGTTCTCCTTATCGAACGTGTTTACGTATGATACCACATCGGTCCGCCCGCTTCAAGCCGAGTGCGGGGTCTTGTTGATCACGGCCACACAGCAGCATGAAAATGCGATATAATATCGGCATGAAAGACTTACGCAACATCTTGTTACTGATCGCGACTTGCCTGGCGGGGGCGCTGTCTGCGGAGAAGGTGGACGTGCTGGTGATACCGGGCGGCTCCGCCACGAAAACGGCCGACAAGACGGCGAAGGCATTCGCGAAATACTTCGGCGAGGTGGCGGACTCCCTCTCGCTGACGACGAACGCGGTGGAGGAGGCGAAGCTGCCCGACGACCTCCGCGCCGCCGCGGACGCGATAGTGCTCGGCTTCAACGCCACTGTCACGCCCGCCACGCTCAAGAAGCTGCGCGCGTTCGTGAAGGACGGCGGCCGACTCCTCGTCGCCTGCCGTCTGCCAAAGGGCGTGGACGAGATCATGGGACTCAAACAGACGGGGAAAATCACCCAGCGCGACGCGCTTGATCCGGAGCTCGCCGGCATCCTGCCCGTGGCGGGTAAGCTTCCGCCAGCCGCAAAGTACGCCGCGTTCACGCGTTGGGTGGAATACTCTGCACCAGTCGTGGAGCTGACGGGACCGGGCGAAGTGGTGGCCCACTGGGCGAAGGAAGGCGGCGCGAAGCGTGCCGAACCCGCTGTGGTGAAAACGCCCGCCGGCGTGTTCATCAGCTATCTGTGGTTTCGAGGCGGCTCGCCCGCGCAACGCGATCTGCTGGAGGGCGTGTTCCGCGCGCTTCTGCCGGGCAAGGCGATCGTGCGCAAGCCCGATCCGGCGTGGCGCACGGACAAGCCCGCCCCCGTGCCGCCCAAGGAGCATCGCGGCGTGTGGAGCCACGCGCGCGGACTCTTCGCGAGCGGGAAGAACTGGGACGAGACGTGCGCGCTCCTGAAGGACCGCGGCGCCACCGACCTCTACATGCTCTCCGCGTGGGCGGGCGCGGCGTTCTACGAGAGCGACGTCATCCCGCGCGCGCCGCACGTGGCGAAGTTTGGCGATCTCGTGAAGCAGGCGGCCGACGGCGCGCACAAACACGGCATCCGCATGCACGCCTGGATCGTGTGCTGGCGTATGGACCAGCATGCGGACAAGGCGCTCGTCGAACGCGAGCGGGCGGCGGGCCTCTTGCAAGTCGAACGGAACGGCACGCCGCAGGACTGGTACTGCCCTTCCGCCCCGGAGAACCGAAAGAAGATGGCCGACATCGCCTGCGAACTCGCAACACGTGGCGTGGACGGCATCCATTTGGACTTCATCCGTTTCGGCGACTCGCGGTATTGCTACTGTCCGCGTTGCCGCCGCCTCTTCGAGGAACGCATCGGCAAGAAGGTGGAGAAGTGGCCGGAGGATGCGCGATGGGACGGTCCCCACTGGGAAGAATGGCTCGCCTTCCGCACGGACCAGGTCTCCCAGACGGTGGAGGAGACCGCGCGCCGCGTGCGCGCAACGAATCCGAAGATCATCCTATCCGCCGCCGTGATCCGAAACACGCTGTTCCACAAAAAGCACGCCGAGCGGTACAAGGGCACCGGACGGCTGAGGTATCGCGCGTGGGCCCTGATGGGGCAGGATTCGTCGCTCTGGCTCGGAAAGAACTGGGTGGATTACGTCTGCCCGATGGATTACGACTGCGAGGGCTGGAAGGACATGAACGAGCTGGCGGCGCTCCAGAACAGCGTCGCGCCGGGGCGCGTCTATCCCGGCATCGGAGTCGCGGCCTGGACCTACCCCGGCGCCGACGCGGCGAAGCTCGCCGAGATGCAGGACTCCATCCGCGCCGCCGGTTGCGCGGGCAGCACGATCTACGTCCTCGACGACGACCGCGCCGAGTTCATCGAGAAATGGTGGTAACGCGCGCCGCTTCCGCGTTCCAGGCTGAGACCGACAGCTTGAACGGCTTGGCGGGATGCGACACCGTCACCGTCTTCGACTCGCCGGGCAGGAGCGAGAACCAGTTGTCGGAATAGAACGAGGGGCGCAGCGGCTTTCCGTCCTCGCCGGTCAGGGCCAGGCGCGTGAGGAACGCGATCTTGTCGCCCGTGTTCGTCACGGTCACGCGCAGCGTGCCCGCCGCGTCGGATGTCTGGACTGCCAGCGTCGTCCTGGGCAGCGCGGACAGCGACTCGAATCCCGCCGTGCACGGGCCGGTCAGCGCGTCCGGCGTCTTCGGATTGTACTTCTCCGGCGAACGCCAGTAGAACGTGAACGCGATCTCGCGCCCCGCCTCCCGCACGGAGAGGCGGATGAAGTGCGGCTTGTCGAGCGGCGGGAACTCAATCTTGAACGCCTCCACGCACCGTTCGGCGGGCACCGTGACGGACGCCGCCTTCTCCCACACCTTGCGGGATTCGAAGTCGTAGACGACAGCCGCCACCTCCACGGCGCGCGGCTCGGTCAGGTCGTTCGCGAGGCACACCATGTCGTCCAGGTAGTCATACTGCGCGTGGAGCGGCTCCAGCGCGTTCTGCGTGGCAAAGAGCGCGGGCGTCGGCTCCAGCGAATAGTCCCACCCATACGCCACCACCTTCGGCAACGGCACGTTGTTGTACCAGTACAGGACACCCGTCCCCTTCTCGTTCCGCACGCGGTTCCACACTTCCCAGATCGCGCGCGTGGCGTGGTAGTCGAGCGCCTGCGAGCGGCGGCAGTAGTCCTCCAGCGACGTCGCCTCGCCGTAGCACTTCACGAGGTCGTCGTGCACGGTGACCGACTTGTAGAAGTTGTTGCCGTCGCGGTAGGCCCACGCCTCGCGGTTGATCGGCCACAGGTCTTTCTCCGGCAGCACCTCGCGCAGGCATCCCGCCGTCGGCAGCACGGCCGTGCCGTATTCGGGGTTGAAGCCGTAGACGCGGCTGCCGCGCGGCGAGGCCGTGTCGTCGTAGTAGCGCATCGGGTTGAGCGAGTAGTAGGGCGAGCCGTCGTGCACGCCGTCGCACTCGCTCTGCATCATGTAGCTGCGCGTGCCGTCCAGACGCTCCAGCAGCTCGCGGATGCCGTCCACTTCCGTCGACTCGTTGGAGCAGACGTAGTGGCAGATCGAGGCGTGGTGGCGGGTGCGCTTCACCTGGTCGGCCACGCACGAGAGGTAGAGCGCCGCGTCGTCGGGATGTGCCGTGTCGCCTGTCATGAAGAACTCCTGCCACACGAGCAGACCCATCTCGTCGCAGAGGTCGTAGAAGCGGTCGCTCTCGACGATGCCGCCGCCCCACAGGCGCACCATGTTCACGCCCTGCTGGCGCGTGAGGCGCAGTTCCGCCTCCATGCGCGCGTCGTCCGTCCGCAGCATCGCCTCGGGGATCCAGTTCGTCCCGCGGATGAAGATGCGCCGCTTGTTGATCCAGAACTGGCGCGCGCCATCCTTCCCCGACTGGTCGCTGTACGCCTCGCGCACGCCGAAGCGCCGGCGCAGCACCTGCTCGCCGTGGGCCGTCTTCGCGCGGCAGACGAGCGTGTACAGCTCGGGCCGTCCCTTGTTCACCGGCCACCAGAGGCGCGGGTTGGCGAGCGTCCCCTTGAAATGGATCTCGCGCCGCTCGCCGCGGTGGAGCTGCACCTCCTGGTGGAAGCGGAGCGGCGTTCCCTCCACCTCGATCTCCAGCGTGCCCTTCGCCTTGCCGCGGAACAGCCACCGGTCGCAGTTCGAGTTGATCGCCTCGACGGAGATGTCGAGCTCCGCCGACTTCAGGTCGTCCGACAGCTTCGTGCGCACGAACGGCGCGTCCAGGCGCACGTCGCCCGTCGCGAAGAACACGATGTCCTTCCAGATGCCCGTGTTGCGGTCGCGGATGCCGTCGCGGAACGTGAAGTCCCACCCGATGCTCATCAGCATCGTCACGTTACGTCCGATCAGTCCGTCGCCGCCGTTGGCGTACTCGGCCATCCCCTTCGTCTTCCACTGGCGCGTGTCGCCGGGGATGTCGAGCGGATAGACCTTCACGGCCAGCACGTTGCGCGCGCCCGGCTTCGCGAAGAGGCTCACGTCCACCGTCTGACACGCGAACATGCCGGACGGAAACGCCACCATCTTGCCGTTGAGCCAGATCTCGGCGCGGTAGTTGATCCCCTCCGGCCGCATCCAGACGCTGCGCCCCTTCCAGTCCGCCGGCAGGTCGAACTCGGTGCGGAACCACGCCGTGTAGTAGTTGCGGTTGCCGTCCCCGAGGTCGGGGATGAGCTTGTCCGACTTGCGGTTGTTGAGCCCCCAGTAGGGTTCTGGCAGCTTTCCGTTCCGCACGAGCGTGTCGAGCACCGTCCCCGGCACCTTCGCGGGCATCCACGCGGCGGCGTCGAAGCCGGGCGCGGACACCTTCTCACCCGCGAGCGCGAGCGCGTTCGTGCCGTTCAGCATCCGCCATCCATCGCGCGGCACGACATCCGCCGCTGCCGTCCCGCCAACGGCCAACAGCACCGCGCCGACGCTACCAAGCACAATTTGCAGAACTCTTTTCATCGCATTCCTCATTTCGGTGGCACATAACGGTACCCCACACGGTAGACGGTCTCGATGCACACGCCGTCGCGACCGAGCTTCGCGCGCAAACGGCAGATCGCCTGGTCGATTGAGTGCGTGGTTCCGAAATACGCCTCGCCCTCCCATAACACCTTCAGCAGATCGTCGCGGCTCACCACCTCCCCCGGCCGGCGCGCGAGATGAGACAGGATCTTGTACTCGTTGATGAAGAGATCCTTGACGCGCCCGCGCGCATCGATCAGCTTGAGCCGGTTCGCGTCCACGCGGAACGACGCGAACGAGAAGTCCCTTCCCTCGGAGATGTCTGCCGCCGCAGATGGCTGAGCCGCAGAGGCCGACGTGGCGGCATTCTGCCCTGCGCGCCGCAACGCCGCCGACACGCGCGCGAGCAGCTCGTCGCCGTCGAAGGGCTTCTTCACGTAATCGTCGGATCCCAAACCAAGCCCCAGCACGACATCGGACTTCTCGCCCTTCGCCGTGAGCAAGATCACCGGTAGCGCGGCGTCCGTGCGGCGGATTTCCCCCAGCACCTCGTAGCCGCTCTTCTTCGGCATCATCACGTCGAGCAGGAGCAGGTCGGGTCGCTTCTGCGCCACTTGCGCGAGCGCCTCCTCGCCGTTGACGGCGAAGCGCACCGTGTGCCCCGCGCCCCGCAGGAGCGTCCTGAGCACGCTCCGCGTGGCGGGATAGTCCTCTGCCACCAGGATATCAGCCATTTCCAGCCTCCTTGAGTTCAAGCGTGAATACTGTTCCACCGCCCGGCCGCGCCGCAACGGTGAGGTCGCCGCCCATGTCCCGCGCGTACGACCGCGCGATCGTCAGGCCCAGCCCGAAGCCGCCCACGGACGCCGTGGCGCTGTCGTCCGCGCGCCAGAAGCGCGTGAAGACGTTGCGCAACCCCTCGGGCGACAGACCCGGCCCGCGGTCGCGCACCTCCACGCGCACGCCGCATCCGCCCTTCTCGGCAACGACCTCCACCGGCGCGCCCGGCGCGTACTTCGCGGCATTGTCGAGCAGGTTGATGAGAATCGCCTTCACGGCGTCCGCATCGGCATGCACGGGCAGCGACCCTTCGGCCGACACGGACGGCGCACCGTCGGGGAAGCGCCCGCGCATGAGCCGTACCACGGAGCGCACCAGCTCGGCCGCGTCGAAGTCCGTGATCGTATACTTCTTCGTGCGTCGCTCGAGGCGCGAGAAGTCGAGCAGTTCCGCCACGAGTCCCTTCAGGCGCACCGACTCGTCCGCAATCACGCTGTACGCCTCCTGGCGGTCTTCCTCGGACGCGAGGCGCCCCTTGCGCAGCATGTCCGCATACGGGATGATCGCCGTGAGCGGCGTGTTGAGCTCGTGCGAGACGAGCGACACGAAGTTCGTCTTCGTAAGGGCATCCAGCCGCGCCTTGTGCGCGGCATGGTAAAGCAGCCACACGACGGCGACGACAAGAAGCAACGCGATGCACAAGAGGCCGTAGCCCGTCAGGCGAATGACCACGGGGTCGTCAAACGGCAGATTCTCCGGATCGTCGAACGGGAGCATTTCCGGCTTGCCGATGAGGATGCCGAACACCTCAATCGCCTTGTCGGCGTTTCCCTGCAGGCGCTGCCAGGCCACCAGATGTCCGTCAAATTCCTGCAAGGCGCGCGGATGCGGCGTCTGCCCCTTTTCCTTCCACGAATAGTCGGGCGGGAACTTCGCGGCAAGGTCTGGCGGGATTTCGAGGGAACACACAAGCCCCTTCCCCTTCACCCAGATGAACGCGCCCTGCGCGTAGGGTTCGTCCGCAAGCGTCTGGCGCAGGACATGCTCGCGCTTGGCGATGGATTTCTGGCGCACCTGCCCCTGCACGTCGTGCATGAGCGCCTTCCAGCGGTCGTTGCGCAGGTCCTCGAACGCCTGCCGGTTCGCCTCGGCCTGGTGCGCGCGCACCACCTGATTCGCCTCGATCTGCCGTGCGCACTTCAACAGCCACAGGCCCGTCGCCGCAAGCGAGAACGCAATCGCGGCGCCGATGATGGCAGTAATTTTCAGGTCTCTGTTCACGGCTTCATTATACCACAATCCTCGGATTGGAGACCATGCCAGAATTCAAAAGATGTTCGTTGCGGGCACATCTCCGTTATTCACCGATGCGTATTGAGGTTGTGAAACAACCAGAACAACTTTCAAAAAACTTTGCCCTAAGGGCGCACTTTGAACATACCCTCTCTCGGAATCGTTATAGTTTAAGAACTGGCAAAAGAGCGCGGGCGAGTGAACCCGCGCGCCTTTGGAAAAACGGCAACAACTTCTCGCGCCAGTATTTGTACTGTTTCTTCTGCGCAGCGATCTCAGTCGCCATTGCTGTTGCCTCAAGAATCACTGAAATGCGATTTTCCTGAAGTCCGCCACGGTCTTCACCGGGCCAAGGTAGTCGTCGCCATGCGCCGAAAGACCAACCGCCTTGAAATGCTCTTTGCCGCACTTTATCTTCATCCGCTGCTCCGGTGGCAAGTCATCCTCCACGCCCGTGCCTTTCGTCTCCACCACGAAATACAGCCGTTCGTCCCCGTCCTTCTCCAGTACCACCGCCCAGTCGGGATTGTAGGTGCCGAGCGGCGTCGGGATCGTGAACCAGCTGGGCAGCTTCGCGAACAACTTCACGTCCTCAGACCGGTCGAGGTCTTCCGCGAATTTCCGCTCCACCTCGGAATCAAAGAGAGCACAGTCGTAAAGACCGCGATTGGGCGTCGCCTCGAGATTTCTCGCGTCGTCGAGATATCCGATGATGGCCTTGTCGGCATCCTCGAAGAGGGATTGCAGCCAAACATCTGCGTCGGGAAGCCTCGTGTACTTGATACCGGCCACCATCATCTGCGCCAGCACGCCGCGAACAATCTTCACGGCGCCCTCCATGAACATCTGCGGGTTCTTGCGTATGTCGCCCGCACGCCCGCTCTCCAGCAGAATCCGCGCCGCCGTCCTGCGCGTGAGCGCGGTCTCGTTCTGTAGATAACCCACGATGTCCGGACATGGCATCTCGCCCAGTTCCACCGCCGTCTGCGCCCCCATCTTCACGTCCACCACGCTCACGCCGTCTTCCCCATAGCGCAAACTCCCCTTTTCATACGCGAAAAGCGGCTTCGTCACCACGAACTTCGTCCTGTCCTTCATCGCCTCCACGCACTTCTCGACCAACTCCTCCGTATCGACGCTCACGCGGTAGGACGTCTTGTACTTGATCTTGTCCCAAAGGTTCTTGAATTCAGGCGAGAGAAATCTTTGTTTGTTCAGGACGAGCTTGTGCGGCTTGCGTGGCTTCTTGACCGCATATCCGCCCACGATCTTCGCCAGCTCCTTGACTATCGCCGCCTTGATGGGTTTGAACTCTTCGTCCACCTTCACGCGCTTCGCCTTGAGCGCCGCGCGCAGCCTGTCCTCGACCTTACCCTTCGGTGTGATGTAGCCGCACGCCACAAGACCGTCGAAAACTCTGCCGCTCCCTTCCGTCCCCAGCGGATGCCTCTTCCCCGTCGGATCAGACACGGGGATGTACGCGAACGTCTCGCGCGTAACGATGCCGAACGTGATACCGGTGTCCTCCTCGATTTCCCTCTGGAGGTTCTCAGCAAAATTCGCAAAACTCTCGTTCGCCATCACCGTAAGACGGTTCACGCCGTCCTCGCGCACGCGCTCTCCCGACTGGTTGACGCAGATTCGCAACCCCCGTCCGATCATCTGCCGCCGCCTCATGTCACTGGAAATCTCGTTCAGCGTGCAGATCTGGAATACGTTCGGGTTGTCCCACCCCTCCTTCAGCGCAGAATGCGAGAAGATGAACCGCACCGGCTCGTCGAAGGAGAGAAGCCGTGTCTTGTCCTTCATGATCAGCTCGTAGCCGCGTTCTGCGTTGGCGCGCCCCGCATCGTTTGACTCGCTCGTATCAACGCTCCGTCCCTTCTTGTCGATAGAGAAGTAGCCGTTGTGAACCTTTTCCGCGTCGCCCGCCTTGAGTCCCAATGCGGCGAACTGCGGTTTCACGGCCATCTCGGCGTAGATTTCCTCGAACCATTCCGCATACTTTCCGTTGTACGCCCTGCCGTCCTCGCCGTAGCGCCGGTAGCAGTCCACTCGGTCGATGAAGAAAAGGCTCAGCACCTTGACGCCCTTGGCCCTGAGGAGCAACTCCTTTCGCAAGTGTTCCTCCACCGTTCTGCGCATCTGCTCTTTCTTCAAGGCGTCCGCCTCCGCGTTCCCCGCCGCACCTCCAATTCGCAGCACTTCCGGCTTCGACGTGAATGTGAGGTATTCGCCGCCCTTCTCGCAACCGATGTCATCGACAATGTACCCCTCGTAGATGTCACGCATCCCGGACTTCTTGTGGAGGTTTTCGCCGCTCCTTACCTTGACGGTCTTGCGCGCCACCTTGCCGCCCTTGTCTATGTCCATTTCGACTCTCGCCGTAATCGCACCGCCCGCATTGTCTACCGAGACGAGACGGAAATATGCCGTATTGTGGCTGTCCGCAACCGTGAGCTCGGCCACCTCGATTTCCTTGACGAGTTTCTTCTCCATTGCGTCGATCGAGTCGAGCCGGTAGATGAGTACGTTCACGTCTTTCTTGCGGTGCGTGGCTGAGTAGCGCAGCTGGCAGAGCGGCCCCAACGTCGCCATCGCCGCCTTCGACTTCTCCGTGCCGTCCACGCTCTGGGGCTCGTCCACGATCACCACCGGATGACATCCCGCGATAAAGTCGATGGGACGCCCCATCATCTTGTCGTTCTCGCGGTGGATGACGTTCTCCGAGCGGATGAACGACTGGATGTTGATGACCATGATCTGGATCGTGTCCGACACCGCGAAGCTGCGCACTTCGTTGAGCCGCCCCGAATCGTAGGCAAATGCGTCGTAGACGGGATTTCCGTATTGTGCTGCGAAATGCTCCTTCATCAACGCAAGCGAGCTCATCACCCCCTCCTTGATGGCGATGGAAGGCACGACTACGATGAACTTGATGAAACCGTAGAGGCGGTTCAACTCGAACACCGTCCGCAGATAGACGTATGTCTTGCCCGTACCCGTCTCCATCCACACGCAGAACTGCATCTGGCGCACCGACTCGTCGTCGCTCGGCGCGAGGCCGTTCCCCATCTGCACCTCGCGCACGTTCTCGGCAACCTGTTCTGGCGAAAGCCGCAGTTCGTTCGCGTAGGCCGCCGTCGTCCCCGACGCGGAGAACTCCTCGGGCAACGCTTGAACGGTGAAGTTCCCGGCCAACTTCTCCTGCCCCTTGAAGATGCCCGTCGCCGACGCGATCGCCTCGCGCTGGAAGTCGAGATCCGGTTCGAATTTGAGCGTTCCGTTCATATCGTCCTCACCGATTCGACGCCAGCTGACTTCAGGGTCGTGAGTGCGTTCGCCTTGTCCTCGTCCGAGGCGAAACCCGTCTCGCGGAACACCGCCGACCAGGGGAGTGCCGCACTTTTGCGCGTCTGCGCCAGAAGCGCCATCTTCTCAGCCACCTCTACTGTGATCTTCGCATCGAGGCACACGAACAGCTCCCCTCCGTTCACGATGCGAATCACGCATTCGCCGACGGCGTGCTCTGCGACCTCGGCAGTGAGCGGGATGTTCGACTTGAGCAGCACCTCGACAAACAGATCCTCAGCAGTGCGTCCCAGCAGTATGTTGTCGGCGGCGTTCTGAAGCTCCAGTTCAAGGTCCGCCGCGTTCGGGTTCCACGCCACCACGTTCGACGTGTCGAGTTTGTACACCCTGAATCCAACGTCGGGCTCGGCAACTGGCGCGTCCACGCCATTGCCGAGCTGAAGTTGGGACGCCGCCTCCCGGTTGCGTTCACGCACAAATGCAAGAACTTTCTCCCCCGCGCGCCTAATCCGCTCCTTCCCGATTTCACAAAGTGTGTGAGGTAACTTTAACGAGTCGCAAAATTTGATTCCTAGTTCTATGGTTTCTCTGGCATTCACATCCGCTTTTTTTAGGGATGCATCAAGATCTTCAGGGATTTGAATGGCGATGAATTTACGTCTTGAAACATTTTCCCCTGAAGCGTTCAGACGCATAATCGCATCAGGGAAAGAACTTGATCCAGAAAATAGATCAAGAATAATATCATCGTCCCGTGTTGTTATTTTCGCGAGGAATTCGCACAGCGATGTTGGTTTAGGGTAATCAAACACCTTAGCACCCAGGAGAGATTCAACTTCATCCGTTCCGTTCTTTGTGCTTCCAACATTCTTAAGAACAGTTGGAGGATTTACAACAGACCTGTCTTTTTCATACCGGAGAATTCCCTTCTCGTTAAAGTAGAAGGACTTTACTAGTTGTCCTTTAGAATCATACGTCTCCTTCCCATCAAAAATCGACCTCATTTGAGCCGCCATGCACCACCCAGCTGAAAGGACAACATCTTCTGCAAGTTTTCCATCCTTGCATACCATTCGACCTGAAACTAGCGTCGTCGATTCCGAGCCACCCCAAGTTCCGCTTAACTCTGTTCCGTTAGGAGCATCCCATCTCGTTCCTGCCTTGAACTCGAAGTCAAAAGCTGGGTTCTTTCGTGATATCTTCTTGAGTGCGGAATGTTCTATCACGCCATCTCCACCCTTGAAGTTTGGAACCTTGGTCTTATCCCTGAAATAGCAGATAACATATTCATGAGCCCTTACAAAATGGCCCGCCTGTGTTCCTGTTCCTAAATCCCACACCAATTGAGCAACAAAGTTATCTTCACCAAACACCTCATCACATAGTTTTCGAAGACTTGCAGCCTCGTTATCGTCAATTGAGATGAAAATAACCCCGTCGTCTCGGAGAAGGTTGCGTGCAACGAGAAGCCGAGGAAAGAGCATGTTGAGCCAGTCCGTATGGTAGCGGCCGCTTGTCTCCGCATTGGCGCGGAGCTTGCGCCCATCAGAATCGACCTGGCCCGTCTGCTCCTTGTAGTTCCGGATCGAGTCGTGGAAGTTGTCGGCATAGACGAAATCCTTTCCGGTGTTGTAGGGCGGGTCGATGTAGATCATCTTCACGCGCCTGTGGTACGCGCCCTGTAGGAGCTTCAGCACTTCAAGGTTGTCGCCCTCGATGTAGAGATTCCCAGTCGTATCCCAGTCTTTGGACTCCTCACGGCACGGACGCAACGTCCCCATCGACCGCGCCCGCGAGAACGCCCGCGCCTCCTCCTTGCCGTTCCAGATGAAGCTGTAGGAGGCCTTGCCCGTCTCCACCGCTTCGCCGAGGCAGGACTTCAGAACCTCAAAGTTGATCTTTCCCTCCCGCACCGCCTCGGGGAACAGCGCCTTGACGGCCGCGACATTCGCCGCCGTCTCGTCCCAGCTCCCGCCGTCCATCTTTTCCATGCTTTCCGCCATCATCTTTCTCCTTGCGACCGTTGACTTCTCTTGTGAGATTACGGTGCGTATGAAATCTCGTTCCGCGCTCATCGACATCGCGGAGACCGCCTCGCGTGCATGAAAAAAGAGCGCATGTTCCTTTCATGCACTCGTACGAAGCCCGACCAAAGGCCCAAAGGAATACACGGAAGAGACAATGCGCCCGTATCGGGCGCATCACCACTCACATGCCGTTCCTTTAGTGAAAACTGGTCGTATTTCGTACGAACGACGTGTAGCGTTGATGCTACGTTGTTGTTAGACGCCCGGCGGGGCTGGTGCGGCGCGTCCAGAGGCCGCGCCCTACCTTTCCGTTTTCCGGACTATGTTCCCGCGCCGCGTACACGCCTCGCTGGATGGTTGTAGTATAGCTCATTCCCTCGCCGGAATCAAGCCCTAGCGCATAGTATTCACTCTACATACAGCAAGATCGCACTTGCAAAATGGTGATTGACGGATCTACGCCAATGGCGTATAATTACGGCATGATTTTCGTAGAGACCAGTTTGTTCACACGACGCATTGTCCAGGTTATGGACGATGACGCATACGGTGAACTGCAAGGTTACCTGACCGAACATCCTGATGCTGGGCCAGTTATCCCCGGGTCAGGAGGCGTGAGAAAGATCAGATGGAGTGGTTCTAGTAGAGGTAAGCGCGGAGGCTCACGCTTGATTTACTATTGGGACAATGGCAATCAAATCCTGATGTTGTATGTCTACCTGAAAAGAGAACGAGAGAACCTAACCCCAAACCAGATTTCAATGATGCGAGAAATTGCAAAGGAGTTCAAAAATGAACAAGAAGAACTTTGAGATGCTACTTGAGAGCATGCGAGAAGGCGCGCAAATCCTGCGTGGTGAGAAGGCTCCATCCCGTCGATTTGTCGTTGACAAAAAAGAAGATGTACAGTTTGTGCGCCAGACGTTTCATGCTAGTCAAGACGCCTTTGCAAAGTTCATGGGCGTAAGCGTCGGCACATTGCGGAACTGGGAACAAGGGCGACGACGTCCAACGGGAGCCGCCCGTGTACTGCTCACGATTGCGTTGCGGCAGCCAGAACTGTTTCGCGCTGCCGTCCAGGAAAACTGTCCAGAACTGTCTTTCTGCTAATCCTCGCCGCTACAACGTCACCATATCACGATCCTCTAGCTGGAGGATGCGTTTAGCAAGAGCGGCGATGCGTTTTTCCGGCGACGGCGCGGAAAGCTGCTCGGCGAACGCCGGCCCGGCCTTGCCGACGCGGTAGAAGACGGCGCGGCCCTTGCGCACGTCGATGCGGCGGATGCCTGCCTGCGCGCATAGGACGCGGAGCTCCGCGAGCTTCACAAGGCGCATCGCCGCCTTCGGGAGCTTGCCGAAGCGGTCCGCCAGTTCGCCCTTCAGACGCGTGACGTCCTTGAGCGTGGACGTCTCGGCGAGACGGCGGTGGAATTCCATGCGCTGTCCTTCATCCTCGACGTAGTCGTACGGCAGGCAGGCACCGGACGCGTCGGCGTCGTCCGACCCCGGCGAGAAGTCGAGGAAGTCGAAATTGAGCGTCACGTCCACCACGTCCGGTACGTGTTCGCCCTTGAGACGCGCAACCGTACGCTGCAGGAGCTGGCAATAGAGCTGGAATCCCACGGCGGCGATGTGGCCGCTCTGCTCGCGTCCGAGCAGATTGCCCGCGCCACGTATCTCGAGGTCGCGCATTGCGATACCGAACCCCGCGCCGAGCCCCGCGTGGCGCTTCAGCGCGTCGAGGCGCTCGCGCGCCTCGGCGTCCACGAGCCCTTCGGCGGGCAGCAGGAAGAAGGCGTAGCCCTGGCGCGCCGAACGCCCCACGCGGCCGCGCAGCTGGTAGAGCTCGGCGAGGCCGAAGCGGTCCGCGCGGTCCACGAGGATCGTATTCGCGCGCGGGATATCGAGACCGCTCTCCACGATCGTCGTGCACAGGAGCACGTCCGAACGCCCTTTCGCGAACGCCTGCATCTTGGCGGAGAGCGTGGCCGACGGCATCTGCCCGTGCGCCACCTCGATGCGCGCGTCGGGCACGAGCGCGCGCAGGCGCGCCGCCGCCTTCTCGATCGTCAGCACGCGGTTGTAGAGGTAGTAGACCTGCCCCCCGCGCGCAAGCTCGCGTGTGATGGCGGCGCGCACGGTCTCGTCTGAGTCACGCACGATTTTCGTCTCCACCGCCACGCGCTCGCGCGGCGGCGTGCGCAGGAGAGAAAGATCGCGCGTGCCCGTCATGGAGAGGTAGAGCGTGCGCGGAATCGGCGTGGCGCTCATCGTCAGGACGTCCGCCGTGGCGCGCAGGCGCTTGAGGTGTTCCTTGTGGCGCACGCCGAAGCGCTGCTCCTCGTCGATGACGATGAGGCCGAGGTCGTGGAACTGCACCTTCGCGGACAGGATGGCGTGCGTGCCGATCACGATGTCGGTGGCGCCGGAGAGCAGGCGTGCACGCGTGCCTTTCTTCTCTTCGGCGCTCTGGAAACGGCTCATCGTCTCAATGCGCACGGGCGTGTCGGCGAAGCGCGCGAGGAAGGTCTCGTAGTGCTGTTCCGCGAGCACCGTGGTGGGCGCGAGCAGCGCGGTCTGGCGTCCGTTCATCGCGGCGATGAACGCGGCGCGCATCGCCACCTCGGTCTTGCCGTAGCCCGCGTCGCCGCACACGAGACGGTCCATCGGCTTCGACTGCGCCATGTCGTTCTTCACGTCCTGGATCGCGTGCGCCTGGTCGTCGGTCTCCTCATAGGGGAACGCCGCCTCGAACTCGGCGACGCCCGGCGCCGTGACGTCATACGCAAAGCCCGGCACCACGGCGCGGCGCGCCTGCGTCTCGAGGAGCGACGCCGCGAGGTCCTGCACCGCGCGCTGCGCGTCCGCCTTGTCCTTCGTCCAGCGCGCCATCCGCATACTCGATCGTGAACACTTCGCTGCGCGTGCCGCCGACCTCGACCTCGGTGGATCCAAGGAACCGCCCGATGCCGTAGTCCACATGCACCACGTACTCGCCTGGCTCGATGTCGAGCGATTCGGAGAGACGCTGTCCCGTCACGCCCGCCACCTGCGCGCGCGGCGCGCGCCGCCGGTGCGCGAACACGCGGTCGCCCCTCGTCACGACAACGAGTCCCGGCACCTCGAACCCACCGCCGAGCTCGCCGTCCTCCACCACGAGCGCGCCCCTCTTCTCCGCCGCCGCGAGATGCGCCGCGAGACGCGCCCGCGCCGCCTCCAGCAGTTCGGGGCTGCGCGCCGACTCCGCGCCGAGCTCCGCGAAGCCCGGCAGCGGCGAGCTCTGGAACGTCCCCTCCGGCACGCCCGGCGGCGCGGGCATCCCCGAGAAGATCTGACGGAAATTCACGTTTCCGAGAAGCGAATGGGAAAGCCCCGTGTAGGAGTTGTGGTCCACCCAGAGGATCGTCGCGCCGGCGGGCAGGATGTCGAGGAGACGCGTCTCCTCGCCGCTTGGCACGGTGACGGGCGACAGCTCCGCCGAAGGCACGTTCTTCACGGAGGTCTGTAACGCGGGATCGAATTCGCGCAGCGACTCGAGGTCCTCGCCGAAATACTCCGCGCGCACGGGACGCGCCGCGCCGGGCGACCAGGCGTCGAACACGCCACCGCGCACGGCGTACTGTCCCACGGCCGTCACCTCGCCCGCGCGCTCGTAACCGGCGGCGGCGAGACGCGCCTGCACCTGCGAGAACGCGCTCGCGGCGTCGCCCGGCACGAGACGTACCGTCGCGGCATCCACGGCGGCGGCGTCCGGCACGCCCGTCAGAAGCGCCGCGCTCGGCGCCACCACGACGAGCGGATACGGACGCATCCGCCACGCGCCGAGGGCCGCCGACACCTTGAGGCGCGCGGCCGTGGACGCCGGGTCGTCCTCGAGCGGCGGCGGGAATGAGAGCGCGCGCACGCCGCATTCGCCCTCCAATACGCGCAGATCATCCGCCACCGCATCCGCTTCGGGCAGACCCGGCGTGACCGCGAGCACGAACGGCGCGTCCTCCGCGCGCGGCGTGCGCGCAAGCGCGGCGGCGGCAAACGCCGTGGCCGAACCGGAGAACGAAGGCAAAGCAAGCCTCGGGGACGGGCTCTCCGCCCCCTCCCAAAAGGCCTTCTCAAACAAGGCGAATCTCTTACTCGCCTTCAGCACGCCCAATAGTATACCACAGATTCCCGCCGGCGGCGGGGATCAGCATTTCGCTTGAAAAACGCTGCCCTTACTTCGCCTCTGCTGCCACTCGGCGAAGTTCTCCTCAGCACGTGCCCGCCCGTTCTACGCGCGGATGAGCGCGAGGAGCTCGTCGCGCTTCGCGGCCATGAGGTCGGGCGTCTTCGCCTCGAGGTTGAGGCGCACGAGCGGCTCCGTGTTGGACATGCGCACGTTGCACCACCAGCCGTCGCGGGACCAGTTGTCCACGCTCACGCCGTCGAGCTCGAACACGCGTTCGGCCGTAGGCGCATAGGTGGCCTTCACGCGCGCGAGGACGTCCGCAGGGTCGCCCGCCACGCGCGAGTTGATCTCTCCCGACTGCGAATAACGCCGGAGCGGCGCGATGAGCTCGCTGAGGGGCTTGTCGCTCTTCGAGACGATGTTCGCGAGCGCGAACGTGGCCATCGAGCTGGACTCCGCGGTGAAGTTCGCCTTGAAGTAGTAGTGGCCCGAGAGCTCGCCCGCGAAGATCGCGTCGTTCTCACGCATCTGCGCCTTGATGAAGCTGTGGCCCACGCGGGACATCATCGGCTTGCCGCCGGCGGCGGCGATCGTCTCCTCCGCCACCTTCGAGGAACGAAGGTCGTAGAAGCAGGCGGCGCCGGGATTCGACTGGAGCAGGTCCTCGCTCACAAGCGCCGTGATGAAGTCCATCGGGATCACGTCGCCCTTCTCGTCGATGAAGCCCGCACGGTCCGCGTCGCCGTCGAACGCCACGCCAAAGGCGTATTTGCCGGGGTTCGCGCGCACGAGCGCCTGGAGGTCCTTCAGCGTCTCCGTCTTGAGCGGGTTCGCGTCGTGGTTCGGGAACGCGCCGTCGAACTCCTCGAAGAGGCCGTCGTACGTGAGCGGCGAGCCCTTGAACGCGGCCGCCTCGCAGATGCCCATGCCGTTCGCGAAGTCACACGCCACGTGGAGCGGCTTCGCCATGTGCTCGAACGTGCGCACGTGCCGCGCGTAGTCGGCCAGCACGTCCACCTTCGTAATCGTGCCCTTGACGTCTGCAACGTCGCCGAGGTCGTTCTCCATCACCATCCGCTCGATGTCCTTGATGCCATTCGCGCCGGAAATCGGCACGGCGTTCGCGCGGCAGAGCTTGCAGCCGTTCCATTCCTTCGTGTTGTGCGAGGCCGTGATCATCACGCTGCCGTCGGGGTGGAGCGTGCCGTTCGCGAAGTAGCTCATCGGCGTGGAGGCGTGGCCGATGTCGATCACGTCCACGCCCATGTCGTTCAGCCCGCGCGCAAAGGCGGCGAAGAGGGGTTCGGAATGCGGACGGATGTCGCGCGCGACCACGATCTTCTTCGGGTTGCCGAGGAACCGCGCATAGGCCCGCGCGATTTTGTAGAAGATGTCGTCCGTCAGGTCCTGTCCGTAGATGCCACGGATGTCATAAGCTTTGAAGATGCCCATTTCTTTTTCCTTCGGTTGTTTTCCTATTGTTGCAAGCGGATGATCCGCTCCTTGACGAGCTCCTTCGGCTCGCCGATCTCCACCTTCGGCGCGTGGGCGAGGAGGTAGTCCTCCGCCGCCTTGCACCAGAGGCCGTTGTTCGCGGAGCAGAGACGGTCGAGCTCGGCGAAGAAGGGATCCGTCTTGCCCTTCTCGGCGAAGTCCTCGATGGCCGTCATCGGCATGTTCACGTGCGTGTAGACGAGGCGCTTGCCGCCGGGTATCTTCAGCATGTCGAGCGTCGCCTCGGCGGCGGAGTCGAGTCCGCCCACGTGCGTGATCATCACCTCGGGGTGGAGGTAGCCCTTGCCGATCCAGTCCACGGAGTCCATCATGTAGTGCACGTTGTAGAAGTTGAACTCGGCCATGAGCTGCTGGTTCGTGGGGCCGGCGAAGAAGTTGAGGCAGCCGCCGAAGCCGAGCAGGTCGGAGCACTGCGTGATCAGCGCCGGCACCGCCGCGAAGAGGAAGATGTCGTCGTAGCCGCCGCCGGTGGACGTGGGGTTGTCGGCGCGCGCGTCGTCCACGAGGTTGTACGCCTTCAGCGCCGCCACGGGATCGGCCATGTCCTTCGTGTTGACGAAATGCACCTCCACGCCGTTCACCGCGCCGTCGGCGCGGCCGCCCGCATACGCCATGCCGAACATCCGCGCGGCGCGCGCGAGGCGCGCGTCGTCGATGTCGGTCACCACGAGGCGGCGCGGGCGCTTCTCGGGCGAGTGGCAGGCGATGTCGATGCAGCCGAGCCCCATCGCGCCGCAGCCGGCGAGGAGGAGCATCGTGCCCTTGTCGACGATGCCCACCTCCAGGTCGTGCGAGCAGAACGCGTTGTGGTAGTTCGTGCGGAAGCCCGAGACGATGCACGAGATCGGCTCGGCGAGCGAGCACTTGAAGTAGGCGTCGCCGTCATACGGCAGGAGGCAGCCCATCTCCATCACGATGGACGGCAGGTAGACGTGCGTCGTCTCGCCGCCGATCGTGTGCCAGGCGTAGCCGACCGTCTCGAGTTCGTGGCCGGGGATGTTGAGCGACGGCTGCAGGCCCACGTGCTGCCCCACGTGGAACTGGTCCTTCCACTTCGTGCCCACCTCGCGCACGATGCCGGATATCTCGTGCCCGAACATCGTCGGGCGCGTCGCGATGTCGCGTGGCACGCGCTTGTGCCCCGTGCCGAGCGTCACGCCCTTGTAGTCGCTGAGGCAGATCGTGTTCGTGACGAGCTCCATGACGATGCCCTCGTCGCCCGCCGCCTCCAGTTCAATGTCTTCCAGCCGCACGTCACGCGCGCCGTACAGTCTCCAGGCCTTTGCCTTCATGTTTATCTTCTCCTCGTTTGGCGAACATTGTACAACATCGCCCCCGCGAACGCAAGAACAAGAAAGAGACGGGTCTCAAGAAAGCGGTTGCCGTCCAAGCGTCGCGGCACACATCAGTCCGCAGGCGGCGTTCCAGGCCCCGCGCTGGAGCTTGCGGATGAGCGTTGAGTAGCGGAGGCGCGCCATGTCGTTCTCGGGCGTCGACTCGGCGGGCAACTCGCCCTGGCAGCGCCGCACGGCCTCCATCCACAGTTTCCGAAGGAAGTCCTGGAGTATCTTCTCGGGAGAGAGTTCGCTGGCGGCGGACTTCTCCTCGGTCAGGAGAATGTGGTCGAGCCACACGCACATCTCCGGCGGCAGGTCGTTGCGCAGCGCCGTGATCGCATCGGTGCCATCCGCCTCCCCTGTGCGCCAGGCACCGACGAACGCGCGCGTGAACGGATGCACGAGCACGGCGTCCGGCAGGTAGTCCGCGACGAGCGCCACAAGCGTCTCACGCGCCGCGTCGCGTTCGTGCTCCATCAAGAACTCGCACAATGCCATCTCCGTGGTGGGCGGCGGGTTGACCGTGGGCGATGAGGCGTCCTCCCCCGCAAGCGGCACGGCGGGCGCCGGCTCGGCGGAGGGTTCTTCGAAGGGCTCGTCGGAGACCACGGGCTCGGGCGGCGGCGGCTTGTGTTTCACGTCGGCGGACACCTTGAGGAAATCCTCCTGCAGGGCGGCGGGCGGCACGCCGAGGAGAGTAGCTGCCTCGCCGATGAGCGTGGCGCGCATGACGGCCGATGAGCACTTTGCGATTGTCTCGAGCGCCGCGCGGCTCACTTCCGACACCGTGCGGACGCTGTACGGCTTCGCCTCCTTCGCGAGCAGCGAACGCACCTGGAAAGAGGTGACGGACTCCGCCGCGTCGAGCCGAGCCCGGAACGCCTCCGGGCCCTGCGTGCGCAGGAACGAATCGGGATCCTCGCCCTCCGGAAGCGTCGCCACGCGCACGGGCACGCCAGCCGCGAGGAACTCGCCCCCCGTGCGCACCGCGGCCTTCTGTCCCGCACCGTCGCCGTCGAACACGAGCACCACGGAGTCGGCGCACTTCTTGAGGATGCGCACGTGCTCTTCCGTGAAGGCCGTGCCCTGCGAGGCGACCGCCACGGGGAAACCGCACGCGTGGCAGCGGATCACGTCGATCTGCCCTTCGCACACGATGGCCTCGCGGCGCGGGGACTTGACGATGCACGGCGCGGCGTGGGCAAGGGCGAACAGCACGTTCGACTTCTTGAAGAGGATCGTCTCGGGCGAATTGACGTACTTCGCCTTCTTCTTGTCGTTCGTGAGGATGCGCCCCGAAAACGCGATCGCGCGGTCCTGGCGGTCCGTGATCGTGAACATGAGGCGTCCGCCGAAGCGGTTGTACCAGGAGCCGCCCTCGAACTTCGGCGGCAGCAGCACGCCGGCGGCGACGAGATCCTCGTCGGTGAAACCGTACTTCTTCGCCCACGTGCGCATGGCGTTCGCGGAGAGCGGCGCGTAGCCGATCTTGAACTGGGCGACGATCGCGTCGGGGAGCGCGCGGCTCGCGAGGTAGGCGCGCGCGGGCTCCGCTTCCTTCGACTGGAGAAGACAGCGACGGAAGAAGTCGGCAAGCTGGCTGTGGAGCGCCAGCAGGCGCTTGCGCTGCCCGGCCTGCGGGTCCTCCTTCTCCTCCACCGTGATGCCGCATCCGGCGGCGAGCTTCTTCACCGCCTCGATGAACGACATTCCCTCCTGCTTCTGCACGAACTTGATGCAGTCTCCCGACTCGCCGCAGCCGAAGCAGTGGTAGAACCCCTTGTCGGGCTGGATGTGGAAGGACGGCGTCTTCTCGTGGTGGAACGGACAGCACGCCATGTAGCCGCCGCTCGTGCGGCGGAGCTGGATGCCATACGAGGAGATCAGGTCGGCGATGTCGGTCCGCGCCTTGATCTCCTCGATCGTCGACTCTGGTACGCCGAACGCCATCACGCGAGGCCGGCGAGCTCGACGGCCTTTCCGATGTAGGTGGCGGGCGTGAGCGCGAGAAGACGCGCCTTGTCGTCGGCGGGCAGATCGAGCCCCTCGACGAAATCCTTCATGATCTCCGGCGTCACGCGGCGTCCGCGCGTGAGCTCCTTCAGCCGCTCATAGGGATGGTCCATGCCGACCTTCCGCATGACGGTCTGAATCGGCTCGGCGAGCACCTCCCAGTTGTGGTCGAGGTCTTCCGCGAGGCGCGCCTCGTTGAGTTCGAGCTTGCCGAGGCCCTTGAGCGTGGACTTCGCCGCCACGAGCGCGTAACCGAACGCGACGCCCATGTTGCGCAGCACGGTGGAGTCGGTGAGGTCGCGCTGCATGCGCGAGATGGGCAGCTTGCGCGCGAGGAACCCGAACACGGCGTTCGAGAGGCCGAGGTTGCCCTCCGAGTTCTCGAAGTCAATGGGGTTCACCTTGTGCGGCATCGTGGAGGAGCCGATCTCGCCCTTCACGGTCCGCTGCTTGAAGTAGCCGAAGGAGACGTACGTCCACACGTCGCGGTCGAAGTCGAGGAGCACGGTATTCCAGCGCTGGAGGGCGTCGAACAGCTCGGCCATGCCGTCGTGCGGCTCGATCTGGATCGTGAGGCGGTTCTGCCGCAGGCCGAAACCCTCGATCACGCCGCGCGCGAGCGCCTCCCAGTCCACGTCGGGATAGGCGGAGAGGTGCGCGTTGAAGTTGCCCACCGCCCCGTTCATTTTCGCGGGCAGCACGATGCGGTCGATCTCCTCCTGCTGGCGGCGGAGGCGCGCCGCGACCACGGCGAGCTCCTTGCCGAGCGTGGTGGGCGAGGCGGGCTGGCCGTGCGTGTGGGCGAGCATGGGCACGGACGCGAACGCGTGCGCCATCTCGGCGACCTTGTCCGTCACCTGGTCCTGCGCCGCGCGCAGCGCCTTGAGTCCGTCGCGCAGCATGAGCGCGTGGGACATGTTGTTGATGTCCTCGCTCGTGCAACCGAAGTGCACGAACTCGCCGCGCGCCGCGAGCGGCGTGCCCGCGATCCTCTCCTTGATGAAGTACTCCACGGCCTTCACGTCGTGGTTCGTCGTCTTCTCGATGTCCTTCACGCGCTGCGCGTCCGCCACGGTGAAGCCGTCCGCGATCCGCGCGAGCGCGGCCGCCTCGTCCGCCGTGAGCGGCGGACACTCCGGCAGGCCCGGATGGGCGCAGAGCGCCGCAAGCCACGCGCACTCCACCGCGACGCGCCGTTTCACGAGGCCGTACTCGGAAAACACCTCGCGCAGCTCGTCGACTTTCGAACCGTAGCGGCCGTCCAGCGGGGACACCGCGCACAACATGTCTATCATCGCCATTTATTGTTCCTTGGTTTTTTACCTCCACCGGCGGTGCGCCCAGAGGTACTGGTCGGGATATTTGCGGATCGCCTCGCCGAGGCGGTCGTTGAGAAGCTGGGTGGCGGCGGCGCGGTCGGCGTCCTTCGGGAAACGGATGGGCGGCCCGCCCACGAGACGGTAGAGGTAGGGCGCCACGCGCACGAACGACCCCACCACCACGGGGTAACCCGTGCGGATGGCGAGGCGCGCGGCGGACGAGAAGGTCTTGGCCGGACGCCCGAGGAACGTGAGAGGGAGCCCCTTCGACGTATGCTGGTCCATGAGGATCGTCATCGCCGCGCGGGTCTCCACCCACTTCCGCAGGATCTCGGGGGTGAAACCGTGGTTTTTGTCGATAATCGTCACGGGGCCGCGGAAATGGTGGTTTTTCATCCAGTTCGCGATGAGCTTGTTGTTCATCACGCGGGCGATGGCGAACATCGGACGGGCGAAGGAGAGGAGGTTCGTGGCCGCCTCCCACACGCCGTGGTGGGCGCTCACGAGGATGATGGGGGTGTCCGTCTCCTCCAGCAACAGGCGCACCGCGTCGGGATGCCCCTCCGACACGTCCAGATGCTCGCGCCAGTTCTCGCGCGTGATCACGTGCGGCACGCGCAGGGCCTCGCAGACATGCCCGGCAAGATGGCCCCAGCTCACGCGCGCAATGCGCCGCGCCTCCTTCGGGTCGTCGGTGATCCCCGCCTTGAGGATGTTCTCGACCGCGATGCGCTTCCGGCGCGGGAAAAGCCAGAAAAGGGCCCGCGCGAATGCGCTGCCCCAGTCATAGGCCTTTCTGTCCAAGAAATTCATGGCGGGAAGTATATCATTTCCCACCCGCCGGCGCAACCTTGGACGAGGCGGGACGAGGCGGGAGAGACCTGGGACATGAGACCCGAGACCTGCAGGGAATTGGAAATTATGATATACTTTCCCGCATGAAAATTTTGCAGATTCTGCCCGCCCTCCAGATGGGCGGCGTGGAGCGGGGCACGCTTGAGATCGCGCACGCGCTCAAGAAGGCCGGCATCCCCAACGCGGTCGCCTCGCAGGGCGGCCCCATGGTTGAGCAGCTCACGGCCATGGGCGTGCCGCATTTCACCCTTCCCCTCGCGACCAAGAACCCCTTCACGGCGCGCCGGAACGCGGTGCGGCTCGCGGAGCTCGTGGAGCGGGAGGGCTTTACGCTCATGCACGTGCGCTCGCGCGCGCCGGCGTGGAGCGTCCACTGGGCCTCCAAGATGTGCGGCGTTCCCTGGCTCGCCACCTTCCACGGCGTGTACGGCACGAAGCCCGCCTTCTTCAAGATCCCGTACAACCGCGTGATGCTCAAGGGCCTGCGCACGATCTGCGTGTCCGAATACGTGCGCCGGCACGTCCTCGAGACGTACCACCCCGACCCCGCGCGCCTCGTGTGCATCCCCCGCGGGGCGGACACGGACTTCTTCCGCCCCGACGCCGTCTCCCCCGAGCACGCCCTCAAGAAAAAGACCCAGCAGTACCGTTTCTCTCCCGACATCCCCGTGATCACCCTGCCGGGGCGTCTCACCTTCTGGAAGGGGCAGGAGGTGTTCCTCGAGGCGCTCATGCAGATGAAGCACAAACGCGTGGGCGCGCTCTTTCTCGGCTCGGACCAGGGCCGCACCGAGTACTCCGACCACCTCCGCGAGATCGCCGGCCAGCTCGCGGACGACACGCAGGTCGTGTTCCGCGACCACACGCGCGAGATCCACGTCGTCTATGCGCTCAGCGACATCGTGGTGAACGCCTCCTCCGCCCAGCCCGAGGCGTTCGGGCGCACCATCCCCGAGGCGCAGGCGATGGGCCGCATCGTCGTCGCCACCGCGCACGGCGGCGCGTGCGAGACGATCGAGGACGGCAAGACCGGGTTCCTCGTGCCGCCGGGCGACGCCGACGCCCTCGCCGCGAAGCTCGACGAAATCCTCGACATGCCGAAGGAACGGCTGGACGCCATCCGCGCCGCCGCCATCGAATCCGTGCGCGCGAACTACTCCGTCGCGAAGATGTGCGCCTCCACCCTCGCCCTCTACCGCGAACTCGACGCCCGCCGGAAGTAATCGCGCGTGGTGCGCGCCACGACGGGCGAGAGGAGGATGAGCGCGACGAGGTTCGGGAACGCCATCAGGCCGTTGAAGACGTCCGCGATGCCCCACACCACGCTCACCGTGAGGTAGGGGCCGGCGAACACCACGAGCACGTAGAGGAGGCGGTAGAGCTTCACGGCCCACTGCCGTTTCACGCCCACGAGGTACTCGAGGCACCGCTCGGAGTAGTAGTCCCAGCCGAGGATCGTGGTGAACGCGAAGAACGTGATCGCGACCATCAGGAAACAGGGGGCGATCGACCGTGCGTGCGGCAGGAACGCGAGCCCGCGGTTGAACGCCTCGATCGTGATGTCCACGCCCTCGAGCTTGAGCGACGGCTCCCAGGCGCCCGTCACGACGATGGCGAGACCCGTCATCGTGCAGACCACGATCGTGTCGATGAACGTGCCCGTCATGCACACGAGTCCCTGGCGCGTCGGCTCGTTCGTGCGCGCCGCGGCCGCCGCGATCGGCGCGCTGCCGAGGCCGGCCTCGTTCGAGAAAATGCCGCGCGCCACGCCCTTCTGCATCGCGATGAAGAGCGACCCCACCACGCCGCCCGTGAACGCGGCCGGGTTGAACGCCGCCCGCACGACCAGCTCGACCGCCGCCGTCACCTTGGAGAGGTTGCCCAGCAGGATGAACGCGCAGATCGCCACGTAGAACACCGCCATGAACGGCACCACCACCGTGGACACCGCCGAGATGCGCTTGATCCCGCCGATCACCACAAGTCCCACGCACATCGTCACCACAAGCCCCGCCACCACGACCGGCACGGAGTACGTGGTGCCGAACAGCTGCAGGCCCGTGGCGACGTCGCTGGGGTTGAAACCCGGGTCGAAGAAACGCTGCACGGCGGATGTGATGCCATGGATCTGCGCGATCGTGCCGATGCCCATGATGCCCGCCGTCACGCCGAAGAACGCGAACAGGACCGCGAGCCACTTCCACTTCCGCCCGAGCCCGCGCTCAATGTAGTAAAACGGACCGCCCAGCACGCGGCCGTCCGGCAGCACCTCGCGGTACTTCACCGCGAGCAGGCCCTCCGCGCCACCTCCATCCAGAAGAGCGCGCCGGGGCCGCCCGTGCCGATGGCCGTCGCGACGCCCACGATGTTGCCCGTGCCGATCGTGGCGGAGAGCGCCGTGCAGAGCGCGCCGAACTGGCTCACCTCCCCTTTGACGTCCGCGTCCGTCTCGGGACGGAACATGTACCGGAACGCGCGCTTGAGGTTGAAAACATGGACGAAACGCAACATGAACGTGAGCAACATCCCGGTCACGAGAACCGCCCCGATCAACGGCAGCCCCCACACCCATCCATCCGCCACGTCCACCCACGCCGTGAGCGTGCGTAGCCAATCGGCGGACGTCTCCACGGTCTCCGCCACGGGCGAGCCGGGCTGGACGATCTCGGTGGCGACCTCCGCGAGGGCCGTTTGCGCGATTTCAGCAACGTTTGTCATTTGTATCTGATTGTCCTTTGATTTGGCGGGAGCTTCATCTGCTCCTGTTGCTGGCGGCGGCGCTCCATCCGGCGTTCGTCGGCCGTCTTCCCGAGCTCCGTGTACGACTTCCGGTCGCTCAGCAGGATCGGACGCGTGAAGCCGTTCCGCGAGAGGATCGCCATCACGCGCCGAGGCGCGCGCATGTCCCTGAGGTCCTCGGGAATGTGGATGAAGATCGTGTCCTGCTTCGTGAGCCCCGAATCCTTCAGAAGCCCCGGCAGATCCTCGGGATCGACGAACTTCCCACGGTAGGTGACGCCGCCGTCGGCCGAGATCGCCACCTCGGGATTGCGCGCGCCCATCTCGTAGTGCTCGGTCGCGCAGCCGGCCGCGCACAGCAGCAGCGCCGCGAGCGCGATTCGCTCAATTCGCATTCTTACCTCCCTTCGGACGCACCACCGTGTAGTCCATCGCGGGCACCGCCACGCCATCCACCTCGGTCGGCGCGTCGCCGTAGTTCACAAGCATCTTCGCGCCGTTCGAGTAGGTAACGCGGAACACGCCGTCGCGCACCCTCTCGTGTCGGTCCATGAACGCGAACTGCAGGTCGCTGCGGCGGGCGTACTCGTCGTACCCCTCCTTCATCCACGCGACGCCCTGGCGGAGCTTCTCGTCCGTCGTCGCCTCGAGGTCGATCGTGCCCATCGACGGCGCACGCCCCGTCACGAACCAGCTGTGCCAGTAGAACGTGGGACGCCCCCCGAATTCGGCGAGCTTGAGCCCGAAGCGGCGGTCAGGGTTCGCCGGACAGTTGATCATCGTGCGGAACGGCGTGGACACGACGATCCCGTGGTAGACGAGCTGCCACACGGGGATGTAGCCGTCCACCAGCGGCGACTTCGGCGGCTCGAACGGCTTCGCCCACTGGATCGTGAGCGCGGAGTCCACGGACCCGATGCAGAAGTCGTGCGCGCCCTCGCTCGCCGCGCCGCCGAACACGACGCGCAGCTCATCGAGGATGTTCCGCTCCCACACCGCCCGCTGTCCGTTGTTGAGCCGGTGGCGCGGGTCATTGCAGGGGAAGAGGGACCGCGCTGTCACCACGTCCACGTAGAAAAGTCCCTTGAACCCGAACGTGGCCATCTCGGCGCACTGCTTCGGGCAGAACCTTTCGTAGGCGCGCTGCGGGCACATCGTGAAAAGACGCCCGCCGCCATACGTCGTCTTTCCGCGCTTCAGCGTGCCGTCAGGGTTCTTCTCGACCACGTACTCGCTGTCCCACGTGTCCGCGATCATGTAGCAGTCGCGGAAGGAACTGTGGCCCACGATCTGGTAACCCTTCGCCTGCGTGTAGCGCACGCACTCCTTCAATTTCTCCTCGCCGCCGAGCAGCGGCTCCACGGGGAATATCTGCGGATAGGCGCCGTCGTGTCCGCCCCAGTTCCAGCCCACGAGACAGAACTCCGCGCCCTTCACGCCCTGCCGCACGCATTCGTCCACGATGTCCTTCACGCGGTCGAACGTGACGACCGGCTTGACGGGCGGCGCGTTGCGCCCCACCTGCTCCGGCACGGGACTCGGCACGGGCTTCCACGCCTGGCGGATGCGCACCTCGGGGTTGCGCACGGCGTACTCGAGGAGCGGCTGGTCCTTCAGGCGGTCGACGATCGGACGGCACGCGCCGCGCTCCAGCTGGTAGGTGCGGTAGGCGCGCGCGATGCCGCTGTAGTCCGCGTCGTTCCCTTCGAGGAAGCGGAACTCGAGCGCGGGATCCTCGTACACGTCGTCCATGAACCGGTCGAACAGCGCGCGCACGCGGTAGACGCCGTCCTTCACCACGACCTCGGGGGAGAGCGAATAGGGCATTCCCGTGGCAATGACCGTGAACGCGCACCGCGGCGTCTTCATGCCGAACATCGGCATGCACACGTGCCAGCCTTCGCGGATGGAGCCCTTGTCGAGACGGTACGTGCCGTACGTGTTGTTCGGGAACACCCAGTAGCCGTCCTCGCCCTTCCGCGCCTCGGCGAAGTCCGGCCACACGGCGATCGACTTCACGCCCGCCGACACGTCCGCCCGCGCCATGCGCCACGTGGCGCGGCCGTCGCGGACCTCAAGCGGCTGCACAACGGACGTCTTCCGCCCGTCGAGGAACGTCGTCTCCACCGTCACCTGCGCGGCGGACGCCGCCAGGACGGCCATTGAGGCAAGCAGTACGGATGCGGTTTTCATAAGTTGGTAGTTGATAGTTGATAGTTGGTAGTTGGTAGTTGGTGAGTGGTAGTCATTTCAACAGTAATTGCGGGGTGCGGCCGTCGGCGTCCCACTGACGCCACTCCTTGTATTGGCTGTTGCGCACGCGCACGTTGAACGGCAGCTTCGCGCCCGCCTCCGGGCGCACGCCGAGCGCGGCGAACGGAATCACGGCCTCGTACACCAGCGTCTTGGGCTCCCACGACTTGCGTCCCGGACGAAGGCCCGCGTACGCCTTCACCGCGCCCGCGCCGTCCCACGACGTGCGCCCGCAGGCGAACGCGCGCCAGGTCTTGCCCGCCACGCACACCTCCACCCCGTCGTCCACGCCCCACTGGGCCCCGTCGGACAGCTCCGCCGAACGGAAGTTCGCCACGAACACGCCCACGTACAGGTTCGTATCATCCCACGCCGCGCGCAGGTACGCGGAGGCGCCGCCGATGAGAAATCCGCCCGCCCCATAGTTGAGGGCCTGCATCCGTCCCGTCCACTCGCCGGGCGCGAACGTGCCGTCCGGCTCCGGCGGCGTTTCCGCGCGCGGGACGGCGAACGGCGCGCGCGGCTTCTGCGCCTGCACCGCCGGACGCGCCTCGCCGATGTCGAGGCGGTCTGCCTCCCCGTCGGTCGCGCGGGCGCGCGACCCTCCCCGGAACACGCGGTTGCCCTCCCACTTCCGGACGGCCTCGGGGAACGCATAGTTCAGTTTTCCGCCCAACACGAGCGTGTTGCGCTCGAACGTGCAGCCAACCGACCGCTGGAAGGAGATCGTCATGTCGCCGTCGGCAATGAACGTGTTGTCGCGCACCTGCGTGCCTGCTCGTGGATCGGACGCGGCACGCCGTACGCCACGTTCCGCTCGATCACGCAGTCGAGCGCGCCCTCGTCGTAGTAGAACGCGCTCGCGCCGAAGCCCTTGCCGACGGGCACGATGTCGTGCACCACGTTCCCGCGCATCACGCCGCGCGTCATGTTGCCGTAGATTGCCGCGCCGTCGTGCAGCACGCGCATCACGTGGTGGATGCAGTTCTCCTCGTAGAGCATGTCCGTGCCCCCGCCGATGATTCCCGAATAGGGCGAATCGTAGATTTCGTTGCGGCGCACCACGCCGTTCTTCCCGCCCACGCCCAGCGCGCAGGACGACGGATACTGCAGCCCCACGTGGCAGATGCGGTTCGAGACCACGAGCATGCCCTCGCCGGACGCGCTCACGCCGCGCGCGCCCACGTGGTGGACGTCGCTCGCCGCGAGACGGCACGTGCGCCCGGCGATCCGCACGCCCACGCCGCCCACGTTGCACACCTCCAGTCGCTCCGCCGCGCAGTCTTCCGCCTCGGCGACCAGCACCGCCGGCGGCAGGTCGCCGCCACCGAAGCCCGCGCGCTTGTCAGGCGGCGTCGCGGCCTGCACCGTGAAATCCATGAGCGTCACGCCGCGTACGGGCGTCTTCTTCGTGCCCGCCACGAGCACGACCGTCTCGAGGCGCGGCGCCACCGCCAGCACCTTCGACATGTCCTGCCCCGCCTTCGGCCAGTAGACGACCTTCCCGCGCGTGCGGTCGAGATACCATTGCCCGGGTTCCGTCATCCCCTCGCGCGTGTTGTACACCTCGTACTGGCGGCGTCCGCACGCGCCCATCGGCCATGCGGCCGGCTGGGAGAGAAACACGACGTGGCGCGCGAGGTCGTTCGACGCCACGGTGCTGAGCGATTCCGACCACATGTGGTAGAGGCGGATCTCGGCGTTGCGGAAGTCCATCGTGTCCGGCAGGTCCTCCGCCTTGTACGGCATTGTCACGAGCTCCGCGAACGTGGGCTTGCGCGGCCAGTGCCCCGCGACGGCCGGCAGAAGCGGCAAATCCCACGTGCCGAGGTTGTCGAAACGGTTCGTTCCGCCGGGGAAGCACGCGCGGGGCGCGAGTTCGCCGTCCACCACAAGCGCGCGGAAGTTCCACTTGCCGTCCTTCACCTCCGGCAGGTCCGCGCTCCAGAACGTGTCGCCGTCCGGCTTCCACCCCGTCAAGCGGCGTCCGCCCCAGATCCGCGTGCGGCCCGCGCCGGCACCGCGCAGGGTGAGCCCGGCGTCCCGCGCGTCGAGCGCGAGCGTTTCCTCAAGAAACCAGTCGCCGGCCGCGAGCGTCACGGTGTTCGTGCCGCCGGCGGCGCGAGCCTTCGCCACCGCGTCGGCGATCGACACGCCCGGCGCCACAGGAAAGTTAGCCGCCGCGCACGCGAGCGAGAGACAGGTCGCGACAAGCGCGACCCTCACAGCTCCACCTCCTGGCGGCCCGGGGCGAGCGGACGCGTCTTGCCGCGCCACTCGAACGTGCCCGTAAGGCCCTTCGGCAGCGTCACCGTGCCGCGTACGGCATCGCCCTCGAAGCGGAGGTCGGTTTCAATCACGCCCTGCGGACACGGCGTCTTCGCCTTCACGAACTTGAGTCCGGCCGGCTGCGGCGCCACGCGCACGGTGCGGAAGAACGGCGAGGCGGGGGTGACGCCCGCGAAGACGGTCTGCATGAAGTAGACCGGGCATGCGCTCCAGGCGTGGCAGTCGCTGCGCGTCTCGATGCTCTGCGTCTCGAAGGCCGTGCGCGCGCCCCATTCCACGAAGTTCCGCCAGTACGAGAACCGGGCGCGGATGAGGTCGGGGCGTCCGCACGCCGCGTACGTCTCGAAGAGGTAGTGGGCGAAGTAGGAGCTCGTGGGCGCGAGGCCCTCGCCCTTCGCGAGGGCGGCGAAGGACGATTCGCGCTGCGCGGGCGAGAGGATGCCGCCGAGGATTGCGAGGCACTGCGCGTGCTCGCTGAAGCGGTCCTTCTTCGGCGTGTCGGCGAGGATGCCGCGGCCCGCGTCCCAGCACGCGGCCACGATGGCCTTGCCGAGGCGGTCCGCCTTCTCGCGCCAGTGGGCCGCGAGGTGCCGCTCGCCCAGCGCGGCGTCCACGGCGGCCGCGCTCTGGAGCGCGTGCAGGTACTGGAGGTTGTTGAGCGCGCTCACGCCCTCGCCCGGGCTGCCGCCCGGCGACACGCCGCCCTTGAAAGGCTGGCCGCCGTCCTTCACCCAGTCCATGAAGCTCCAGCCGGGCAGGTTCTCGAGGAGACCGTCCGCGTTCTCGTAGAGGGCGAGGCCCATCAGCGTGTTGCGCATGCCGGGCATGCGCACGCGCAGGAACTGCGCGTCGTCGTGCCACATCAGGAAGTCGCGGAACATCATCGCCCAGCACATCGAGTAGGTGGCGCTCTCCTGCGTGCCGCGCGTGGGGAAGTTCATCGCCACGAGGCCGTTGTCGCGGCGGTCAAAGTCGTACACGCTGATCGCGAAGCGCGTCATGCGCGGATCGCGTGTGAGGGCGTTCAGCACGTTCAGCTGGATGCGCGTGTCGCCGGGGTACATCTGCTGCTCGTAGTAGGGGCAGTCGAACAGCATCTCGTGCATGCACATCTCCATCGCGCGGCGGGAGATCTTGGCAATCGGCGCGAACGACGGGTCGTCGCAGGCGAACGCGCCGTCGACGGCGAGCGGGTAGCGCGACTCGGCGATCGCGACGCGCCGCACCGTGAGCGGCTCGCCGGCCGTCTTCACGTGCAGGCGGCACCAGCGTCCGCAGCGCCACCACGGCGCGGTGAACTGCGCGTCGGCGCGGCCGTCGGGGAGGAAGGTGTCGGTGAAGGTCTGGCTGAACGACTTGCCCTTCCACTCGTCGCGGCTGCCCTTCTTGCCGTCCGCGCCGCGCAGGGCCTCGGTCCAGCCCCACGTCACCTCCGCGCCGGTGCCGCCGGACGTCTCGAGAATGGGATAGGCGCAATAGTAGTCGTCGAGGTCCCACCAGAGGTCGCAGTCCGTGTTCGCGGGCACGGTGAACGGACGCGTCAGGTCACGGTCCGCGTTCACCACGCGGCCCGGCGTCTTGATGTCGTAGGTCTGGTCGGGGCGGTCCGACGGGTAGAGCATCCACCCCTTCGCGCGGCCGCCATACTGGTTCGTCTTGATCGGCGCGCGCACGACAACGACCTTCTGCCAGGCACCTGCCGGCGGCTGCTCGTTCGGGTAGCCCGTGCCGGACACTTGGCACTGCGAGCCGACGCCGAAGGTGCGGGACGTGCCGCGGTCGGTCATGGTCGTGTTCGCGAGCGGGGCGATCTCCCACGCGCCCTTGCCCGTGGTGAGCCTCTTGTCGTAGGTCCCCGCCGCCTTGAGGACGAACCCGCCCCGGTAGGAGAGCTGGGCGAGCGGCGCGTGGAGGCCGAGCTGCCACACGACGGCCTCGAGGAGGTGTTCGCCGGGCGTCAGGCCCTCAATGCGGTAGGTCTGGTAGTACCAGTGCTCGACGAGGCCGCGGTGCGGCCCCTCCGCGATGCGCTTTCCGTCAAGGTAGAGCGTGAAGCGCTCGTCCGCGCTCACGTCGAACTCGAGCGGCGCGCCGTCGGACGCGAAACGGTTGCGGAGGCGGAAGAACGAAATCGGCGCCGCCTTCATGCCGAAGCGGACGTTCCAGGCGTTCGAGTCGGCGGAGACGCCCCACACCTCGTGTCCGGGCGCCCACACCCAGGCCGCGTCGTCGATGTCCTGCACGCGGCGGACGTTTTCGTCCCCGCGCGCGTCGCGCACGGTACGGAACACGCGCGTGACGGTGGGTTCTGCGAGAAGCGCCGGCGCAACGAGAAGCGCGGCAAGGACTGTGAGGTGCGTTTTCATAGGTCAGTCAGGTCTTTCAGTTCTTCTTGTTCGTGGGCCGCGCGCTCTTCGGGGGTACGGCTGTCCGGCGGCGGAGCAGGGGAGACGGGAACGACGACCTCCACCTCCTCCGTTACCGGCTGCATGGCCTCGTTCAACTCGCGTTCCAGTTTGTCATGTTCGACGCGAAGTTCGTTGAGCAAAACCTTTAAATCCTTCACGGACGCCTTCAGGGCCGCGATCTCCGTCTCGGCACGGGACTGGGCATCACGGGCCACGGCCACCTCGTCCTTCAAGGCGGCCCGTTCGTTCTCCAACGTCACTCGCTTCTTTTCCCAAGCCGCCCGATCCTTTTCCCAATTCGCCCGATCCTTTTCCCAATTCGCCCGGTCCGCTTTCCACGACATGCGGTCTTTCTCGACAGAAGCCTTCTCCGCAGTACTCGCGCGCCACATGTCACGCACCGAGCGAAACTCGTCAGCCAACTTGCCGTTGGCGGCTACCAGTTCCTCATGGTCCGTGACGAGCTTCTGGTTTGCGCGCTCCAGTCCGGCATGCGTTCGTCGAAGCTCGTCGAGCTTCCGATGCTGTACGAGCAAGCCCACGCCGGCTGCCACCACAATGGCGACTAGTAAGACCGCACAGACAATCTTGATGCCCATGTTCATTTCTTGGTTGTCCTTGTTTTTCGTCTCCATGGCAAAACGCGCTTATTATACCATAAAATGAGTTGATTGACAGATACCGATTGCCGGCCGTTTCTACGGCTCCAGCATGATCGCGCGGAACTTCTCGATGTCGGCGTCCGTGAATCCGAGGGACTTGACGTAGGCGGCGACCTTCTCGTGGATGCTCGCGCCGGGGAACGCGTCGAAGACCTTCACGAGCTTGCTGAAGCGCGTGCGGTGGCCGAAATCGATCTTTTCCTTCTGGAACGCCGTGACCTCCCAGTCGCGCCACAGCTCATCCTCGTCCACGCCCAGCAGCGCGCCGAGGATGAACGCGAGTGACCCCGTGCGGTCCGCGCCCGCGATGCAGTGGAAGTCGATCGGGTAGTTCTTCTCGTCGAGGAACACGCGGAACACCTTCGCGAACGCCTGCTTGCCGGAATCCTTCCCCATGCCGCTGTAGGCCGAGGAGGAGATCTTGATCCACTTCACCTCGGGGCCGAGCGGCGAGCCGGTCATGCCGAAACACTCGCGGTCCGAGCGCAGGTCGAGGTCCGTGCGGATGCCCAGCACGCCCTTCGCGTACGCGCGCGACTTATCGGTCAAGGTCACGTCGCCCGGCACCATTCCGCCCTTGGACTTCGACTTGTGCGCGTTGGCGTTGAGCCCGGCCGACCGGTACACGATTCCCTGGCGCACGCGGCGTCCGCCCAGCCCCACGCGTCCGCCGAAGTCGCGCATGTTGTGCACGCGGCTGAGGTGGATGAGGCGCGGCGCGATGTCCTCCGTGCGGAACGTCCCCTCCGCGCGCAGTTGTGCGCCGTCGGCCGCCACACCCTTCACGCGCCACTTGTAGTCGCAGGCGATCTCGAGGTTGTCGATCTCAAGGGACGTCTTGTGCGTCTTTTCCGTGAACACGACCTTGCCGTCCTTCGCGCGACGCACCTTGACGCTCCACACCGTGCCCGTCGCGACGGGCACCGTGCAGGTCCAGGAGAGGAGGGTCTTCTGCGGTCGGTCCCCGAACTTCGCGATCCGCTTCCGCTCGGCGGGGTCGGCGAACTGCTTCACCCGCTCCGCGCGCGGCTGCGCGAGGTAAGCCTTCATGTCCGGCGTAAGGGTCGGCACCATGGCCCCCTCCTTCGGCGAGACGATCTCCAACGGCGCGGCACTTGCCGCAAACAGCACGCCCACGAGGGCCGCAAGCATCAGCTTTCGCATTTTCTTTCTCCTAGTTGGTAACTGGTAGTTGGTGGTTGGCAAGCCAAAGTCCTACGTCCAATGTCCTATGTCCTAAATCCTTTGTCCTCTGTCCTTCGTCCTCTGTCCTAAAAACTGAATCTAAAGCCCAAGCCTAGCAATACCTCCCGAAATCCGCCAATGTCCTAAGCTCGGGCACAGCCTCCAGGGGGATTGGCTTGCCGAATTTGGCCTCAGTCTCCATCACGAGGCGGAGGTGGTTGACGCTGTCCCACCCCTCAATCGACCCAAACGCCGTCTCGGGCGCGAGCGCCTCCACGCCCACGCCGAACACGTCCGCCGCCAGTTCAAGAAACGCCTGCGGCAACGCCTTGTCGTCTGTCGTCATGCTCTTTTCTCTCCGATCTCGCCTTGTTGAAATCTCCCCGTCACCGAATAAAATCAAAAATCATACTTCGGTACGGATTACCGACTTGGTTGGCATAATTGGTCGCTGCGTTTCCCATTCCCGCACCCGCCGCCGCCATTCCTGCAAAGACCTTAAACGCCATGCCGACCTCAAGATCAGGCATCTCGTAATACTTCAATATGGCGGTGTTAAGAACATTCGTCTCGGGCACACCCCCAAAAATCTGCATGGCGCAGAGATTGTTGGTGCACACATCGTATGCCGAAGTAAAATTATTGTCAACGGAATATACGCTGGCAAGGAGAAGTCGCCCAGTCCAAAATTGCCATGAGTTCGTCATAGTATCTGTCCAGTTAACAACATTTGATATACATTGAAGTTGCCCGTCTATTGCCTGTCCATCTGCGGAGTCCAGAAATTGCTGATAATGGATTATCGACCGAATAATCTCAGCATCTAGTTTCATCAACAAATTTGTAGATTGCACGGATCTGTTTATATTGCTTACAAATGCCGCGTCCAGAAGATTTTCAGACGACACCAAGGCAAGGCTGGCCTCATTTTCCAACTCAGACACAGTATTCCAACCATACACCGTAGTGGAGCATATTACTCCCAAGCACACCATAAGTGATTTTCTCATTACCAATCCTCCTTTGGCACTTCTACCTTTTTCTTGAAAACACCTTTAAAACTGAACTTGAAATAAACATATTTTTGCCCTTTAACAATTGCGCAAGCATTCCACGCTCGGTTATTTGCATTCGCCGACATCCATGCGTCTACGTCACCCCTGGTGTTACGGTTGATACGCCACGAGCGCACGATGCGAGTTGGAATTCCACTAGCGTCACCAGGTGCGACATACGCATAGCCAAGTAATATTGACGGCCCAGTAGACTCCCATGAATATCCAGGAGAAAAAGAATGTTCTGCCCCGCTGTAGTTACCATTATAGTCATTGATATCAAGCACCGAACACCCCGCTATGATAACAACGTCAAGATCCCTATCCCAACTACCATGTGCCAACAAGGGGGTAAAACCACCCTGAAGTGTGTTATTATAATGGTTGCCATGCCCAGAGAAATAAAAGAAGTCTGCCTGATTCGTAATCTGTCTCTTCCTCGCGTCTACACCCCAATAGGTTGCCGTCACCACTTCACATCCCGCAGACCTCATGTACGACACAGACGGCACAGAATTGGGCGGTATTGAATCAAGCGTACTCGTATCATCCAGTGTCGCCTTACCTCGGAATTGACTCCCTAGTTCCGAGAACGCCTCGCTATCTGCATAATTCTGGACCGATGTTTGCACAATGTCCATCCACGCCATTTCATTCACGCCATCATCATCTTGTGCCGGTAACAGACCAAGTGCCCGCACTTGGGTAAACGACCGCGAAAGGCGAATCTCAGACTTGTTCCCCGCATTGGCGAATGATGCGCCGTCAAGCGAAATAGATGTGCCCTGCGGACATGTACCGGAAGTCCTGATTGTAATGGAATCACCAAACTTCTGCCGACAGGCCGAGAGATCCGACATCTGGGGCGTCACCGTCACCTTAATCCGCAACTCCTCGTTATCCAGTATGACACGCGAAACATCCAGTTCGGACCAGTCTGGATCGTCTGGTGAGCAAACCGCCACATCGACCTTGTATGCCGTTAAAGTCGCTACCAGGCCCCCACCGGTAAACGTACTACCTGAAAGGTGAACGCCTAACAAGTTATCGGGGTCAAGCACGCTGACGGACTGGGACACGTTAACGGCGTTGAGCGTGTAGTCATAGTCAGGCCCCTGGGGGCGGTTCGTCGATGCGTGCGCGAGACGCACCTCGTAAGAGTACCCCGGCGTGAGCATGGCCGTGCGCGTCTCGCACGCGCCGTAATTGGCATTCACCCAGGCGAACGGACGGGGCGAATTCGTGCTGCGGTTCACGACCGGCACCACCGTCAGCTGGTACTTCTCCGAATGGCTGGAACTGTGGTCGCCGAAATAGAACTGCACTGGTGTACGGCTGTTCGGCTTCCCCTCGTCCGTTGCGTCGGCGGGATCACTGTTCTGCGCAATCTCCACGCCATCGTTCACGCCGTCATTGTCCGTGTCGAGACTGCCGGGATTCGTCCTCCACGCACATTCATCGGCGTTCGTAAGACCGTCACCATCAGAATCGATGTCCGCGTCGTCGTCGGTGCGTTCGGTCTGGCTGTTGTGCGTGGTCGGGTCGAAGCCGTACCGGGATTCCCATCCGTCGTCCATCCCGTCGCCATCCGAATCCGGCTGGAAAGGGTCTGTCCCCAAGGCCGCCTCCTGCGCGTTCGTGAGGCCGTCAAGGTCGGGATCGGCGGATGCATCCGTGCGCGGGTCGCCCGTGTTGGCGGAGAGAGGATCCATGCCGTGCGCGGCCTCCCAGCCGTCGGGCAGCCCGTCGCCATCCGTGTCGGCGCAGAGCGGATTGGTGCCCGTCCCGAAACGGTAGGAGATCGTCATGCCGCTCGTCACGCTCCCCGACACATCTTCCGCCACCAGCAGGTCGGGCGTTCCGCCGAAACCATGAGCGCCGATGATCGCCGATGTGCCGTCGAAGCAACTGTCGAGGTAAAGATAGCGCACATGCACCGTATCGGGTTCCGCCTCCGACACGGCCAATTGAAAGGACATCTGGTCGAAGGTGAGGTTCGCCCACCCCATCGGGTCCATCATGTCGCGCCACTCGGCAACGAACCACCGTCCCTGCACATCTGAGACAACGCCCGCGCGCAGCTGGGAACCCGCATACCCCATTGGCATGAACATATATCCGTACGCGGAAACGGCGGCATTGGCGGTGTTGTAGATGGGTGACGGCGAATAAGGGGAGGCATACGCCGGAGCGGCCGACGTGGCAGTCCCCAACTCCAGAAATTCCGCAATGCCGGCAAAGTGCACAGCGACATTGGTGGAAAGGTGGCCGGCCAGTTCGACGGCGAATGGCAAGTTTACAACCACGTATGCTGGACAGTAGGCGTACGGCTGCGTACCAGCGAGGACGTTGGAAACGGACGAAAGGTCAAAGACAGGAAACGTCGCCCCGTACTGGACAATGGACGCCTCCTGTCCGTCGTCATATCCATCCCCGTCCGTGTCCACCCGTCGGGGATTCGTGCCGAGCGCGCGCTCCTCCGCGTTCGAGAGGCCGTCACCGTCGTCGTCATCGCCGTCCCCCCCCAACCCGTCAAAGGCCCGCATCGTGAAAAATGCAATCGGCGGAAGTGTTTCATCCGGCATCCGTTCCTGTCCGATCTCAACGCAGATGTTCGTTTCGCCGGCAACCGTCTCCGCCCACCCAAGAGGAAGCACAGCCGTGTCGGCAAGGTTGGTGCGCATGTAGAACTCGATGAAAGGCGGCGCAAGAAAAAGGTCTGATGGCCACTCGGCGGAAAGCCACACCGACGTGGGCGTGGTCGAGATGTCTGTAAAATACGGGGCGGAAGCGGCAAGAGTGCCGCTTCCCCGATGGGGAGCGGTTCGGGGAAGCGACACTCCTGTCGCTTCCTGTGCGGACGGGGAATTGCGCAGAAGCTTGGTCGCGCCATCGTGGCCGAAAACCAATACCAACACGACAACAACAATCTTGCCCAAAGGCGAGGCATGCCGCCATTTTCGCATGGCTTCGCGCGGCAAACCCACGAGCTGCCGCGCGCGAAGACACGCAAGCGCCGCCGCCACCAAGAGGGCGGCAGGCAGCACCAGCAACCATGTCCAGCCACCATTAATCACGTGAAATACTCCACGTCGGGGTTGAGGAAGCCGAGGGAATAGATTTGCGGAAGGAGTTTCGTCCGCAGTGCGTCATGTTTCTCTCGCAGAGGCGCAGAGTCGCAGAGATTCTTCATCGCGTTGCGGACTTGATAGTAGCCCACGTCCCACGTCTCGATCTTCCAGTCCATCCACGGCGTATGGCAGATGTTCGCGTAGAACTCGCGGTAGAGCGCACGGGCAGCGGCAAGGACTGCGTGAGATTCGGGGGAGAGTCCACATAAAGCGGCGAGAGCGCCGCTTCCCCGAGGGGAGGCTTCACTTCGGGGAAGCGGCGCTCTTGCCGCTTCTCGTTCTGCCAGCCACTTCGCCAGAAACCGATCCTCGTTTGCAGCCGCGAGCTGCGCCGCGATGTCGCCGTGCCCGCACGGCCATTGCCGCACCTCCGCCAGCAAGAACGGGAACAGGTTGTTCGCGATCTGCCACGTCCGCCCCTGGTACTCCACGTTCCGCAACGCGACGGCGTAGTTGGAGTCAGCAAACGCCGACCACACGACACAGTCCGTGACGAATTCGGCGGACAGTCCAGTTGCGGTATCAAGGGGAGGGACGCGCTCCTGCGCGTCCGCTGCGACATCGGTCGCGCAGGAGCGCGACCCTCCCGTGGGCGCGTAAAACGCATCGCGGTCGTTCGTCCAGGTCGCCTTGGGAATCTTCTTCACGGCGTGAAGCACCATCGCCCGCTCAAAATTCTCCGGCGTGACCGAGAACGCGCCCGCGTTTGCATAAGGCGCAGAGAGGATGAACACGCTGTTGGTGTTCTGGAAGTCGTCCCCCTTGCTCGCCACTGAGCAGATGAAGCCGGGCGCGATGTGGTTGCGCTTGTCCTTGTTGTCCGTCTTGAGGTTGAACGCGCTCACGAACGTCGGCATGACGGACTTGCCGTCCCATTTCGGGCGCGGACACCACTTGTTGAGCATCGCCGTGCGCTCGACCGAAGGGAATTCCTTCGTGCCGATTTTCTCGGCATCCTTGTTGAACACGTCGAGGACGATTTGCTGCTCGGACAGGTGTTTCTTCTTCGCGAGGTTCCAGACGAGAAACCCGACGGGGAAGTTGCCCGTTGCGCCGTAGAAGCACTTGATCGGGAAGATGAAGCCGCGCTCGTACTGGTACTGGAAGAACCCGTCGCGTATCTTCTGGTCGTTGTTGGAGTTGACGTACTTGAGTTTTGAGAACATTCCAAGATACGCCTGCCGGTCCTTGAACTCCTTTGAAATGCGGAAAAGAAATTGCGTGAAGAGTTCGCGGCTCGCCTCGCCGTATCCTTCCTCGTTCATCCACTCGCGGAGCGTGGTCATCGAAACCGTGTCCTTGGACTTCTTGCCCGTCTCGCCGCTAACGGTGTTGGCTGTCGCGAACGGCGGATTGATGAGGATGACCCAAATGATTTCGGGATTCGCAAGATCGGCGACAAGGTTGGGCGGCATCTTGAGCGTCTGGCCGAAGGTCATCTGTCCGGCGAGCGCGGGGATGTCGTCCGCGAGGTAGTCGTACTGGAAGCATGTCGCGTCGGGGAAGATTTTCTGGCAGTACTTCGCGTCCTCGGCCTCGAGGGTGGAGAGGTAACAGTATTTGAGGGCGGAGGACGGCAGCTCGAATTCGAGGTTGCCGGTACCGGACGCCATGTCCCAGAGCCGGACGTTCCCGCATTTCCACCACTCGTGCCCGACGGTGCGCTCGATGTAGTCGAGGCCCTTGGCGGCGAACTCGACGGGCGTGAAGAACTCGCCCGTGAAGCGGCGGCGGAAGTCCTCGGTGAGGCGGTCGGCCTTCTGGCGGATGCGCATCATGGCGGACGGCGGAACCTTCTCGTAGTTCTGCCAGAAGTGGCGGTACTTCTCCGGCTGGAGCGTTTTGGGGATGTAGCCCTCGGCACCGCTCACGGAGAAGAGCACCTGGCCGTCCTGCGCGACGATGGACTTTCCCTGCTCGATGTCGGAGAGGAAGTACTCGGAGGATTTCCTGCCGTTGCGCACGTAGGCGCCGAAGAGGCCGTTCCAGTAGTCAAACACGTCGAGGAAGTTGTCCTCGGTGATGGCCTTCTTCTCGAGCATCTCAAGGAAGGTCATCTGGGCGATCAGCCGCTCGCGGCACTTCGCGACGAACTGCTCCTCCTCGGCCGGGTTCGTGAGATCGTAAAGGTATGGTAATCTGTTTTTAACACAGAGGCTCAGAGGCTCAGAGGATTCGTTGCTTTCGCTTCTTGGAGTCTTGGAGACTTGGAGATTTGGAGGATTTTTAGAAACTACTCCGAAACTCCGAGACTCCGAATCTCCCCGTAGCGAAAGCAATCCTTCATTTACTGATTTCTCCGTGTCTCTGTGCCTCTGTGTTAAAAAACCAAATATATCCTCCACCAGCCTGGGGCAAGGAGTGGAGGGGGCGCGGTCCCAGTCGTAGCGGTCGCCCTTCGCGGCGTAGAACCGCGCGTAGTCCTTCGTCTCGGCGAAGAACGCCTCGTTCTTGTCCACCACGCAGATGTACGGCGGCAGCGGGTATTTCGTGAGCCCCGCGCCGAACTTCAGCATCCGCGCGTAGTACATCGTCTGCGCCAACGCGCGCGCCACGTTCTCCGGGTTCCTGAAATTACGGTCGTACTTGAACTCGAAGAGGATGCGCTCGGTGTAGTGGTCGATGCCGCGCAAGGCGAAGATCTTCATCTTGAAGAACTTGCAGAACTCGGCCTTGACCTCCTCCTCCTTCGCGCACGCGCGCAAACTATCGTACAGGTGTTTCATGTGGCGCGGTTATTTTACCATGTTGGGCGCGTCTCTTCCGCGTGCCAGGCCCTTTACCTAATGCGCGTCAGCACCATGTTCCTGAACGACGCGGGCGGCGGGCTAGCCCATGAGCAGTTCGAAGTCCTCCTCGATCGGCGGACGTCCGTATTCGCTGATCTCGTAGGACTCCACCATTTCCGGGACGGGCCTTCCGG
>ONRL01000135.1 GCA_900320225.1 uncultured Lentisphaerota bacterium
CTACGTGACCGCCGCGAAGCGTCAGGTGTACGGCTACGTGGGCATCGACCAGGTGGCGGGTCCGAGCGAGATCGCCGTCCTCGCGGACGGCACGGTCAGTGCGCAGTGGGTCGCCGCGGACCTCCTCAGCCAGGCCGAACACGGCAGCGGCTGGGAGAAGAGCCTGCTCGTCACGCAGTCGCGGGCGTTCGCGGAGGAGGTGAAGCGCGCGCTTCTCGCGCAGACGGCCACGCTGTCCCGCAAGGCGCTCATTCAGCGCGTCATCGACCGCGACGGCATCCTCTTCGCCGTCACGCCGACGGTGGAGGAGGGCCTCGAGCTCGTGAACCGCTTCGCACCCGAACACTTCGAGATCATGTGCAAGAACGCGACGAAGCTGATGAAGGGCGTGCGCAGCGCGGGCGCGGTGTTCGCGGGCGCGTGGACGCCGGAGAGCGCCGGCGATTTCGTGGCCGGTCCCTCGCACGTGCTGCCCACGGGCGGCGCGGCGAACATGTTCAACGGCCTCACGCCCGACGACTTTCGCCGCCGCCACTCGTTCGTCGCCTTCACGAAGGGCGACCTCGCCCAGACGAAGTCCACGATCGAGGCGTTCGCGCGCGTGGAGGGACTCGACGCGCACGGCCGCGCCGCGACCATCCGATTCGAGGGGCCGCAATGAAGACGCGCACGTTCATCGACCAGGTCGACGTGATCGTCCGCTCCGGCAAGGGCGGCGACGGTTCCGCCTCTTTCCGCCGCGAGGCGCTCGTCGCGTTTGGCGGGCCAGACGGCGGTGACGGCGGACGCGGCGGCGACGTGGTGTTGCGCGGATCCACGCACGTCAACTCGCTCATCTCGCTCTACTTCGACCCGAAGCTCTTCGCCGAGGACGGCGTGCCGGGGTCAGGCAAGCGCTGTTTCGGACGGCGCGGGAAGGACCTCGTGGTGGACGTTCCGTGCGGCACGCTCGCGACGGACGCCGACACGGGTCTCGTGGTGGCGGACATCGTGTCGCCCGGTCAGCGCGTCATCGTCGCGAAGGGCGGCGCGGGCGGATACGGCAACGTGCATTTCAAGAGCGCCGTCAACCAGGCCCCCACCGAGCACACGCCGGGCGGTCCGGCCGAGGAACTGCGTCTCCACCTTGAGCTGAAGACGATCGCGGATGCCGGATTGCTCGGTTTCCCGAACGCCGGCAAGAGTTCCATCCTTACGGCGCTCTCCTCCGCAACGCCGAAGATCGCGTCCTACCCGTTCACCACGCTCAATCCCATCGTGGGCACGATCGAGTACGACGACTTCGCGCAGATCCGCATGGCGGACGTGCCCGGCATCATCGAGGGCGCGTCGCAGGGCGTGGGCCTCGGCCTCGCGTTCCTCAAGCACCTTGAACGCGCGCGCGTGCTCGTGTACATGATCGACATGGCGGGCACGGACAACCGCAAGCCGTGGGACGACTACCGCGTCCTCGCCGAGGAGATTTCCGCGTTCAACCCGGAACTCGCGGAGCGTCCGTTCCTCGTGGTCGCGAACAAAATGGACCAGGCGGCCGCCCGCAAGAACCTCAAGCGGTTCGTGAAGGAGACGGGCGTGACGCCCATCGCGCTCAGTTGCGCGCCCACGCTCAAGGACCTGCGCGAGTACGCCGATCTCAAGGACTATCCCGGCGAGGTGGGGCTCGACGCCTTCAAGGCCGAGCTCCGCAAGCTCGTGAACCCCAAGCCGCGCGCGCATCAGCACTTGGAATCGGCGCCGCCTCCTCTCAGCGAAATGCCCGATACCACGGGCGATGAGATTCCCGCCGAGGCGCTCAAGTTCGCGACCTTCCTCAAGCTCGACGCGCCGAAGAAGAAGTCGCACCCCTCACGCGGCAACATCCATTGACCCACCATGAAGAAAACGCCAGAAGTGAAGGACATCGGATTCGCGAAGCTCGACTTCGCGCGGCGCGCGCGGACCGGCTTTGGCGAGACCGTGTTCGGTCCCGGCAAGACGCCGGAGCAGATGGTCGGCATCTTCCGCGCGTTCCGCGAGAAGAAGCTGCCCGTGCTCGCAACACGCTGCACGGCCGAACAGGCGGAGGCACTTGCGGCGGCGGACGTGCCCGTGCGCTACGATCCTGTCGCGCGCGCGATTGCGTCGACATGGGGACGCAACAAAAAGCTCAAAGGCCGCGTGGCCGTGCTGACGGGTGGTACGGCGGACATCCCCGTGGCGGAGGAGGCCGCGCAGTCGGCGGAGTTCTTCGGCGCGACCGTTGACCGGTTCTTCGACGTGGGCGTGGCGGGATTGCACCGGCTGCTGTCGCAGCTTGAGGCCATCCGTCGTGCCGATGTCGTCATCGCCGTGGCGGGCATGGAGGGCGCGCTTCCGAGCGTGGTGGCGGGGCTCGTGGCCGTGCCGGTGGTGGCGGTTCCCACTTCGGTGGGATACGGCGTGGGCGCGGGCGGCGTGGCCGCCGCGCTCGCGATGTTGAACTCGTGTGCGGAGGGCGTGTCGGTGGTGAACATCGACAACGGCTTCGGCGCGGCTGTGGTCGCGTGCCGCATGATCGCGCAAAGGAAATGAGGGTTGCCGTGAGCAGACTGACGGTTACATTTGACTCGGCATGGCTAGACGCTCGGCGCAGTGAAGGCGTGCGCGTGGTCCGTCAACTCGAGAAGTGGGTCGCCCGCGACGAGGCGGCCAAGCTCGTTTCGAGTTCGGCTTCGAGCCTGACGGTCGAGATGAAGCCGGCGCATCGCGCAGACTTCACGGAGGCGTTGGGGCGCGAGCTCGCCGAGACGTATGGCGAGAGGCCGCCCTGGCGCCATGTCACGTTCGCCGGCGACGTGGAGGGTCTCGACGTGCCGAGCGCCAAGGCGGAACGGTCGCAACACCCGGAGGGACCGCCGCATCGCGATGCCGCTCCGGCGAAACGCACGGAGAACGAGTCCGCGCCCGCGGAGACGGCGCCCGATCCGGGGAAGGTGGTAGACGAAATCTGCGCGTCCGTTCCCGTGAAGCACAGCCGCGAGATGGCCGCGTACGTGCGTGAAACGGCGGCGATCATCCCGATGCTGCAGAAACTTGGCGTAACGTCCAACCTCTGGCACCAGCACCTTCTGCTTGCTTTGGACGAAGGGTACGGGCGGAGTGATTTCCTTGCCGGCTTGGCGCGCCTGTACGCCGCGTTTGGCCTGTTGAAGGACGACGTGGGCGAAAAGACGGTGCGCGAGATCGTCTTGTGCGCCGACCCCGATGAAAGTGACGGACGCTACCGCATGACGTGGCAGGAAGCGCTGGACGTCGCCCGCGACATGTCGCGCGCCAACGAGAAGAACGGACTGTCGCGCGCGGTGCTGTACCTTGACGTCTCGGCATGGCAGGGCAAGCTCGCCACCTCGGACGTCAAGCGGCACCTGCGCTGGCTCAACCGTTTTACCGGCAGTTTCCTCATCGTGTTCCGCGTGCCGTTTCTGGAGGCGCATGTGCTGCGGGAGATATCCGACGCGCTCAACGACATCCTCAACGTGCGCACGCTCGCCGTGCCGCCGTTGCCGATCGGCGACATGGCGGATTACGCGCGCACGGCGTTTGCGGAGCAGGGCTTTTCGCTCGCGCCCGAGGCGTCCGACGCCTTCGAGCAGTGGATTCTGCGCGAGAAGGGCGACGACAGTTTCTTCGGCTACAAGACGATGGACAAGATCGTCCAGCGCGCCATCTACGAGAAGGCGCGCGCGAACTGTGCCGCGGGCGCGGAAGACCGCACGCTGCGCGTCGAGGACGTCCGGCCGTTCGCGCAGAACAACACGGCCGGCGACGATCCGTCGGCGGAGCTGGACGCGCTGATTGGCCTAGATGCCGTCAAGCAGCGCCTGCGCGAGATCATCGTGCAGATTCAGACGCAGAAGGCGCTTGCCGCGAAGGGACGGAAAGTCAAGCGCCCCGCGATCCACATGGTCTTCACCGGCAACCCCGGCACCGGAAAGACCACCGTGGCGCGCCTCGTCGCGCGGATGATGCACGACGCCGGCATTCTCCGCAAGGGACACCTCTTCGAGGTGAAGGGGCGCGACCTCTGCGGGAAATACGTGGGGCATACCGCGCCGAAGACGAGCGCCTACTGTCGCGACGCCTACGGGTCCGTGCTGTTCGTCGACGAGGCCTACGGGCTTTTCCGCGAGGACGGGTACGGCGGCGACTACGGACGCGAGGCGCTTGACACGCTCGTCGCCGAAATGGAGAACCACCGCGACGACTTCTGCGTGATCATGGCCGGCTACAAGGACGACATGGAGACGATGATGACCGGCAACCTCGGTCTCAAGAGCCGCATCCCGTTCGCGGTCGACTTCCCCAACTACTCGCGCGCGGAGCTCGAGCGGATATTCTTCTCCATGCTCGACGGGAACTTCGACTACGAGCGCGCGCTCACGGGCGCGGTGAAAGACTTTTTCGCGAAGATTCCCGATGAGGTGCTGCGCGCGAAGGAGTTCAGCAATGCGCGTTTCGTGCGCAATCTCTATGAACGCGTATGGGGAAAGGCGGCCTACCGGCACAGCCTGCATGCGGACGAGCCTCTCCGCATCCTCGCGAGCGACCTCGCGGGCGCGGCGGAGGACCGCGAGTTCAAGCATTTGCTGACCGACCGCATCTCCGATCGTCGTATCGTCGGTTTCGGTATCCAGTAAAAGCAAAACCAAGGAGCATGATATGGAGACAGAGGCAATTGTCGACGCCGTTCGCGACTTCCTCGACGAGGATGACTGGCACTACGAGTACGATGCGGAACACAATGTCATCCGCGCGAGCGTGACGCTGAAGTGCAAGATGAAGAGCGCGCGCATGATCATCCGTTTCCGCAAGACCGACTACAACGTCTACATGATTGCGCCGATTTCCGCTGACCCCGAAAATCTTGGCGAAGTGCTCCGTTTCGCTGCACAGGCCAACTACGGCCTCGCCAGTGGCAATTTCGAGGTGGACGTGGGTGACGGAGAGATTCGCTACAAGAGCTATGTTGACTGTGACGGCCTCGAGACGCTTCCCAAGGAACTCTTTGACGACGGCATCAATGCATGTTGGGCGATGATGGATCGTTATGGCAACGGTTTCGCCGCCCTTGCCATGGGTTTCTCCGACGCCGACACGGAAATCAAGAAGGCCGAGGGTGACGAGGAATGAGACGGTTGCTCATTACGGCAGGTGCGTTGGCCCTCTGTGCCTGCATCGCTGACGTGCAGGCGGCGGACGTGTCCGCCCGGAAGCCGAAGGCGCTGTTGATCATGCTGGACGGCGCGCGCGCGGACGCGGTCGCGGCGGCGCGGATGCCGGCCGTGCAGAGTCTGCGCAACGGTTCATGGGCGCCGGGTTATTCCGGCGCGTGGTCCCTCTTCGGACAGAACGTGCCCGACGCGCGGCCCTCCAGCGCCGCCAACCACACCGCCATCTTCACCGCCGTCAACGCCGCGAAGTCGCGCGTGTTCAACAACGGCCAGACGAAGGACGGCGACTACGCCCACTGGCCCACCTGGCTCGCGCGCGTGACGGCCGCCGTGCCCGGCGCGAAGGGACTCTTCATCTTCTCGTGGGGCGAGGGCAAACAATACCCCTCCAGCCCGAACGTGCAGTTCATCCACGATTCCGACGCGAACAACGCTAAGAACCTTCCCAATATCCTGGCGGCCCCCGACGCGCCCGACGCGATCCAATACTTCATCGACCTCCCGGACCACGGCGGTCACTCGGAAGGCTTCTACCCGTTTAGCAAGGGCTACCTGCACGCGCTCTACACGAGCGACACGTACATTGCCGGCGCGCTCGCCGCCATCAAGGGACGCCCCACGTTCAAGGATGAGGACTGGCTCGTCATGGTGACGGCCGACCACGGTGGTTACGCGCGTTCACACGGCATGTGGGGCGGTCAGGCCTCCACCATCCCGGTCATCCTCTCCGGTCGCAACATCCCGTCTGGACGCTTGCAGGGGGCCCCGCGCCACTACGATCTCACGGCGACCGCGCTCGCCCACTTCGGCCTCGACCCCGTCGCGCTCAAGCTTGACGGACGTCCGCTCACGACCACCGTACAGGATCGCCCGCGTCCGCTCAAGGACGGCCTCGCGGCACACTTGGTCGCCGTTGGGAAGAAACCGCTCGGCATTCGTAAGGTTGATGGCAGCGAGAACCTCACCTTCGAGAACGGCGGCGATTTCGCCGTGGCGCTCTGGGCACGGCTGCCGGCGAAGCAGAAGGGCGATCCCGTGCTGTTCTCCAACAAGGACTGGAAAAGCGGCGCCAACCCGGGCATCGCGCTTGTCGCCTCAAAGGCGACGGACGCCGTGAAGGTTCCTGGTATCTGTTTCAACGCCGGGCGTCCCGAGAAGGGGCGTATCGACATGGGTACGTATGATGTCGAGCCGGGGCAGTGGGTGTTCTACGCCGTCGTGCGCAACGCCGAGGGCGTGCTCACGGTCTACCAGGGACGCGCCGACGGCCGCTTCAACTGGTTCTGCGCGCCTGCGCCGGACATCCTCGTGAAGAGCGGACTGCCGTTCTACATCGGACAGGACGGTACGGGTGCCTACCCGCATCCGCTGAGCGGCGACATGGATGACTTCGCGCTGTGGACGCGGGCCCTCTCGCATGACGACGTCCAGCGCATCTACGAGGCCGGTCGCCAGGGATTGCCCCTCGGCGAACTTCTCTGAAGGTTGCGGCCGCGCAGGAGCGCGGCCCTCCCGGTTGAGCGGATTACTGATTGGCCGAGCGTGAGAAGGTTTGGGCGTTCGGCGGATAGTAGCCGTGCGTGGCGCCCTGTACCCACTTGATCTGCTTGGGGCAGGTGAGGTTGTTGTAGAACGCCGCGACGCCGGAAGGCGGGCAGATGTAGTCGCCGAGTCCCGCCCACGTCACGTTCACGCGGCACGTCTTCGGAATCCGGCGCGCCATGTTCGCCGCGTCGTAGTAGCCGAGCGCCGCCACCCACGGGATGTGCCAGTCGCCGCGGGCACGTCCGGCGGCCGGTCCGCCGATGTTGCAGTTCCACGGAATGAACGGACGGCACTCCGTCACGCCGGGGACGAGCGCGGCGGCCCAGATGGACTGCAGTCCGCCCTGGCTGCCGCCGTCGACGACGAGCGTCTTGCCGTCCCACTCCGGACGGCTCTTCACGTATTCGAGTCCGCGCATCACGCGGTAGGTCATGCCGCAGAAGTAGGCCTGTTCGGGATCGGTGTTCTGCGCGGGGTCGAACGCGTAGTCGTGTCCATTTGAACCGCACGCCTTGCGCAGGTCTTTGTAGTAGGCTTCGTCGCGGTTGAATTCGTAGCCATGGGCGGAAAGGTCAAGGACGATGCTGTCCGCGCTCAACGAGGTGGGCTTCGGCGTGTTGCGCGCGGCCGGCAACCAGCTGGCGTTGTAGCCGTGGAAATGCACGCGCGCCGGGTACTTGCCGGGTTTCGCGGGGATGGAGAGGAAGCCCGTCGAGGGACGCGGACCCGCGCAGGGGATCGACACTTCGTACAGCTTCACGTCATCGCGTCCGCTCGGCACCTCGCGGCACGTCGCGCCGTCCATCGGCACTTGCGCGAGCGTTGCCTTGTGTCGCGCCCAGAACGCGTCGAAGTCGTCCGGCTCGGGGTTGTCGGGACGGATCTTCTCCACGTCCACGCCGGCACCGCCGTCAAAGCGCGCGATCGTCTTGCCGGAGGCGTCGACAAGCTCCGCCACGAGGCGCACGAAGCCAGGGCGGTAGAGCGAGGTCTTCACGACGACGGGCGCATCGGCCGTCGCCTCGCCCTGTTCCACCTTCCCGTCGTCGCCCGTGCGCTTCCAGCGGATGGTCGTGCCGTTGCCGTGTGGGGTAAGCGTGAAAGCCATGGCCTCGTTCGGACGGTATGTGAGCGGGTCTTTGTCGGTCATGCCCACGAGGTGCGGTTTGGGTTGTGCTGCCCCGTCTTGATTGCCGACGACCAACGTCGAGAGCACCGTCGATGCAAGTGCTGCAAACAAAAGTTTATACTTCATGGTTCATTTCCTCTCTATGACTTCTCACGCCCGTTAGTGTAACAAAAACACCGATGTGGCGCAAAGACTATTGTCGTTGCCCGCAAGGATTGATATACTATCAGCCCCCAAAGCGTACAAGGGGAAAATGTGAGAGTTGTGCCATGAAAACGACAGCCATCCCTGTCTTTGTTGCCGCCTTTGCGTTGTGTGCCGTGCGCGCGCTCATCGCCGAGGACGTAGTTGCCGACGAAGCAATGGAATTGATACCGGCGGAACACAAGCTGTTCTCGTTCAACGCATTCGCTGATGTCGAAACCGCCTACATCTGCCGCGGCTACATCTGGGACACCCGACCGTATTCCGCCCAGTATGCGGCGGCAGAGGCCGACCTTGAGAAGCTCGGCATCCTCGAAGCCTCGATCTGGACGCAGTCGGCAATGTCGGGCGATGGGACTTCTTCTGAGATGAGCCGCTACGCATACGCGGAAGCCGACTATCTCCTGCGCTACTACTATGACATCGACATCGCGGAGGGCTGGCGGCTGCGGAACGGCGTCGGACGCCAGTGGGTGACGAATCCCGGCTACGTTGGCGGACGCACGCTCTGCGACTGGCAGGCGCTGCAGGTGCTGAGCACGCCGTGGATCACGCCGTACTGGCGTCTGCGCGTGATCCGCCAGCCCATCGACGAGACGTTCTGGTGCATCGGCGCGAAGCACTCGTTCGAGATCATCGACAAGCTGACGTTCACCATCGACTTCTTCGGCGACCTGGGCGACCGTCGGCATTACCAGAACCTCTATGGACCGAAAGCCAGAGGCCGCGACTATCGTGGTGGACTGAAGGACCTCGTGCTTGTCGGACGGCTGGACTACGCCGTCATGGAACACGTTGGCATCTTTGCGTTCGTCGGGCAGTTCTGCCTCGTCTCGGATGATGCCCGCGACGCGGTGAAGGGCATGCGCGTGCCGGAGGCGAGGCGCGACCTCACCTTTGGCGGCGTGGGCGTCGCAGTCGAATTCTAGGCCGGACCGTCAGCGCCCGGGGAACATCGAGATGCGGAGCTTGGCGCAGCCGTAAGGAACGAGCTCAAGCGGCGAACCGTCGGCCGCCTTCGTCTTCAACTTCATCGGCGCGGCGAGCGGCCAGTCCCACTTCGCGGGCATCGGCGTGCGGACGACTTGCGCATCGGCGGCCGCTCTCGTCCTGTTCCGGTAACCCGTACGCGAAAAGGAGTGGGCCGCACACAAGCGAGCAGTACGGCTTGCCGCCGTCGTTGAAGTCGCGCATCGTTTCGACCTTCGGCGTCATCGGGAAGCGGAGCGTCACGGCGTCGCCCGCCTTCCACTCGCGGTCGATCACGGCAAAGCCGTCCGCGCCGACGGCCAGGTTCTGCATATCGCCGTTCACGGCGATACTCGGGTTGGTGCACCATTCTGGCACGCGCAGGCGCAGGGGGAACGCGAGCGGCTTCGCGGGCGAGACGCAGAGCCATCCAACTCCGTCTCGAGCGTGTTCGGCGCGTAGAGCGTGGCGGCAAGTCCGCCGGCGGCGGGCTTCATCCACATCCACTGCACGTAGCCGGGCAGGATGCGGGCGAGCGCGGCTGTGCAGCAGAGCGGCCAGTGCTTCGTCTTGTAGATGCCGCCCTTGCCGGCGGGGCCGGCGTGGAAACTGCCGGTCGCCTGCGTGCGGTTGGGTGCCTGGAAATAAACGTGGCGCATGAAGTCGCGCGAGACGCAGGCCGCGCCCGCATTGAAGAAGCTCCGCTCCACGTGGTCGGCGAAACGTCCCTCGCCCGTTACTCCCGCGAGCGTGGCGTAGAGGAGGATGTCGCCCGCCACGGTGCACGTTTCGGTGCCGCGGTTCGCTCCCGCCCAGCCGAACTGCTCGTCGGCCACGGTCACGCCGTGCGGCTGGCGGCACACGCGCTCGTGCACGTCCAGCCACGCCCGCACGTTCGCGAGGTATTTGCCGTCGCCCGTCCAGGGCGACGCCTTGACCCATGAGAGCATGCTTTCGTAGCAGAGGACGCCGTGCTGGAGCCGCCACTCCCACTTCTTGCCGTCCTCGCGGTCGCGTCGCTCGCGCATCCGTAGGGAGTCGTAGCACACGGGGAGTCCATAGCGCATGGCGGGCCACTTCTCGGGGTAGGGTTTCGTGGCGAAGAAGTTGTCGATGGCCTTCGCGAGCTTGTCGTCGCCGCTGTAGCGCCATGTATCGCAGGCGGCGGCGGGAAGGGTGATGGGGTTGCCGAAGAAGTAGAAGCGCGGGTCGTCGAGGCACCACGTGAGGGCGCGGAGCGCGCGTTCGTCGCCCGTCGCCTCGTAGTAGCCATCCAGTAGACGAACGCGATGGCGTTCGGGTTCATGCGCTCGAAGAGCGGCTCGAGGCGCTTCGTCGCGTAGGCCTTCAGCTCCGCGTCGTCGAGCTCCCACGCGAGGCGCACGAGTCCCTCGAACCAGTACGCGCCGCCCTCGGTGCACCAGGCGCCCTTGTTGGGGTCGCTCCAGTCGAGGTACTTGCCGCGCGGGTGGAAGTCGCGGTTCCACGCGCGCGGAAACGCAGGATCGATCTCGTCCATGCGCGAGATGTAGCCGTTGCGTGCGGTCACGCACCAGTCGCGCAGCCAGCCCTGCGGCTTCACCTCGCCGGGGCGCAGCATCTCCATCTTCGCGGGGTTCTTGAAGGCGTGCGTGCGCTTCGGCGCGTCCGCCGGGATGAACGACATGCTGTCGATCAGCACGTCAGTAAAGTGAAGTTCCGTGGGGTCGAACCAGACTTCGTCGACCTGGTCCGTCCAGCCGGGATGCCCGGAAAGGTCAAGCGTGTACTCGTGCCATTCACCGTCCACCTTGACGGGCGTGGAGGCGCGGTTTGCGCGCGTGATGGTCGGCAGCGTCACGCCGCCCGGGCCGGGCTTGACGCCGTCGGTGGAGAAGACGGGCGTCTTGTTCGTGCCCCACCAGAGCGTCAATTGTTCCTTGCCCGTGGGCTGGGACTTCTTGCTCTTGCCGGGCAGGAGGCGCATCTTCACGCGGAATCCGCGGAAGCCCTTCGCGGCAAAGGGCGCGAGGCGCGTGCGGATCGCGGGGCTGTTCTTCTTGAACGAGCGGAAGAACCAGAGTTTCCCGTCGTGGTTGCGGAGGTAGGCGGTGCCGTAGGGGTTGCGGTACCAGCCCTGGACGGACCCGTCGTCGAAGTCCCACGCGGTGCGCGCGAGGTGCGGCATGGCGGGATAGTCGTACGGACCGCAGCCGACGTCCTTCGGGACGATGTTCTTCGGCCAGCCTTCGGCGGGCTTCTCGCAGAACACGTCGCGGATCGCGTCGTACATGCCGAACCCGAACTCCTCGTTCGGCTCGATGTAGCTGCCTTCCTGCCATTCGTTGAGCGGGGCGATGATCACGCGTTTGAATCCCTTCTTCTCGCAGAAGGCGCGGCAGTCGGCGCAGATCTTCCGGAACTTGTCCACGGACCGGCCGTAGATCACGCGGGACTGCTCGAAGGAGCGGGGGATGTCGTTCCAGCCCGTCGGGATCATGGGCCAGAAGGGGAACGACGGGTCGCGCGAGGTCTTCTCCCACCACTTCGGGACGGCGGCCACGACGGCGTCGTAGGAGAAGATGTTGGCCGTGTCGCCGGGGTGGACGGCCTCGGGCGCAATGCGGCTGGAGATCGTGTCGAAGTTGTAGATCATCTGCGCCTTGTAGCCGGCGTTCCGCGCGCGGTCGATGCGGTCCTGCATGTAGGTCCAGCCGTGGTACATGTCGATGAAGTAGACGCCGGGGAGTCCGGCCTCGCGGGCCATGCGGTCGGTGAGTTCGAGCGCGTATTTCGCGCCGTCGCCGTACTTGGGCTTGATGCCTTTCCGCTCCATCTCGGCGCGGAAGTCGGCGTCGAGCGAATCGAAGGACCAGTAGACCACGACGGGCTTGCCGTCGATGGTGTAGTATTCCGGCGTCTTGAAGAAGTGGTCGATCCAGTAGCGCGTCACGCGGATCTGGTCCTCCGTCGAGTGTGCGCCCGGCTCGTTGTGGTTGGCGTACATCATGTACCACTTGAGGTGGCGGCGGTGGCGGGCCTTGTAGTAGGCGTCGACCCAGTGGTTGAGGCGCTGGTCGCCGCGGTTCCAGTACCAGTCCACGCAGAACGCGGAGATGCCGTGCTCCGCCGCCCACTTGATCTGCCAGTCCACGACCTCGGGGTTGCCCTCGTCGTACCAGCCGAGGAGCGGCTTGATGCCGGGGAGCGTCTGGTCCACCTGGTCCCACTCGGCCATCTGCTCCGTGCCGGGGTAGTAGAACGCGTGGACCTCGATCGGCCCCCTGACGGGCTGCGGCTCCGGCACGCGCGGCGCGTCGGCGTACGATTGGGAGGCCGGGCCTGCCATTGTGAGAAATCCCCCACACAGCGCGAGGAGTTGGAATGATTTGTTGGTAATCATGGCTTATTTTAGGTACTTGAGATAGGCCTTGCCGGGCTCGTTCACGAGCTTCTCGTCGATGATCGGGGTGCGCAAAAATCCTTTCCCTCCGTCCTGTGCCACGTCCAGCACCGTGTTGAGCGCCTGCGTGCCCTTGAAGCCGATCGTGAGGTCGGTGACGTGCGACGTGAACGCGCGCGGGCACCGGATGCCCGTGCGGCGCTTCCCCTTGCCATGCTCGGGCTTGCCGTACCACCACACGATGCAGCTGTTGAGGACGCTGCGGCCGTTGAGGACGAACCCCGTGCTGAAGTGGTCGCTGTAGCAGCAGCGGTAGTGGTTGCTGCCCATGTCGAGAAAACCGACGGAGTTGGAGTAGACGGCGTTCAGCGAGGGGCGGTAGGCGTAGAGCGGATGGAGGTTCTGCATCAGGTTGCCGCTTCCCGTGAGCTTCACGCCCACAAGCGCGCCCGCGATGCGCATGTTGGAGAGGGTGTTGTCGCAGGACTCGATGAACACGCCCACCGAGTTCGTCGCGCCGTTGCCGACGATGTTGACATCGGCGATGTCGGAGTCGGACGAATTGCCGTTCGCGCCGTGTTTGATGTGGAGGCCCACGAGGACATCCTTGATCGAGACGCACCGCACCTTCGTCTCGCGTCCGGAGTCGATGGAGATTCCCTTCGCCACGCCACTTCCGTCGATGATGCCGCCCGTGAACGAGTAATTGCTGCCGGGCGTGCGGATGTTGTTCGCGGGGTGGATGCCGCCGAGTCGCACCATCGCCTCGTCGTTCGTCCAGCCGGGGGCGGCCTTGAGGATGGCGTAGTTGGAGAGCTGCAGGTCCACGCTCAGCGTCGGCTCGGCCGGCGTGGCGATCGGCTTGGAGAGCAGGTAGGTGCCGTCCGGAAAGTAGAGCGTGCGGTTCGGGTGCGTGTCGATCACCTTCTGGAGGGCGTCGGCAACGTCCGTCGTGCCGTCCGCCGGCACGAAATCGGTTACCACCACGAACCCGCGCCGGGCGGCGTCCGGCGTGGCCGCCGACAGCATCAACGCGCACGCGGAGGCGAACGTGACGGTCAGGCCGACGAGGAATTTCCTTCTTGAGATGTCCATTGACACAATCGATGCTCCTTCAACTGTTCTGGCCCTTCGCGCCGCGCTTGAAGATCCGGCCCAGCCATCCCCCTTTGCGCTTTCTGCGTTCAGCGGGCTGCTCTGCGGGTGTTTCCGGAAGGATGAGGCCGTCCACGGCGGCGCGTACGAGCAGGTCGGCTACGGCGCGGGACGTGACGGGGCGGTTTTCGGGCTTGGGGGCGCACATGAGCGAAAGCACGTAGGCGACGGATGCCGACACCTCGGGGCGCATCGTGCGCACGTCGGGCAGCGGATCGCCCTTTACGGCCTTGGCGAGCATCCCCATCACCGTGCTGCCCGCGTTCGGCCGCTTGCCGGTGAGCATTTCGTAGAGCGCCACGCCGAGGGAATAGATGTCGGCCCGCTCGTCGATGTGGCTCGAGTCGATGATCTGCTCCGGGGCCATGTACGCCGGCGTGCCGATGAGGACGCCCTGCATGGTCTCGGTGCCTTCGCTCCCCCCCCTGAGGAGTTTCGCCACGCCGAGGTCGGAGAGCTTCGGCGTTCCGTCAGCGGCGAAGAGGATGTTGTCGGGCTTGACGTCGCGGTGGATCACGCCGTGGAAATGCGCCATGGCAAGGGCCTCCGCGATCTGCGTGGCGATGGAGATCGCGCCGGCCACGGACATCGCGCCGTTCTTGACGATGTGGTCCTTCAGCGTGCCGCCCGGCATGTACTCCATCATGATGTAGCAGATGCCCATCTCGGCGTCCTCGCCCGCGTCGTATACGCGCACTAGGTTGCGGTGGCGCATCGTCATCATCAGGTTGGCCTCCTGCGCGAAGCGCTGCTTGTAGTCCGGGGGGGCCCCGGTTGCGTCCGTGCGCAGGGCCTTGAGGGCGTACCGCTCGCCATCGGGACCGTGCACGAGGTACACGTACCCCAGGCCACCCCTGCCGAGCAGCCTCTCCACGATGCAGTCCCCGAACATGTCGCCCGGCTTGAACGGGCCTACACCGTCGACTTCGTCCTTCTGTTCCATATGCGACGCAATGATACCAAACTTGTGCGCGGTTGTGAAGGGCGGATTTGCGTCAGTCCGACCCGATGTCGCCGAAGAGGGCGCGTAGCTTGGCGCTGGTGACCGGCTTCGCGATGACCTTGGCGAAGAGGCTCATGTCGTAGGTGGAGCCCACGTCCACGTCCGCCGTGACGGCCACGATGGGTATTTCCGCGAGACGACGCTCCTTGCGCATGGCCTCGGCGAGCTGCGAGCCGTCCATCTTCGGCATCCACATGTCGGAGAGCACGAGGTCGGGCACCCACTCCTTCATCACGTTCAGCGCGTCCTCGCCGTTCTCGGCGTAGCGGATGTCCTTGATCTTGAGGTTGCCGAGGTGGATGCCGAGGATCTTGCGGTTCATGGCCATGTCGTCCACCACCAGCACGCGCTCGGGCATGGCCGAGCGGATCGTCTCCTCCGCGGAGCGCGCGGCGGCGGAGACGCCCTCCGCGATGTCGAGGCCGGGTATGACGATCTCGAACGACGTGCCCTTGCCCAGTACGCTGTCCGCCTTCACCATGCCATGGGCGTTGTCCACCATGCGCTTCACGATCGGCAGGCCGAGCCCGGTGCCCTTCATCTCGCCACCGCTTGCATTCATGCGGCTGGCGATGTCCTGCACGAACGGGTCGAAGAGTCGCTCCATCTTCGCCTCCGAGATGCCGCAGCCGGTGTCCGAGACCGTGATTTTGAGGGTGTGCGGCTCGGCGTCCCATCCGATCTCCACGCGGATCTCGCCCTCCTCGGTGAACTTCGCGGCGTTGCCCACGAGGTTGATCAGGATCTGGCGCATGCCCTGCTGCGAGAGCGAGAGCACGGGGATGCCGCCCGAGGCCGGGCCGATGATCCTGAGCTTGACGCCGTGGCGGCGCACGCGGTACCCGAAGATGGCGGGCAGCTCGCGCATGAGCTGCTGCATGTCGCAGGCGCCGGAGCGCATCTCCATCGCGCCGGCGTCGAGCTTGGAGAGGTCGAGGATGTCGTTGATGAGCTCGAGGAGCGCGGTGGCGCTGAGGAGGATGCCGTCGGTGTACTCCTTGCGGCGGCGCTCGTCGATGTCCTCGCGGGAGAGGAACTCCGCGAACCCGATGACGGCGTTGAGCGGCGTCCGGAGCTCGTGCGACATCATGGCGAGGAAGCGCGTCTTCGCCTGGGCGTGCTCCTCCGCCTTCGCCGCGGCCTCCTTGGCGCGCGCGGCCTGCCGCTTCAGCAGGCGGATCATCACGAAGCCGTAGACGGCGATCCCGGCCAGCACCGCCAGCACCCCCCCCAGGATCACCTTCACCAGCTCCTCGCCGGTGAGACCGAACACGCGGTGCACGACCTTGCGCTCGGCCTTGGCGCCCATGAACATCTCCTGGAGGCGCTCGGGGTCGATGCTGGACACCGCCTTGTGGAGGATCGACACCAGCTCGGGCGGAGTCCCCGGACCTGCGAACATCTCGAACTCAAGGTCTGGATCCTCGGCCCCGTAGAACTCGCCCACCGTCTGCGGTACGGGCAGCGAGAACACCGACGTGGCGCCGTACGTGGCCTCGCCGGCCTTGACGGGGTACGGAATCCACAGACGGGTCTCGCCGCGCAGGAACCTCGCCTGCGCGGTCTGCAGGCCCGTCTGCTCCTGCGGCATGATGACAAGGCCGGTCTTGCGCTTGATCTCGACCTGCAGGAGTTCGGCGAGGCCGGCGGCCTGCCCCTTGGCGTCGAGCCACGGCGAGAAGTCCACCATCACCGGCGACGGATTCTTCCGGCGCTGCGCAAGCCATTCCGCCTCCTTGAGCGAGAGGGGGGCCATCTCGTGGTGCGAGCCGTAGTGGCGCTCGCTGATCATGCGCATGTACTTGGGGAAGTCGTCGCACACCTCCTCCAGCGCCCGCTCCAGCTCGTTGAAGAGGTCCGTCCGGTTCGTGGTGGTGCAGATGTACATCGGGTGCGAGGCGTAGAGGTGTAGCGCCACCTCGTTCGAGAGGTCGGGCATCTCCACGTCGATGCAGGCGTCGATCTCGTTCTCGAAGTACGCCTTCACCATTTCGCTGTCGGTCGCGTACTCGCGGTACTTGACGCCGAGGGCCTCGTGGTCGAACTGGCGCTTGGCGCGCTGCGCGCTGATGGTGCCGGCGAGCATGCCCACGCGCATGCCCTTCCAGGTGGACGGCTCGCCGACCTTGTACTGGGTTTTCTCCGGATGCGTCCAGAGGTACACGCGCAGCATTCCGATGGGGGTGTGCGGGAAGAGGAAGTCGTTGCGGCGCGAGGCGTCGAACCCGAGGCCGCCGATCAGGTCCAGCCGTCCGCTCTTCACGTCGGCGATGCTTTCGTCGTATCCGCCGTACACGAAGTCGGGCGTCCACCGCGTGGCGCTGCAGAGCGACTTCATCCACATCTCGAGCGAGCCGGACTTCTCGCCGTCCGGCGTCACGTTGAAGAGGTCGCCGCGCATGTACGCGGCCACGCGCACGCGCTTCGGGGGCTTCGGGATGCCCAGCAGCTCCGCGCGCAGCGCGTCGATCCGGTCGATGTGGTCGATGTAGTGCTCGCGGTAGGCCTTGGAGAGCCTCTGCATCAGGTCGGGGCGGCCCTTCCGCACGGCGAAGTACGCGTTGCGCGCGCCGATCGGCACGACCTCGACGAGCCCCTCCGGACGCTTCCCGAAGGGGGTGTACAGGAACAGCGCGTCGATGTCGCCGTTGCGCAGCGACTCCACCGCGCCCGCGCTTGTGGGGTACTCCACGTACTCCGGCGAGAGTTTCGCGCTGTCGAAGTACCTCTGCCGGTCGCCGCAGTCGCCTTGCGAGACGGGGGAGTAGCCCACGCGCATGCGCGGCCATTCGGATATTTTCGTGGACATCATGGACATCGCCCGTTCGGGCGCCGCGTAGAGTGCGTAGTGCATCCGGCTCAGCGGCTGCAGCGGGAAGGCGTAGTCCTCCTGCAGCGACGGCGCACGGAAGGCGGAGCAGATCAC
>ONRL01000015.1 GCA_900320225.1 uncultured Lentisphaerota bacterium
TCCGGTGCCGTCGTGGTGACGACGGACGCGGCGCATCTCGACATGATGCGCGCGATCGTGCCGGACCTGCCGTCCGTACGCGCCGTGGTGCTGGTGGACGGCACGGGCGACTACGAGCCGATCGGGTCGGTGCCGGTGAGGTCCTATGCCGCGCTGTGCGCGGAGGCGCGTGACGAGTCGTGGTACGACGCGCACGTGGCGTCGGCGGACGACGTCGCCTCGATCATCTACACGTCCGGCACGACGGGCAAGCCGAAGGGCGCGATGCTCACGCACGGGAACTTCACGGCGGACGCGGAGGGCGCGTTCGAGGCGTTCAACGAGCCGATTACGTCGGCGGACGTCTTCCTTGTCGTGCTGCCGCTCTTCCACGCCTTCTCGTTCTGCACGAACTTCGTCGTGCCGCTGCTGACGGGTTCGGGCATGTATTTCGTGCGCTCGCTCTACACCATCGGGGAGGACGTGAAGCTGCTGCGTCCGACGGTGGTGATGGGCGTGCCGCTCCTGGCGGAGAAGATCTACGACAAGATCGACGCGAAGCTCAAGGCGTCGAAGAAGGCGCGGTTCCTCCTCAAGATCGGCTTGAAGCAGCTCGTGTACGGCGCGGTGAAGAAGGGCCTGGGCGGACGGATCCGGTTCATGATCGTCGGCGGCGCGCCGTGTCCGCGGCACGTGCTCGAGGGCTTCAAGAAGCTGGGCATCGTGGTGCTCGAGGGCTACGGGCTCACGGAGTGCGCGCCGGTGGTGTCGATCTCCGGCCCGAAGTGCGCGCGCATCGGCACGATCGGCGCGAAAGTCGCGAACATCGAGATCCGCCTCGCGGACCTGAACGAGCAGGGCGTGGGCGAGCTGCAGGTGAAGGGGCCGATCACGATGAAGGGCTACTGGCACAACGAGGCCGCCACGGCGGAGGCGTTCGACGGGGAATGGCTCAAGACGGGCGACCTCGCGTCGGTCGCCGCCGACGGCCTCATCACGATCCGCGGGCGCAAGAAGGCGCTCATCGTGAACCGCGAGGGGAAGAACATCTATCCGGAGGAGGTGGAGAACCGCATCGCGGCCGACCCGGTTGTGGCGGACTGCGTGGTGGTGGGCTACACGACGGGGGGCGTGCCGGGCGAGAAGGTGGGGTGCGTGGTGCATCCGAACATGGACCTGCTCGCGGAACGCAACGGCGGGAAGGAAGTGCCGTGGGAGGAGGCGGAGAAGATCGCCCAGGAGCACGTGCATGCGCAGTGCCATGGACTCGCCGACTACAAGCGCGTGCGGAAGATCGTCGTTTTGAAGGAACCCCTTGAACGCACGTCCATCCAGAAGGTCCGCCGCGTGGCATACAAGGGAACGCTGGACGAGTAGTCGCTCATTTGCATTGATGGTATTTGTGGAATCTGTGAACATGTGAGATTTGTGAACAATTATGAAAGGTTCCTGGCATGATATTTGATTGTTCATCTAAAAGGGCGTACCTTGCGGCGCCTGTGGTTTTCGCTGCGTGCGTGCTGGCGCTCTTCGTGACATGGCTCGTGATGGACCCGGCTGAACTGCGGCACATGTTCGACGGTGCCTCGTTCGACCAGGATGGCCACTCCGCTTTTGAATTGGCGACGATTCCATTCTACGCGGCAATCATTCCGCTCGTGTGGTGGAAGTGCCCGTTCACGGGATCGCGCCGTCGTCGCATGCTTCTCTGCTCGGCGGTTTCCTGCATCGCGTTCATGGCCATCGCGAAGGAGCTCGACTGGCATCTAGCGGCGATGCAGCGCCTCTTTCCATCGATCGTGGGGGCGGACGGCAACGTGCACGGGCTCGTCAAGCCGGACGGCACGCCGCTGACGGGCACGCCGTTCAAGATGCGCTTCCTCACGAACGGAGCCGCGCCGATGGCGGCGAAGGCGTGCGTGCTGTTCTACTTCGGGGCGTTCTTCGGCGTGTTCGCGGCCCTGCTCGCGTATTACGCGGTGCCGCTCTTCAAGGGTTTCTTCCGCCTTCACCCGGCGGCGTGGAGCGTCTGCTTCCTCGGCGGTTCGGGCGTGATGGTGGCGGTGATGGACCGTCTCCCGGCCTGGTACCGCCATGCGCACGGCCTCGGCAAGGACGCGGTGGTGGCCAACTCCTTCGGTTCGTTTTGCACCTGCTTCGAGGAAGGGGGAGAGATGATGATTGCGATTTCTGCGTTAATCGCAATCCTTCAGGCGCATGCCATCTACACGCGTCGGATCGCTCCCCACTGCGATCTCTGACGATTCTTCGTGGATGCCAAAGGACAAAATCGGGCACGAATTGCAAATTGAAAATATCCTATTTAGCCCCTTGCTTTTCCGCAAAGAAAAGACTATACTATTTAACTCCTTTTGAACAGCGGAGGAACCATGAACGTAGAATTCCTGAAAAAAGCCCATGAACGCGTGCCGTCGGTGCCGGTGCTCGTGAACCTCATCTCGAAGCGCGAGAAGCAGCTCATCGCGGGCGAGAAGCCGCTGGTTATGCCGGAGTCCTCCGAAGAGGACAAGGTGGATACGGCGTTGCGCGAGGTCGCCGAAGGCAAGCTCATCTCCGAAATCGACTTCGACGCGATTGCGCGCGCCGAGGACGCGAAGACGCGCCACTCGAAGCACCCGGCGTTGAAGTCCATCTTCGCCGACTGATGGCCGACGCGAAAAAGAAGAAGGTCCCGGCGGGCGACCTCGCCGTCAACCGCCGCGCCTGGCACGACTATGCCGTTCTCGACAAGATCGAGTGCGGCATCGTGCTTTCCGGCACCGAGGTGAAGGTGGTGCGCCATGGCGAGGCTTCGCTCGCGGGGGCGTACGGCGCGGTGTTGGGCGGCGAGCTGTACGTCGTGCAGATGAACATCCCCGTCTATGCGTTCGGCAACCGCTTCAACCACCGTCCCCAGCAGAACCGCAAGTTGCTCGTGCACCGGAAGGAAGTGGAGGAGCTTCGTCTCAAGACGGAGGCGAAGGGCCTCACGCTCATCCCGCTGCGGCTTTACCTCAAGGGCGGGCGCGTGAAGCTGGAACTGGGCGTCTGCCGCGGCAAGGCCCTGCACGACAAGCGCGACGCGCTCAAGAAGAAAGCCCTTCGGCGCGACATGGAGCGCGGGGATGTCTAGCGTCCTCATCCGCGGTGGGCTCGTCGTCGACGGCACGGGCCGCGAAGCGTTCCCCGCCGACGTGCTGGTGGAAGGCGACCGCATCGCCGCCGTGTTGCCGCGTCCAAATCCCGGTCCCCTGCCGAAGGTCCCCGAAATTGACGCGACGGGCAGCCTTGTGACGCCGGGGTTCATCGACGCGCACGCGCACAGCGACGCCTATCTCCTCATCGAGCCGGACGCGCCGTCGAAGCTCTCGCAGGGCATCACCACCGAGATCAACGGGCAGTGCGGCGGCAGCGTGGCGCCGCGCTACGGGGCGGCGCGGCTCTCGAGCGACTGGGCGTCGATGACGTATCCGGGCGGCGACGGTCGTCCGGGCCCCACGTGGCGGTCGATGGCCGAGTACCGCGCCTTGCTCGAACAGGTGCGCCCGGCGATCAACACCGTGCAGTTCGTGGGGCACAACACGCTCCGCAGCTCGGTGATCGGCTACGACCCCGTGCGCGCCACGCCCGAAACGCTGCGCGCGATGGAGAACCTGCTCGCACGCGAGCTGGACGACGGCGGGTGGGGGCTCACGACGGGGCTCATCTACCAGCCCGGCAAGTACTCCGACGCCGCCGAGGTGACGGCGCTCGCGCGCGTGGCCGCGGCGCGCGGCGGGTTCTACGCCACGCACATGCGCTCGGAGGGCGACGCGATCGACGAGGCGATCGACGAGGTGCTTGCCCTCGTGCGCGCCACCGGCATCCGCGCGGAGATCTCGCACCTCAAGACGAGCGGGAAGCGCAACTGGTGCAAGATCGACGGCGTGCTCGCGAAGATCCAGCACGCGGTCGACGCGGGCGAGCTGCTCGGCAGCGACCGCTATCCTTATTGCGCGGCGGGGACGGACCTCGACGTGGTGTTTCCCGACTGGGCGGGCGAGGGCGGCGTGGCGGCGGAGATCGAACGCCTCGCCGATCCCGAAACGCGCGCGCGCATCGCCGCGGAGATCGACGCGCAGGACCGCGACTGGTCCACCGTGATGATCGGCGGCACGTGGTCCCCCGCGACCCGCACATGTAGCGGCAAAAGGATAAATGAGTTGGTCTCGGGATGGCGGGCCTCCGCGCCCGCATCCCCTGGCACGATCATTTGCGAAATCCTTAGCGCCGACGCCTGCCGCACGGGCGCGTTCTTCTTCGGCATGAGCGAGGGGAACCTGCAGAAGATCCTGGAGCGGCCGTGGGTCGTCCCGGGGAGCGACGCTTCGCTGCGCGCGCCGTGGGGGCCGCTCGGCAAGGACCACCCGCATCCGCGCGCCTACGGCACGATGCCGCGCTTCTTCCGTCTGCTCACGGGCCGCGTGGAGGGGCACGCGCGCATCTGTTCGCGCGAGGAGGCCGTGCGCCGCATGACCTCGGTTCCCGCCGCGCGCTTCGGCATCCGCGACCGCGGCGTCGTCCGGCCCGGCGCATACGCCGATCTGGCCGTGTGGCGCGAGGAAAATTTCCGCGAGAATGTCACCTATATGTCACCACATGCATTCGCCGCAGGCATGGAAACGGTGCTCGTGAACGGCGTGGTGGCGTATCGCGACGGTGCCTTCATGGAAAAGCGGTCCGGAAATTTTCTTGCAAGAAATTGAATTTTTTCATTTGCTTTCGCACGGATTCCGTGTATAATTTCGTGCAGGTTTTCGGGGAAGTGTACACTTCCCTCGCTTGAGCTTGTCTGAAAAGGACGGAGAAACCGATGAAGAAGAGCTTTATTTTGGCGCTTGTCGCCGTGTTGTTCGCGTGTGTCGCACGCGCGGACAAGGTTACGTCCGAGATGGCGATGGCGGCCGCCAACGCGTGGGCGGCGCGCAACGCCGCGTTCGGCGCGGGCGGCGTGGCGACGAACGTCGTTTCCGTGAGCGATACGAACGCCGCGCAGACGGTGCTTTGGCACCAGGTGTCGATGTCGGGCGGCGGCTGCCTGATCGTGGCGCCGTTCACGGAGATCGAGCCCGTGATCGCGGCGCTTGAAGAAGATCCGTCGGGCGAACTTCCCGCCACGCATCCGCTGCGCGGCATCCTCACGGGCGACATCCGCAAGCGACTCCGTTTCCTCGGCCTCTATCCGGCGTCGTCCTCGGGCGCGTCGCTCCTCTCCGCGTCGTCTGGCTCGGCCGAGGCGCAGGCGTGGGCCGAGACGGAGCGCGCGAAATGGCAGAAGCTCGTCTCGGACGGCACCGTCGTGGGCGGCGGCGCGTCGCTCATGAGCGTGAAGGACGCCGTCGAGGAGATCAAGGTGCAGATCAACGTCGTCGACGGCTTCGAGAAGAACGGCCGTTTCACGCACTGGAGCCAGAGCTCGGGCGGCGGCGGCTACTGCTACAACTACTACACGCCGAACCACGCGGTGTGCGGCTGCGTCGCGACGGCGGCCGCGGCGATGATGCAGTTCTTCGGCGTCACGAACTGCCCGAGCGGCGTGGCGAACCCGGCCTGCCGGTACCACGACCGTCCCTACAGCGAAACCTTCGGCAAAGACGCGGCCACGATCGGCGGCACGTACGACTGGAACCTCTTCACCAACTGCACGAAGCGCGCGGACTACAACGAGCTCTCCCTCGATCAGCGCGAGATGCTCGGCCGCGTCGCCTACGACGCGGGCGTCGGCGTGGGGATGATGTGGGACATGCTGGACGGCAGCGGGTCCGGCGCGTTCACGAGCGAAGTCGCCCCGGCGTACACGGACTACTTCGGATTCAAGAACGCGCGCTACGTCTCCTTCACGGACAACCCCACGGAGGAGCAGATGCGCAAGCTGATCTACGCGCAGTGCTGGGCCGGCGTGCCGGTGGGCATGAGCATCAAGAGCCACGCGGTGGTGGCCTGCGGCTACGGCATTGACGCGGATGGCGTGGAGCGCGTGCGCGTGTTCCTGGGCTGGGGCGGCTCGGGCGACGCCTGGTATGCGCTGCCGTACATCGACACGAAGGCCACCGAGGGCGGCTCCAGCTATCTCTCCGAGGTCGTGAACGGCGTCGTGACGATGATCGGCTACGACACGGACGACATCGTGCCGGTCGTCGGCCAGGTGAACATGGGCGGCGTCGCGATCTCGATGCCGGGCGTGGTGGACACGAATGGCGAGACGCGCGTGATCCATGCCGACGGGAACGGGTATTTCGCCACGCGCGTGCCGGCCTCGCTGGCCGGCGGCACGCTTGAGTGCATGGGCAAGGTGGCCACGTACACGATTGGCGAGGCGGCGGCCGAATCCACGGACGGGGACGAACTCACGGACGCCCTCCCCGACTGGCTCATGCCGTGGCCGCTCCTCAACGTGACCGTGTGTTTCAACCTCGCGGACGCGATCGACGCGGCGCTCGCCGAGAACAAGGCCGTTCTCCGCGTGAGCGGTTCGGGCGGCAGCACGAACACGCAGGCCGTGCTCGACTACATCTACGCGCTCGACAAGGACAACACGGACGACTTCACGAACCGGTTCGTCTACGTTTACAGCGACGCCCAGTCCTCGGCCGGCGACGTGTCACCGTCCGTCGGCGTGTTCCTGCCGCAGGAGATGGACGCGAACGACCGCTGGCTCGCCTCCAACGGCATGTTGACTTACGAATGGCGTTTCGACGCGGAGGAGGACCTCGCGGGCCTGCAGGCGACCGTGCAGACGGTTCTCGACGTGGGCTGGGACCTCTACCAGCGCCGGTCGGGCAACACCGTGCTCAGCATCGTGGCGCCCACGTTCGCGGCCGGCGAGCCGCTGTTCACGATTTCCTACGAGGGAGCCACCAATACGGTCGAGGAGACGCCGGCGGCGGCCACGTACGTGAACGCGTTTACGGACGGGCAGTCGGTGACGGTGACGTCGGCGTCCGAGCTCACGAACGAGACGGTGGGCGTGGTGCTGGCCTGCTCGGGATGGACGCTCACGAACGAGACGACGGGCGTGACGCGGAAAGGACGCGGTTCGACGGCCACGTTCACGGTGAATACCAACGAGACGATCTCGCTCATTTGGTCGGTGGCGACGAACGCGGTTTACATCAAGGTGGAGCCGATTGCGAAGAGCAAAGGCTGGGATGACGGTAACGCGGTGACGCCGGGGAGCGGCTGGTATCCCTACGGCGAGCGGGTGACGTTCGAAGCCGTGCCCAACACGGCGAAGAACTATTATCTGTGGAGTTGGACCGGCGGAGATGGCAGAAATTACCTCAAGGTGGACGGCGTTGCGGTGGCGGGTCCGACGCTGGTGACGGAGGCGCTTGCGCCGGCGTGGTTTCAGGCATGGTTCGATAAAGACAGTTCGGCCTATACGTCGTCCGAGACGAAAAACGTGGAGGTCAAGTCGTTTGTGGTTGTGGACGACGGCAACGGCGGTGCCCTCCTGCCCTTTGCCCTCGTGCCCTCGGTGACGGTGCCGGAGACCACCGTCGTTGGCGTGCCGGGAAGCCCCATCACCATTGCCGACGGTAAATCCGCCGAGGTGCCGGTCATTCGGACGGAGACGGGTTTCTCCGTGCCACGTACCGTAGAGGACTCGACGGGCGGCGTGTGGCGGTGCATCGGTTGGATTGCCGAAGGGGATGACGACAGTTCCCTTCACGAGGGCCCGGTTGCGAGTATCACGATCTCCTCCGACATCACTCTCGTGTGGGTTTGGGAGCAGGAAATCCTGGAAGAGGAAGAAGAACCGGGCGGAGACGAGCCCAGCGATGAGGATCTCGTGCCGGTGCCGCCGGAGGGGGTGCCGCTGCTCACCATCTACTCGAACGCCGACGGCACGTTGACCGTGGAGGCGAAGATCGCGAACGGTTTCAAGGGGTACTATTACTCGCTCTACGCGGCGAACGAGCTGGCCGGTCCGTGGGCCACGGTGGAGAAGATGCAGACCGGCTACAAGGGCGACGGGCTCGTGTGCCCGGTGTCAGACGGCGAGGTCGACCTTGCCATAACCTTTGAGCCCACAGAGTCCAAGAAGTTCTACAAGGTCGTTGTTGACAAAGAGGATCCGAAGTGACGAGAACGAGTGACATCTTCACCTCCGCGTGCGGACTGGCGGTTGCGCTGGTTCTGTGTGCGTGTACGGCCGGTTGCGACCGCGCGCCCGAGAAGGCGGCGCCGGCGCCCGTTGCCGTGCAACCGGCCGCGTCGTCCTCGGACGAAGCGGCGTACCAGGCGCAGTTGCAGGGCACGATGGCCGACCGGAAGAAGAAGCTGGAGATGCTTGCGCGCGTGAACGCGCGTCTGCGCGCGATGGAAGACCGCGCGCGCGCCGCGTTGCCGTCCAATGCCACGCCGAAGCAGGTGCGGGCCAAGATCGGGGAGGATCCGCTGGCGGACCGCGAATACCGCGAATTGGAGCATGCGCGCGCGGAAAGTCAGGCGGCGGCGAAGGATTTTTCAAAGGCGCAGGAACTGATCCGCGCCCATCACATGCAACGTAAAACGACCGGCGGCCACGCACGGGGCGCGGCCGCAACGGAGAAATGATTTACCAAGAAGGAAGGCGGTTCAACATGAAGACGAAAAAAACGATTGGCATCTGCGCGACGCTCCTCGCAGCGTTGCTATGTGCTGTGCCCCAGTCGGCCTCGGCCCTGCAAACGGGTAAGATACGTTCGGTCGAGGTCGTCAATGCGGACGGTAATGATCGCGGAACCCTGGCCAAACCGCTGAGGGTCGGCGACACGATCCGCATCACGTTCCGCCTTGTCAACCTCGACTGGAATGAGACGACTGCCAATCCTGGTTACACGAATCCCTGGTCCTTCGCGTACACCGGACACCTGACGGGCAACGAGACAGAGGACCAGTTGCAGCAGCTCGCGGCCAACAAGCCGTGCTTGGGTCTGTGGATGGGCGGCATCGGAAAGGTCCGTGAGGCCAAGTGCGTCAACGAGGGTTCGCTCTCCGACTGGCTTGCCGATGTAATATACGCGGGGGAAGGTCAAGAGGAGAGGCACTACACGGATCTCGTGTTCGAATACACGATCCAGGCCGGCGACCTGGCGTTGCCGCTCCAGTTCGCGAACGAGTCGGGAACCGGTCCTGCGACAGGCTCCGAAAAGTACTATTTGAAAAACAACGAGCAGCCCGTCAAATGGGCGCTCAAGGACGAGACGCGGACGAAGACGGCGGATTTCGCCTTTGGTCCGTCGAATCTTCTCGACGATCCTGATTTCACGCCCCCCTTGCGGACGTGGAATTCGTGGATTGGCGGTAGAAACTACGAATTCTTCGATCCCGACCTGAGCGTGTCGGGTGTCTATGTGCAGGCGATCAACTTTGACCAGAACTACGCCGACAAGCCTGCGAACACCATCTGGCGGACCGTCGCACAGGGGTCGACCACGGTCGAGCCGCTTCCCCCCACGATTACGATTGACGGTGGCGCCGCCAGGGCGATGGACCTTTACATTTGGACGGATAACACGAACATTGCCGAGATCGTGAGTGGCGGAAGGGTCATCGAGACCGATCCCGACGAAACGGGCAAGGTGTATCGCAAGGTTCAGATCTACGCCGGGGACACGAGCGTGCCGTTCAACATCAAGGCAACGGGCACGTCGGGCCAGACGGCGCAGGTGTTTCTCTCCGCCACGCCCACGAACATCTATCGGGGAGTTTACCTCATCACGAACTTCCTCACGCGCACCATTCAGGTGACCGATCCCCTGCCCCCCGGCATCGACGTGAAGGTGAACGACGATGTACAGGCCGAAGCGACGGCGAATGCCGACTCTGCCCGTGCGCCCGTGTCCGTGAACGTGACGCTCTCCGAGGAGTGGTCCGGCGACGACGAACTCAAGATCCCGATCAAGGTGTCGGTGAAGGACGATCCCGCGCTGGATGTCCGGAAATACGTGGGAATGTCGACGGAACGCGAGAACGACAATCTCTCCTGGGACGACTGGTTGACCGTGCCCCCCGGGTCCACCTTCGCCACGCGGTCGCTGTGGATGTACGCGAACCGCGGCACGGTCGACACGGAGAACGGTCTCATCGTGGAAGTGGACACGAATCGCCTCGACGCGACGGCGCGCGCCTTCTTCACGGGCAAGTTCAAGTCCGCCACGTTGTTCCTGAAGCGCAGCACGCCGGAAGTGACGACACGCGATCTCTACATCCCGGACGTCGAGGCGAACACCCCGAAGGAAGTGACGATCAACGTCGCGGACGCCTACGGCGAGTTGCAGCCCCCCTGCGTGTATACGGTGTACTGGAGTCGGGAGGGGGGGACGACGCCAGACGTCGTGATTACGAATCTCGTGCCTACCGCGTCGGGCGACCTGACCTTCTCCGTGACTTATACGCGTCCAAATGCCTCGGCGGCTGATAATTTCACGGCGAAGTACTGGGTGAAGAACTTTGACGGGAAGTCGAGCGAGGTTCAGACGGCAATCGTCCACGTCAAGGCACAGAAGAAGGTGACGGCAACCGTCACCAGCAGCTCCTTCGCGGAAGACGATGAGAACCCGCAGCAGGTTGTCACGCTTAGCTTTGGCGAGGACGGGTTCTCGATGCCAAATGGCGAACCGTTGGGCTATGTCTTCTTCGTGCCGCGGAATGACAGTTCCTCCAACCGCGTGGAGTGCGCCGATTTCGAACTTGATGCCTACAATGACTGGAAGGGAGGCGTCGCCGTCTATCCGGGCGATCCGACCGCAGGACCGTTTACGATGTACCTCCTTGACAACAACAAGGCGAGGAACGAGCGGATGGGGTATGACATCTACGTGCGTTCGGCGCCCAGCTGGGACGAGGGGTACACGGTGTCCGCCTGGAGCTCGCAGGGCTTTACCTTCACCGTCACGAACGTGGTCCCGTCGGTCACGCAAGCCTCGATGAGCGGGTTTCCCGCAGTCGAGACCGAGAGCGGCTTCGTGATCGACGCCCACGCCTCATTGGGCGTGTCGAAGATCTTCACGGCGGAGACTTCCGAGCCCTCTCGCCTGGATCTTGAAGGCGACAGGGAAAACGGTTACAGCGACAACTCGAAAACGTTCGTCACAAAGTGGGTGTTCGTGTTGGGCAGCACGCGTCAGGAGTTTAAGGTAAACGGTTCGCCCTACGAGACGGCGCTCACCAACGTGTTTAATCAGGCGGGCACCTGGACCGCGACCGTGTCCATGCGCGACAAGGACATGATCTCCAACGGCAAGGAAACCTGGGGCCCCGAGTTTAAGTTCAAGTTCGTCGTGGACGAAAAGCCGGCCGTTACGCTTACGCCTTACAATGGCCTGAATAGCTTCTACGAAGACGCCATCGACGATCTGGGCTGTATCAAGGTGAACCTCACGATGGAGCCGCCAGAGGAAATCACCGTGCACATTGACGTGCGCCGCGCAGATCCGGATGCCGCCTACCCCCTGCCCGTCCTTGATTCCTACGACGTCAATTTCGGTGGTTCAAGTGGAAACAAAACCGAGGCGGAGGTCTACTTCCAGGAACTTGACGGCACGGCGTTGGGCTTCAGCAAGGGCTATATTCTCAACGCCGTCGTGACGAATACGACGAAGAATTCGGACGGCGTGGCGTGGACGAACCTCTATGCGGGCGGCACGCTGAAGGTGAAGATCCTGAACCTCCCGCCGGAAGTCCTGACCCGTCCGGGCACGAACGAGGTGCGGAAGGCCGAGAACGAGTCCTTCACCATCAAGTACGACGTGCAGGACGTCCCCGCGGACTTCGCCGCGGGCTTGAAGCTGACATGGGCGTCAAGCGAGGGTGAGCGTTATGAAGAACAGATTTCGGTGCCCAACGGCGTAGGCCAGTACGTGATTTACCACGGAGAATCCCCGAGCTTCTCCTTCAAGTACTCCGGCCCGAAGGAGATTACATTGCTCGTTGAGGACAAGGACGGGGGCGCATTGGAGCAGACGAGATGGAGGTTCTATGTGCTTCCGTCGAAGGCGTTGTTCATCTACCCGCGCCAGCCAGACCAGCTTAGCGGCAGGGACGGCCATCTCTCGCAGCTCTCAAGCCTCTATACGGGCGCGCGGGGTCTAGGAGATGGCCGCGTGTGGTCCGATGGCGCCGTCGTGAACTTCACCAACTTCATCCACAAGTACACTTACGACCCCACGGCGCCAGAGGCGAACGTCTTTGCGCACGGCTATAAGGTGGGCGACGTTGATAACGGTTCGCTGCAGCCCGGTCCGGACATCGCCATCGACAGGTACGGCGCCCACTTCATATCCGGTACGTACGGACCCTATTACACGTCGAGGGAACTCAAGGGGCTCGACAGTTTCTTCTATTGCTGGATTCTCAACGAGTCCGGCGAGGGCAATGGCGGCTACACGGGTTCATTGCTGAACTTCCTCCCGGCCGTCGAGGCCAAGGGCGTGAACATCGCCAACGGACAGCAGCCCGTCAAGCTTCCCGAATACGAGGAGGATCTTGAGACTTATTCGCCGACTGTGCTCGAAGCCATCTTCTCGAAGGAATACCTCCATACGGATAACATGGGCGACATCAACCAGGACGGCATCCCCGACAAGTACGCCGTCGATCGCACCTATGACGGTGGCAAGCTGTACGCATTTGCGACGGGCAGCGGCGACGGCGGCGACACGTCGTCTGCGGCGGACGTCAAGCAGCTGCTCACGGAATTCAACGGCGACGGGGATCGCCTCCCCGCCGATTCGATGGCGACCGGCAACATCCTCATCACGGCGGACTCCTGGACGACGGTGGGCGAGCCGTTCACGGCGGAACTGGAAATCCGCGGATTTGACCGGAACCTCAACTACCGCGTGGTGAACGATGGCCTGAACTACAACGTCCTGGGCGCATGGGTTTCCGAACCGACGTTCTCGCCGGCCGAGTCGAACGCGATCGTCTACATGAACAAGAAGCTCAACATCCACGAGTTCATTTGGCCGGTCGACCCGACGAACGCGGAACATGTCGCGAACTGGCGTACGGGCCTGGACAAGGAAAACGCCTGGATTCCCGAGAACCGCACCGACCCAACCATTGACGACACCGACCATGACGGATTCCCGGACGGCTACGAGTACTACTTCTGGTACCTGTCCACGGTCGGCTGGATGGACGGCAAGGATTGGAAGCGTCTTGAGGGCGAGAAGTTCACGCTTGACAACATCGCGAAAGGCGTGCTGATCACCTCGGATGAGATCGCCGCTGCGTTCAACCCAACTGTGAAGGCCGAGAAGTTCGATGACTTGAGGCGCGACACGGACGGCGATGGTCTCACGGACATGGAGGAACTCGCCGCCGGCACGAATCCCGTGCACTGGGACTCCGACGGCGACGGCATGAGCGACCTCTGGGAAATCCTCCGCGGCCTCGATCCGCTCAAGAAGGACGCGGACGCCAACCCCGACGGCGACTTCATGGCACTCGTCGACCTCACGGAAGACTATGCCATCCTGACCTTTACGACGAACAAAGTCACCGAGCACTGGGCCTTGCCGAACAACGGTTATGGTTTCGTGGACGCCAAGAATTCGGTGATCCTCGAGGCTGCCACCGGCACCGTCTCCGGCGTGCAGGTGTACCGCTACGGCAACGATACCTCGCCGTGGACGCCGGTGAACCGTCCGACGCTCAAGAACAATTGGGCCGGTGAAAAGCCAGTGCCCGATGTGGACAAGATGGACAGGCTCGACTTGGCCGCCGTCCTCAAGGCGAATGGATTTGCCGAGGAAGAGGGAGAAGATGGCGGCGAAGAACAGGGAGGTGAAGAAGAGGGTAATGAGGACGAAGGTGCAGAGAGCGCCCGTTACGCCGCCCTCAAGGAAAACGTGGTCGCCCTCACGAACCAGCATATCCGTCTCGTACACGACCAGGTCTACGCCCAGTACGGCTACGATCCGCGCACGGGCTGGAACAGTAACGGTGAGGGTTATGTGGCGGACCGCTGGAACGTGTCGAAGTCCTCGGCGAAGTATGCCGGCGAGACCGGCAAGGCCATCAACACGACGAAGTTCACAGCGCTTCACGAGTATCTCCTCCTCAAGTACCGTTACAACACGCGTCCGCTGCATACGAAGGTGAATCCGGCGGATGACACGGACAAGACCTATTCCGTCTCGAGGGACAAGGCGGCCGTTGCGAGCCGGAAGGAGACGTTGGCGGATGTGCTTACCCTCGGCACGACGAATCCGAACGTTCCGTACGAGGAGAAGACCTATGGCAATCTCGGCGCGTCGACGCCTGATTCCAACGGTTCGGAAGAAGGTTCGGGCGAAGCAACCTCGACGCCGACCACGTACTCTAGCACGAACCATGGCTCCGACACGGACGAGGACGGCGTTCCGGACGGCTGGGAGCTCTATGTGGGCCACAACCCGAACTCGGGCGGTTCCGCTGACCTTAAGGACCAGGACGGCGACAATCTCGGTCTCGTGGCCGAATACGCCGGCACCGATTCCTGCGACGCCTATCTGTTCGCCACCAACGGCGTGGGCGCGCTGACGATCTACGCCAACCACCCGGGCAATGACCGCGGATGGTACAACAAGTTCTTCCCGACCAATCCGTGGAATGGCGATACCGATGGCGACGGCCTTCAAGACGACGACGAAGGCAAGTCGTGGAAGGCGGCGTTCCGCTACGGCAACTTGGGGTCCAATGACGGGCTCCTCCATGACTATACCTTCATCTACGGTCCAAATGAGGGCAAGCCGGAGGAAGATGACGGCACCATCTGCATCCGCGGCGGCGGCTTGAACCCGTGTACGGTCGATACCGATGGCGACTTGTTGCCCGATGCATGGGAGCATGACTTCGCGGGTGTGGTGTTCAACGCCGACGGTCAGCCCGATACGATCAATCTTGACGAGGGCTTTGTCAGGCTGTTCCGCAGGTCCGACGGCTTAGCGGCCGGCGCGAAGGCTGTACAGCCCTACATCACGGGCGGTATGGACGGAACGCATGGTTCCCGTATGGAATCTGCCGTGCAGACGGGCGATGCCTTCACGAACATGCGTTACGTCGACCCCTACACGGGCACGAAGCGCAACTTCGATTTCGACCATGACGGGCTCCAGAACTTCCAGGAATACCTCGTGCAGTCCCTGCGCCATCTCCGTTACGACGACAAGGACACGCCGCTCATGGGCCAGTGGATGCCCGACGGCACGCCGAAGTCGCGCCAGTTCTTCGCGTTCGTGCCGATGAACGTCATGGACGGCGAGACGTTCTACGCGAAGGTGAAGGCCGCCGGTTTCCCGGCGACGGGCGCCTGGAAGTTCCGCGAACTCGGCTACTTCGCGCGTCCGCCGCATGGGTGGGACCTCGTGGCACAGAACACCTACTCCAAAAAGAAGGTGAACTACGACGACCACGGCTACCGCGTGATGCTGCGTCCGCAGTTCTCCCTGGGCGATGTCTACAAGGCGGGGCGGTACTGCTCCACGGATCCGCGCATGTTCGACACGGACGGTGACGGCATGGACGACTACTACGAGATCTTCCACGGCCTTAACCCGCTCCTCGGCAGCGTCGGCGATCCGTCGTCGGGGAACATCGTGTTCGACGTGATCGCCCAAGCCTACGGAGGTTACGTCTGCTGGTGGAGCAACGCCTGGACCGGCTGGCCGATGATGCCGTCGTTCGGTGACGGCAACTCGCCCTACGACGCGATGAAGTATCCGTGGATGATGGGCACGCCCCAGGCCGATGCCGACGGCGACGGCGCGATCAACAGCGACGAGGCCCTTCTCGTGAATCTCGCCACGCCGATGCCCATGCACACGGACCCGACGCCGTTGTGGATGACGGACTCCTCCTCTCCGGCCAAGGCGAGCTACACGGTCCAGTACTACCAGATGGATCCCGACGCGATGATGCCCGACTTTGCGACCGGCGCCTATCCTTGGAACTGGAACTCCACGGATGATTCGGCGGCGGACCAGAAGTTCTGGATGTTCTCGTTTGAGGAGAACGAGGGCTACGACACGGACCATGACGGCCTGAACGACCTTTCCGAGCGTACGACGACCGCGATGGTCGCGAGCGATCCGCTCAACTTCTCCGATCCGGACCGCCGTCAGGCGCTCTGGTTCCCTGGCGCGAACTCGGCAGCCGTTTCCTACAACAGCGCCTTCCGCCGCGAGTTGGCGGTCGAGTACGGTTTGCTGAAGCGCTTCACGGTCGAGGCGTGGATCTGCCCCGAGGACGTCTCGCGCGAACAGGTGATCCTCGAGCGCGCTATCAACTGCACGCCGGACACGCTCTCGAACAACGTCTCCAAGATCCGTGCGAATTTCCGCATCGGCCTGACGGCGGACGCCCGGCTCTACGGTCAGTTCGACACGACAGACGCCATCGAAACCGGATCGGGCGACAGTTCGCCGAAGGTCGTCTCCATCTTCCCGCAGGTGGCCGGCGAGTGGACGCATGTGGCGTTGTCCTACAACGGCTCTGAGTTGCGCATCTATGTGAACGGCAAGATGTCCGGCATGTTCCAGACGTCGCTGATTCCCGCGAACGGCATCATTGTGACCGCGCAGGACGCCGTGCCCGACAACGCGGCGTTCCCCGTGCTGGTCAACGGCTACGAAGTGCAGGACTCCGCCTTGGTGTTGGGAGCCCGGGCCTTGACCAAGAGCGCTCTCCAGCTCAAGCCCGCGACGGACATGAATAAGACCACGTGGGCCGACTTCGACTCCTTCTACGCTGGCTACATTGACGAAGTGCGCGTGTGGGACGACGTGCGCACGGGCGAGCAGCTTCACGATTCGATGGGGAAGCGCTTCTCCTTCGCCGACGTGAAGGCGTTGCGCGAGGAGGTCTACGACTCCTGGCGCCGGAACGGGACGCGTAACGAGAACGACGGTTACCCGAATCTGCCGGCGGAACTCGTGATGCACTACAATTTCCAGACGCTCTACGGCGGGACGGATGCGGCGTCCGTGGCGCACGAACCCGTCGGGTTCTCGAAGAAAGTGGTCGACAACGTGCGTGTGGACGGCGACGTGGTGCCCGGCGGCCTCTTCTGCGGCTGGTGGTACGGCCTGAAGGACACGGTGGGCAGCACGGTGTACCGGAACTACTACATCGTGCCGTGGATCCCGAACACGTGCGCGCATCTGCCGTTCCTCGACGGCTCTGCGGGCGACTCCTGGTACTGGAGCGAGTATCTCGGCGGCGTCGCGTACGTCTCGGAGATCCTCCCCGGTTCCACGGCGGACGATCCGAGGATCTTGTTCCCCAACTCGGCGAATCCGTATCCATATCAGAACTACGTCGGCGATCGCTCGTACCACCGGAGCGCCATTCGGCTGCTGTACGACACGGAGCCCGCCGCCTGCCGCGAACTGTACAATCGGTGCCAATTCGACGCGCGCACGGGCCTCGTGGGGTGCTCCGACCTCGTTCCGCTCGGCGGCGCGTTTGCAAAACGCGCGGCGCAGATGTGGGACGGTGACGGCGCCGCGACGGCGTGGGAACTCGCTACCGAGGACGAAGACGCCGACGGCATCCCCGACTGGTGGGAAGCCGTGGCCGTGCGCGACTACGGCGCGGCGGAAGATTTCGCCTGGGATTCGGAGGTCGTCTACAACGGCGTGACGATGACGGCGCGTGAAGCCTATCTGCGCGACCTCGCGCGCGGCATGCTGCCGGACGGGACGATCGACGCGGCCTATCGCACGCAGACGGACACGAACAACAACGGTCTTCCCGATTGGTGGGAGAACCTCTACGGCGTGAAGACCGCCTTGGACGACGACGACGGCGACGGCCTCTCGAACTACGCCGAATACCTGATCGGCGAGTGCTTCGTGAACTACGGCTTCCCGCGTGTCAACCCGTCGATGCCGCACTCGCTCGGTCAGGCCGTGCCCGACTACTTCCTGCGCGTGGGCAACCTCTACCTCGGCGAGATGTTCTCCGACCACGACATGATGGAGGATCTGTGGGAAGACCAGTACGACGTGCGCTACATTTCACGCTATGAGTTTGACGCCCAGAAGGATGAAGACCAGGACGGCTGGAGCAACTTCGCCGAGTGCCGCGCGAACACGGATCCGTCGCTTCAGAGCGAAAACGCAATCGACGGCTTCATTGTGGCGCAATACCCGATTCCGACGATCAAGGCGACGATCGTCTACAACCGGCAGGATACGTTGCGCTATCCAGTCATCGTGGAGGCCTACTCGAAGAGCTCTGCCGACATCCCGGACGCGATGTGGGCCTCGGGGACTTCTGCGACGCTTAAGAAGTACATCGGACTCAACCCGAACACGGTGTGGAAGCAGACCCTGGGGCCCGGCTCGGTGAGGCCAGGTTCCGTGAAGGTCTACTTCAAGGATCCCAACTGGTGGACGGGGTCGTATACAAACAAGACATACGGAGCGCTTTCGAATGCCGAGTGGCATGAGATACTGGAAGACGAGGACACCACCGCCGCCACCAGCAGGATCGTGGCCAGGATGTTGAGTGGGGGCATTTTGGTTGGAACGATCAATTACAGAACCGGCGAGATCAGCATTGACTTTACCGCGCTTCAGGGTGAGGTGCGTATCGTCAAGAGCGGTTCCACGGGCAGTCAAAATGACAGCGACCCGAACATCCTCCTCGCAACATCCTACGTGTATCTTGAGTGGGAAAGCGAGGTGCCCGTCGGTAATTCGCTCATCACGCTGAGCTTGGTGGATAGTCTGCCGAACTCCGCCACGTTCAAGTCGCGCGGCTATGTGCGGGAAGGCCAGAACATGTTCGTGGCCTACCTTGACAAAAACAGCGACAACAAGTGGACGCCGGGCGAGCCCTACGGCGTGGCGAAGAACGTGGACGTTGGCTGGGCCGGGGCCGAATTCACGGTGGAGTTGACCGAAGTGGCGCCGCAGATGTACCGCATCAACTTGGCGAATGCGTTTGCGTCAAACGACTTCGAGTCGCAGCGCGCGTTCAACGACCGCGGTTCGGTCGGTTATCCGGGCGGACCGAATGTCGCATCCGCCCTTGCGGGGACGGACATGCCAATGTCGACGGAACTCGATGTTCGCCTGCGCGTGGTACGCACGAAGATCAACGAGGCTCTCAACGGAAGGTCGGTCAGCGCCTCGCAGGCGGTTCTCGACACGATTGTGCACCCGCAAGTCAACCCGATCTTCTCCGAGAAGAACGTTTTGGAGCGGTCGCTTGATCTGGACTGGGGAACGCTTGGGACGCGCGCCCAGGAGATGGGCTTGGACTACGCGGCGATTACGAACGTAACCTATCGCCTGGTCGTGGGTGACGGAACGGTGGCGCCCAACGAGCTGAACAACAACCTCTCGACGCTCTTCCAGAACAAGTTTGAGGTTGGCGGTCTCGGCGCGCAGACGCCGTGCGAACCCGTTTCTCCGAAGGGAACGATCTACAGTGGACAGCCGACGTTCCAATGGCGGCATCCGAACACGATCAATAAGGATTACCCGGCATTCCGTCTGCGTGTCTGGGACGCGAATGGCTCGACAATGGTTTATGACTCTGGGGTACAACAGGCTCCGGCGCGCGATCCGAAAGGCGTGTACTCCTGGGCGGCTCCGATTTATGCGGATACGCCCACGCCGCTTGGCTACATCTTCGCGACGACGAACAACTACCAGTGGTCCGTCTCGATGCTCGACGCCAAGTTTACGGACGTGAACGTGCCCGAGTTGGAGGCGAAACAGCCGTTCCGCCTGGAGGCGTCGGGCGTGCAGAACGGGATGAGCGGCTACGGCACGATTTACGCCCGCGTGAAGTACTTTGGCCCGGGGGGCACGAATAACGGACTGCCCCAGTCCGTGAAGAAAATCTTCCGCGTGCAGGCGTTCACGACGCCTGACTTCAGCGGCATGCCCGTCGGCGAGGGTTGGGTGACGAACGTGAATCATGTGGCAACGACGAACGCTCTTGTCGTCAACGCCATCATCCGCGGTGTGCCGCCGGGTACGTACTACGTGCGGGCCTACCTTGACTCGAATGGCAACTGCGTGAGGGATGAGTGGGAGTCGTGGGGGTATGGGTGCTACGTAGGCGCGGTCGATGCGCCTATCGCGAACGTCCTGCGTGGCGATTCCAACGTGTCGGCCGTCAAATTCCCGTACACGCCGCGTGCGTACAAGGTGGTGGCTGGCGCAGAATCGCCGGTGGCGGACATCTATCTTGAAGACGTCGATTCCCAGAACGACGGATTCCCGGACGTGTACGAGGTGAGATCGCTGGGGACCGATCTGCCGCCAGCGTCGGGCAACACATTCTTCACGCGTGTGAATCCGGATCTCGCCGAGACGGTGAATGCCTACACGGATTTGGGTGCGAAGGCGGGCGGCGGCCGTGCCGGATATGCCGCGATGTCGCTCATGAGCACAATCCTCGCCGGAACCGACGAAGCCGCCATCGCCTCCGCCGGAGCCCTGCTTTCCGCCGCGCCGGAGTCCCCGGTGGCGGAGGAGCGCACGGTCGTGACGATCACGTCCTTCTCGCTTGAAAAGGGCGCCGAGATCGCCGTTGGGACCGTCGTGCCGCCCGCCGCGAGCGGACAGAGCGTGGTGATCACCAAACCCGAGGCGGACGTGGACCTGTACCTCTCCTGCGCGAAGACGCTTGACTTCGCCGATGCGGTCGAGGTGAAGGTCAAGTCGTTCACGATCCGCGCGAACGAGACGACCACCATGAAGGTGGGGGCCGACGAGCTGTCCGCTGCAAAGGCAAAGGCGCCGGAGGCGAAGTTCTTCAAGGCAATCATCCGCTAAACGGGAGGGCCGCGCTCCGGCGCGGCCGCAAGAAATGGCAAAGAAAATCGAGAAGGTACTCGTCGTCAACTGCGGCTCCTCGTCGCTCAAGTTCCAGCTCTTCGACATGCGCGGCGAGCAGATGCTCTGCAAGGGCCTCGTGGAGCGCATCGGCATCGCGGGCTCGCGCCTCGCCTACACGAAGACGGGGTGCGAGAAGATCGTGCGCGAGATGCCGCTCAAGGATCACGTGGCGGCGATCGGCGCGGTGATGTCCGTCCTGTGCGATCCCGCGTGCGGGGTCGTCAAGTCCCTCGCCGAAATCGACGCGATCGGCCACCGCGTGGTGCACGGCGCGGCGACGTTCGCCGAGCCGGCGAAAATCACGGCGGCGGCGAAGAAGGCGATCGCGAAGTGCGCGCGCCTCGCGCCGCTCCACAACCCGGCGAACCTCCAGGGCATCGAGGCGTGCGAGAAGGCCGCGAAGGGCGTGCCCAACGTGGCCGTGTTCGACACGGCGTTCCACCAGACGATGCCCGGCTGCGCCTACACGTACGCGATCCCGCGCGCCGTCGCGCGCAAGTTCGGCATCCGCAAGTACGGGTTCCACGGCACCTCGCACAAGTACATCACGCAGGCGGCCGCCGCATGGCTCAAGAAGCCGCTCAAGCGGGTCAACCTCGTCACGTGCCACCTCGGCAACGGATCCTCCATCGCCGCCGTGAAGAACGGACAGTGCATGGACACCACGATGGGTCTCACGCCGCTTGACGGCCTCATCATGGGCACGCGCTCCGGCACGGTGGATCCCGGCGTGCTCTTCTTCCTCGGCCAGCAGGGCTACACCTTGGAGAGGCTCGACAAGATGCTCAACAAGGAGAGCGGCTTCCAGGGCCTCGCCGGCGTACAGGGCGGCGACTCGCGCGACGTACTCGCGAAGGCGGACAAGGGCGATCTCGACGCCGTCGAGGCGCTCGAGGCGTTCGGCCACCGCGCCGCGCTCTACATCGGCGGCTACAACACGCTCGTGGGCGGCGCGGATGCCATCGTGATGGCGGGCGGCATCGGCGAGAACGCGGCCGAGCTGCGCGAACAGATCGTCAAGCGCCTCGGCGCGCTCGGCGTGAAGCTCGACAAGAAGGCGAACCTCAAGGTGCGCTTCGGCGCCTCGGGCGTGATCTCCACCAAGGATTCCAAGATCCCCGTCGTGGTGATCCCCACGAACGAGGAGCTGATGATCGCCCGCGAGACCGTGGCTGTTTTGAAAAGTTAACTAGTTAAATGGTTAAATTGGTTAGATTGGTGAAAAGAGGCGAAAAGCAATTTAACAATTTAACCATTTAAAGAAAAAGGAAAGTCAAAGTGAAGGCTATTGAGAAAATCATTGAGCGGGCGTCGGCCCTCAACGGCACGGTCGTGTTGCCCGAAGGCATGGACGCGCGCGTGATCACGGCGGCATGCAGTTGCGTGGACCGGAAGATCTGCACGCCCATCGTGCTCGGCACGGCGGAGGAGATCGCGGCCGCCGAGGCAAAGGCCGGGCTGAGCCTGGCCGAGCACGGCATCAAGACCATCGACTACACGCAGGGCGACGCCGAGCTCGAGCAGGCGTACTTCGAGGCGTGGAACGCGAAGGAGTCGCGCAAGCCGCCGGAGAAGCAGAAGATCATCGACCTCGCCACGGCGCAGAAAACGCTCCGCACGAAGCGCATCTACTTCGGAGGCATGATGGTGCGCCTCGGGCGCGTGGACGGCCTCGTGGCCGGCTCCATCGCCTCCACGGGCGACATGCTGCGTGCGGCGTTCCACACGCTCGGCACGCAGAAGGGCGTGAAGACCGCCTCCAGCTGCTTCATCATGGACCTCAAGGCCCCCACGGCGTCGGGCGACGGCGTGCTCGCGTTCGGCGACTGCGCGGTGATCCCCAACCCCACGGCCGAGCAACTGGTGGACATCGGCCTCTCCACGGCCCAGACGTACCGCGACCTCACCGGCAACGAGCCGCGCGTCGCGTTCCTCAGCTTCTCCACGAAGGGCAGCGCCGCGGGAGAGCTCGTCGAGAAGGTGCAGAAGGCGGTCGAGCTCGCGAAGCCCGTCTTCGCCGAGAAGGGCATCGCGATGGACGGCGAGCTGCAGTTTGACGCGGCGATCGTCCCGGAAGTGGGCGCGCTCAAGAACAAGGGCGGCGCGATCCAGGGCAACGCGAACGTGTTCGTGTTCCCGGACCTCCAGGCCGGCAACATCGGCTACAAGATCGCGCAGCGCCTCGGCGGCGCCGTGGCGATCGGCCCGAACCTGCAGGGCCTCGCGAAGGCGATGAACGACCTCTCGCGCGGCTGCAGCGCCGAGGACATCGTGGGCACCATCTGCGTGACCCTTTTACAAGCACAAGCAAAGCAATGACGAAGCAATGACGATTAAATGGTAAAATAGTTAAATGGTTAAATTATCAAAAAGCCCAGCAAAACCACTGCCAGCAATTTAACCATTTAATGAAATAGGAACCATGACCACCGACCAACAGATTGCGCGAGCGAAGGAGGTCTTCGATGTTGAGATCGAAGGGCTTCGGCGTACGCGCGACTCGCTGGGCGAATCCTTCACGCGCACGATTGCGCTGATGCAGGAGGCGCTCGCGCGCGGGGGCAAGGTCGTTGTGTCGGGCGTCGGCAAGAACCTGCATGTCGCGGAGAAGATGAGCGCCATCTTCGCGTCGACGGGCGTCAACTCGATCGTCCTCAACCCCGTGCAGGCGATGCACGGCGACTTGGGGATGACGGGACCGGACGACGTGCTGCTCGCGTTGTCGTTCAGCGGCGAGTCGGAGGAGGTCGTGCGCCTCATCCCCGCCGTGCGGCGCCACGGGTTGAAGGTGGTGGCCATTGTCGGCAATCCGGAGTCGACGCTCGCGAAGCTGGCGGACGTGGTGCTGGAGATTCCCTGCGGCAAGGAGGCGTGCCCGTTCGGCATGGCGCCCACCAACTCCACGACGGCCACGATGGCGATGGGCGACGCGCTCGCGATGGTGATGATCGACGTCCAGTCGTTCGACCGGGAGCGCTACGCGCTCAATCACCCGGCGGGCGCGATCGGCAAGGCGCTCGTGCTGAAGGTTTCCGATGTCATGCGTACGGGCGACCACTTCGCGAAGGTGGCGCCGGAAACCACGGTGCTCGACACGCTCCTCGCCATGACAAAGGCGCAGGGCGGCTCGGCCGTGGTGGTGAAGCCAGACGGCACGCTCGCCGGCATATTCACCGACGGCGATTTCCGCCGCATCGCTGCGGCCGGCGAGCTGAAGCTCGCCATGCCGGTCTCGGCCGTGATGACAGCGAAACCCCTCTTCATTCGCGATGATGCCTACGCGGTAGACCTTCTGAAGGTCTTCGAGACGCGGCGCATCGACGATCTCCCTGTTTGCGACGCGGCCGGGCGGGTGCTCGGCGTTGTCGACATTCAGGATTTGCCGAAGATGAAGGTTTTATGATACAATTATCACCGTCCAACCAAGGAGGAAGAAAAATGACGATCAAGAAAGTTCTCTGTTTCGCGCTTGCGTGCGCGTGTGTGGCAACGGTTTCCGCGCAGTCGCGGCGGAACGCCCGCGGCAGTTCCCGGTCGGCGGCCGAGGAAGCGCAGGACAAGATGGACGCGAAGGTGAAGATCAGCCAGATGCCGAGCATCGGCCCGCAGTCCTTGATCATGGCCCCCGCGCTTTCCGCGCAGGGCGGCCTCCAGCCCATCTCGAAGGGACGGCGGCAGTGGGGCGTGTACGACATGACGTACCGCACTGCGCAGCGTTGGACGGAGGAGCTCACGGTCAACTGGTATGTGCTCTGCGACACCTCGAAGGCGAAGCAGAAGGACAAGTCGAAGTCCGCGAAGCGCCTGCCGCCGTACGTCTACTACACGCTCGTGACGCGCTATGTCAACATTCCCGAAGGCGACCACCGTTCCTGCGTGTGCCTGCCCCCGTCGTTCATCGAGCGCTACGGCGAGCCGGTGGTGATCACCTGCGAGATCGTGACGAACGACGGCAAGCTGCTCGACGGCGAGACGGTGCTCAGCAACATCGGCAAGCCGTTCGTCGCCGGCAAGTTCACCGAGGAGACGAAGGACAAGGCCGAATGGTGGGCGAACGATGAAATCATCAACGCGAAAATCCAGAAGGGCCCAGAGAAGGGCGAGGCGTTGATCGAAGTCCGCCAGGGCCTCGTCGACCGTTCCAAGTCCCCGTTCTATCTTGTCAACAACGCCGACTACGAGGCCATCCAGTAGGTTTAAGAAATGTCCCGCATCCTCACACTCAACATCGGCGCGTCGAAGGCCACGTTGGCCGAATACGCGCTGAGCGGCAAGCGGAACCTCACGCTCACCGCATACGGCAGCGCCGACCTGCAGACGGTGGACGTGAACGACGCGTTGTCCATCTCCGCCTCCCTGCCGCCGGTCATCTCGCAGATCATGCGCGAGACGGGCATCCGCCCCGCTCCGCTCGTCGTCTCGCTCGGCGGGCAGATGGTGTTCCCGCGCTTCGCGAAGTTCCCGCCCGTCGGGGACAAGGCCAAGCTGGAACAGCTCGTCAACTACGAGGTCGAACAGAACGTGCCGTTCCCGATCGACGAGATCGTCTGCGACCACCAGTTCCTCGGCGTGATGCCGGACGGCGACCAGGCGGCGATGATCGTCGCGGCGAAGCTGGACGGCGTGCGCGCGGTGACCGATGCGGTCGCCGCCGCCGGCCTGAAGGCGGCCGTCGTGGACGTGTCGCCCCTCGCGGTGCTGAACGCGCTGCATTTTGCGCAGCCTCAGCTCGCCGGATGCAGCGTGGTGCTGGACATCGGGTCGAAGACGACGAACCTGATTCTCATCGAGGGCGAGAAGATCTACAACCGGTCGATTCCCGTGGCGGGCAACACGATCACCAAGGAAATCGCCCAGACGTTCGGCTGCTCGTTCGAGGAGGCCGAGCAGCTCAAGATCGAGCGCGGCTACGTGGCGCTGGGCGGCGTCATGGAAGACGAGGACGAGATCACCGACAGGGTGTCGAAGATCATCCGCACGGTGCTCACGCGCCTCCACGCGGAGATTTCCCGCTCCATCAATTTCTACCGTTCCCAGCAGGGCGGGGCGGCGCCGTCGCGCCTGTTCCTGACGGGCGGGACCGTGCGTCTGCCCCAGCTCGACCAGTTCTTCATGGAGTCGCTCCAGGTCGACGTGGAGTACCTCAACCCGTTCACTGCGGTGCGCGTGGGCGGTCGCGTCAACGCGGCCGCGCTGGAAAACGACGCGTTCACGCTCGCCGAGTCGGTGGGCCTCGCCCTGCGCCAGACGGACGTCTCGGGCTTGATCCGCATCAACCTGATGCCGCCAGAGCTCTTGGCCCAGGCGCGAAACGTCCGCCGCATCCCGTTCCTCGTGGTAGGCGCGGCCGGGCTGTTGGCGGCGCTCGGACTCGGCATTGTGCTGCAGAACCGCGAACGCGACGCGGTTACGGCCCAGTTGGAATGCGTCCAGGCGCAGAACGGCGCCCTCGACCAAAAGGAAAAGCAGCTCAAGGCCGCGCAAGGTCGCGAGAAGGCCGAACTGGCCAGTTGCGACGAACTCCAGAAACTCATGCGGGGCCGCACGGCCGTGCTCGATCGCGTGCGCGCGGTGCGCAAAAGCCTTCTGCCGGGAATGTGGATCTCCAAGTGGGAACACGTGCCGCCGCAGCAGGGCGAAGACGAGGAGGAGTCCTTGGAAGGCGTCAAGATTGTCGTCTGCGGATGGAAGGACTCGATGAAGGCCGAACTGAAAAAGTGGAAGGGCCAGCATCCGGACGATACGAGCGGCGACGTCGCGACGGTCATCAAGAAGGCGATTGAATCCGTTGGCGGCCTCGTCGCTCCCGCCGAAGAGGGCGCCGACGCGGTGACCGTCGACCTCCAGACGGGGCCTTCGCTCGAGGAGATCACGCTGGCGTTCAAGTTCGCGCCGGCCGCGTCGGCCGATCCGAATCCACCTGCCCGGAAAAAACAGAAGAGGAGGGGCAGAAAGTGAGTATGACGAAACAGCAGAAACTCGGCGCGTGCTTCGGCGGCGCGGTCGGCGTAATCGCGCTTGCGCTGGGGTGGTTCCTCTACAGCGCCTATGCGGAGCATCAGGCGGCCGTGGAAGGTGATGCCGAGGAAGGCACGGAAGGCCTCGTCGGCGCGAAGGAGAAGAACGCCAACTACTACGAGAAGAGCAATCCGTTCCCGTCGGCCGAGGCGATCGCCCTCGTCAAGTCGAACGAGATGGCATACGCGGCGTGGAAGGCCGCAGCCATTGATCTGGCGTCCCGAGGCGACTGCCCGCCGCCCCCCGAGGGACTTGAGCGGACGGTCTTCAAGCAGACGCTCTACGAGCAGGTCACGAAGATGCAGAAGTTGCCGGGGGGCGCGGTCGGCCGCATCTGCGCGCCCACGTTCCTGTTCGGGTTCGACCAGTACCTGGGCGAAACGGGCGGAACGCCGGAGCAGAAGGATCTTCCGAAGCTCTATGCGCAGCTTGCCACGATCACGAACGTCGTGGACATCTTCGCCCAGAGCGGCGTGCTGTCTCGCGACGCAGGAAGACGCCGAGGAGGAAAACGCGCGGAACGTCAAGCAGCGGAACAAGGCCAAAGCAAAGTCCGCCAAGGACGAGTCAGCCGACGAGGCGCCTCGACGTTTTGACTTCCGCTTGGAATATACCGTACGCGCCTCGGCTTTCGTGAAGGTGCTGAATGGACTGGCGAAGAGCTCGCGTTTCTACGTCGTGAACGATTTCGGGTTTGAGTGCGAGGGCGACTCGCTCAAGACCCGCCTCGACCGCGCGAAATCCTCCTCGACCGCGGGCGGCGGATCGTCCAGGGGCCGCAGAGGGCGCGAGCGGGAGAAAAAGGAACAGGAGGTCGCGAGTGGCTTCGTGACAAATCCCGAAACCGATCCGCCTATGCTCGTGCGCATGAAGCTTTCCGTTTATGATTTCGGGAAGGGCCGTGCGCGTGCCGATGCCCTGGCGGCGGAAGATACCCCCGCAGTTCCCAAGAAGGAGGGCAAATAATGGCGGTCTCCAAGCAGAACTTCATCAAAGACCATTACGACTGGCTCGTGGCGTTTGTCGGACTTGCCTTGCTGGCGGGCGTCGTGTTCTTGTTCGTCTCCTCGGACAACCTGTCCGAGGAGGATGCCCGCAGCGCCTGCGAGGCCGAGCTGAAGCAGCGCAAGCCCGTGCACAAAGACGTTGCGGCCGCGGACTTCTCCGTCCTCGACAAGGTGCGGAGCGACATGGAAGCGCCTTCGCTACTCCAGGTTCCGAGCGACAAGGCGGGGAATTTCCTCGCGAGCGAGTGCCGCGTGTACTGCCAGAATCCCGACGTCGCGGCTTGCCACAAGCCGATTCCGTTTAAGAGCCAGGAGTGCCCGTACTGTGGGTTCAAGCAGCGGTCGGAAGACGACATGGAAGCCGTGCGCGGAGGCGTCGACGCGGACAATGACGGCATGCCCGACGCCTGGGAGCTGAAATTCGGACTCAATCCGAACGATCCGGCCGACGCGAAGAAGGACGCCGACGGCGACATGTTCACGAACTTCGAGGAGTACGAGGCGAAGACCGATCCGAAGAATCCTGAATCCCATCCCGACTTCCTGGACTTCTTGGCGCTTGCCAGCGACTTGAGGACGGAAGAGCTTCCGTTCATGTTCAAGATGGCCACCCCCATTCCCAGCGGACATCGCCTCACGTTTGTGGCGACGGCGCGGAACCAGGAGAAGAAGCCTGTCATCGGCGACGCCGTCGTCAAGGGCATGGCGACCGCCGAGGTCGGGAAGGAAGTCGTCTTCGAGTTGATGAAGATCAAGTACGTGAAGGGTCGCGCGCAAGACGACAAGGTCAAAACCGGTTGGCGCGTAGTGAAGTACGACAAGAAAGAAGACCGTGTCCTGAAGCCCGGTACGGAGCAGAAAGTGCTCGTGGACGTCTCCACCGCCGAGCTTGAGCGTATCCGCGACAAGCGCACGATCACCGTTCAGGTTGGAGTTAGAAAGCCCGTGGCCATCGAGGAGCAGATAGACCTTGTGTGGAATCGGGGCGAGGGCAAGAAGTTTACGGTTACGGCGGGAAGTGAGTTCTCCCTCGTGAACCGAAAGTACAAGGTGAAAAAACTTGCCAAGGACGGCAATGCCTGCAAAGTGACCATTGAAGACCTTGGCAAGAAGACGGAAAAAATCATTCAGTGAGACTTGATTCTTGGGAAAGAAAAGGGTATTATACTACACATCCTTTAAGGAGCAACTAGATGAGAGCCATAAAAATCCTTGCGACCGTCTGTGCGGTTTGCGTTTCTTTTGCCCTCGCAACGAGTGTGTTTGCGCAGGACGATCTCGACAATTTGTTGAACGATCTAGAGGGAGAGGCCAAGAAGAAAGAGGCGAAACCCGCGGAGGTGAAGCCTGCGGAGGCGAAGCCTGCGGAGAAGCCCGCCGAGCCCGCGCCCGTCGCGGAGGCGAAGCCTGCGGAGAAGCCCGCCGAGCCCGCGCCCGTCGCGGAGGCGAAGCCCGCGGAGAAGCCCGCCGAGCCCGCGCCCGTCGCGGAGGCGAAGCCCGCGGAGAAGCCCGCCGAGCCCGCGCCCGTCGCGGAGGCGAAGCCCGCATCTGAGGTTGACAACATAATTGATAACCTCGCGCAAGTTCCAGCTAAGGCCGCTCCCGCGCCCGTCGCGGAAGCGAAGCCCGCGGAGGAGAAGCCGGCCGAACCGGCTCCCGTCGCGGAAGCGAAGCCCGCAGAGGAGAAGCCGGCTGAACCGGCTCCCGTCGCGGAAGCGAAGCCTGCGGAGGAGAAGCCTGCCGAGCCTGCTCCCGTCGCGGAAGCGAAGCCCGCGGAGGAGGTGACGGAAGAGGCGAAGTTGTTGAGTGATATCCAGGCGACCGAAGAACTGCGTCGCGACGCGCTGAAGACGCATGCGCTCGGAGAATTGGAAGAGGCTCGCGCGGCGTTGCAGCGGCGCGAGTGGGATCTCGCCTACACGAAGTTCAGTTTGGCAAACGTCGGCTTGAAGGGGGATGCGCTGACAGCTCCGTTCTGCAAGGAATGCGAGCAGGGCATGGCGAAGGCGAAGTATGAGGCGGCCAAACAGGCGCTCAAGGAGTCGAACAGGGAACTCGCTGCGCAGTATGCGGAGGAAGCGTTGAAGCTGGGCCATCCGCACGCGGGGGCGTTGCTGGACGGATTGAAGTCCGAGCAGACCCAGGAGACGGAGACGGACATCACCGAAATCAAGCATCGTCGCAACGATCCGGATTACAAGAAAGATCGCGACCTCACGCGCAAGCGCCTGCGCCTGTCGTCCCAATATTTGGCGGTGGCGGATTTGAACAGCGCGCTTGAGCAGTGCGACCTCGTCCTGCGGTCCGATCCGTACAACCAGCAGGCCATTGCCCTGCGTTCGCGCATCCAGCGCAAGCGCCAGATGATCATCGACAAGGAACGCGAGGCGACACGCAATGGGATGATTGCGGACGTTGGCGCGGCGTGGCGCCCCGTTTACGCGGTTGATTCGGTCGAGCTCTCGAACTTGGACGGCGGGACGATGAAGACGCCCATCGGCGGCGATCCCGAGCGGACGATTGAGCAGTCAATCGAAAAGCGCATGAAAGAGATGGTTCTGCCGTCGATCTCGTTCCGGCCGCCGGCCACGATCATCGACGCGGTTGACTACTTCCGCCAGGCGTCGAAGGACTTCGACCGTCCGGAGATCCCCGTTGACCAGCGTGGCTTCAACTTCATCCTTACGCTTGACAAGGCGTTGACGGGAGGCGAGGCGCCCGCTGAAAACAATGCCGAATCCGCGTTTGGCGCGGCGGCGGAAGACACGGGCAGCGGCGGTGCCGTGCCGCAGATTCCGAGCATCCAGGCCTCGAACATGAGCCTCTGGGAGGCGATGTACCAGGTCTGCAAGAGCTGTGGCTTCAAGTTCAAGGTGCAGGGGTCTGTCGTGATGGTCATGCCGAAGAACATGACAACGGACGAGTTGATCACCCGTTCCTACAACGTGGTCGAGTCGTTCGTGGACCGCATGAACGACGCATCCAGCGGCCTCAAGAACGAGAAGGCCGGCGACTTCGGCGGCGGTGGCGGCGATTCGGGCGAGGGCAACGACGAGGACGCCTGGAAAAAGTACTTCGAGGAGATGGGCGTGGCGTGGCCGCTGAATTCCCGCATCAAGTACATCAAGGCCATCGGCAAGCTCCGCGTTACCAACACGGCCGACCAGCTCGCCATCCTCGAACAGGCCCTGAACGAACTGAACGTCACCCCGATGCTCATTGAAATCGAGACGCGTTTCGTCGAAGTGGCGCAGGAGGACTTGAACTCCCTCGGTTTCGAATGGCTGCTCAACAGCGATTACTCCTTCAACGTGGGCGGCAAGCTCAAGAAGGCGCTCAACCTCAAGGACGGCGCGTGGACCCTGAAGGAAGGGCAGGAGACCTTGAGCAGTTATACGCGGGAGATTACCACGATACAAGGGAACGGGACGTTTTATGAGATGGACGGGGGTGGAACGACGCCGGTTGCCGTTCCTTCGTCTGATGCGAAGAAGGATACGATCACCGCGACTTATACAATGAGTCCCGACCAATATGGTTGGTCCAATACTGATGAAAATGGTAGCCGTTACACCCGCTCGAACTGGAACCGCACGGGCAAGAACGTTGGCATCAACGCCGTCAACGGCACGGACTATTCGTCGGGCATGCGTTATCTCTCCACACAGGACAACCACATTTCCGGCCAGGGGTCGTCGAAGAACGACCAGTTCATGCGCGTGAACGCGTTCCTCGGCAACGCCGACCTCTCGATGATTCTCCACATGCTCTCGCAGCGCAGCGACACGGACCTCCTCTCCGCGCCGAAGGTCGTGACGAAGGGTGGCCAGGAGGCGACGATCAAGGTCGTGACGATTTACCGTTACCCGCAGGACTACGACGTGACGATCCAGTCGACCTCTTCGTCTTCCACGTCGTCTATCACGGGTACCGGCAGCGGCAGCGACGGCAAGATCCTCCCGATGGTGGAACCGCAGAACTTCGAGACGCAGGAAGTGGGCGTGATCCTCACCTGCACGCCGGATGTTTCGGCGGAAGGCCAGATGATCAACCTCCAGCTCACGCCGAAGGTGATCGGCGAGCCGACGTGGCGCGACTACGGCATGAAGGTGCCGATGTCGTCCGTGATGAGCTCCACCGCGCAGATGGCGGCGCTCGCGAGCGGCAACGAGGACATGCAGTGGTTCACGGTGCCGATGGAACAGCCCTTCTTCAAGGAGCGTTCGATCGACACGCACGTCTCGATCTACAACGGCGCGACGATCGTGATGGGCGGGCTCATCACGGAAGAGCGCAAGTCAATGGAGGACAAGATCCCGTTCCTCGGCGACATTCCGTTCGTCGGCCGCTTCTTCCGCAGCCGCAGCGAGTGGTCGAACAAGCGCAACCTGTTGATCTTCGTCACGGCGCGCCTTGTGGATCCGCGCGGTCGCCAGATTACCCTCGGCACGGGGGACGACACCGGTGCGACGGAGCAGCCGGAAGCCGGCGTGACGCCCGCCCCTGCGAAGTGACGCATGATGAAGATTGCCTTGACAGGCGGCATCGCCTGCGGCAAGAGCCTGTTTGCCAAGTTCCTTCGGGAACTTGGCATTCATGTTCTTGACGCTGACGACGTCGTCCATGAACTCGAAGCGCCCGGTGGCGCAGCCGTGTCGGCCATCGTTGCGCGCTTCGGCTCGGATGTCCTCGCGCCTGATGGCGGGATCGACCGCGCGGCATTGGCCGCGCGCGTTTTTTCGGATCCTGCCGCCCGCGTCGACCTCGAGGCAATTGTTTTCCCATTGGTGCGTTCGCGCCTTCGGGAAAGCGGCACTCCTGCCGCTTCTCCTTCTCCCTCCTTCACCATTCACGTAATTCCTCTCCTTTTTGAGTCGCATTGGGAATCGGATTATGATATACTTCTCTGCATCGCCTCCCCGGTGGATTTGCAAATCAGCCGGATGATGCAGTCACGCGGTTATTCGCGTGCGCACGCGGAGGCACGTCTCGCGGCTCAATGGCCCGTGTCCGAAAAAGCGGCTCGATGCCATTACACCGTGATGAACGACTCCACACCCGAACACCTGAGGGACGAAGCCCAACGGCTCGTTGCCTGGTTGAAGGAGCAAATAGAGAATGAGTGCAGAAGAAAAGAATGATCAGACCGCAGCGGAAGCCGCCGTGTCCACCGCAGGGAAAACCGCGAAGAAGGTTGCGACGACCAAGAAGAAACGTGGCCGTCCCACAAAGGCGGAGTTGGCTGCGCGTGCGGCGGGGACGCCTTCGCCCTCGTTGGAGAGCCCTCAACCGACAGCAAGTGTGCCGCCACAAGAATCCGCACCGGCTCCAACGGAGACAACGGGCACCCCGCCCGCTGCGGCCGCGACACGCGCGGCCTCGCCGGAGACCGCTCAACCGGCAGCAAGCGTACAACCGAAAGAATCCGTGCCGGCTTCGACTGAGACAACGGGCACCCCGCCCGCTGCGGCCGCGACAAGCGAGGCTCTCCCAAAAGTTTCTGCGCCTGCACAACCCACCGTTTCGCCTCCTGGCGAACAGCCGATGAGCAATCGGCAGCGGCGTCGTATGGAATGGCTTGCGCGCGCCGCGCAGCGTAACGGGAACCGGCCGAACTTCAAGGGCGGCAAGCATGTCCAGATGTTGCCGCAGGGCAACCGACGCCCGGCCTTTGAGGTTCCGCAGAATCTTCCGCCCCCCGTTCCCGCCGTGCCGCGCAACCCCGACTTGCCGGAGTACAACCTTCAGGACATCCATTCCTGGGACAACGGCGAGATCGTCGCGAAGATGTGGCCGGACGCGAACCCCGAGGACCTCGGCGCGATGAAGCGCCACGAAATCATCTTCGGTGCGATCCGCAGCTATCTCAACCGCGGCGGCGCCGTAATGGCCACGGGCTGCCTGGAAGTAGTGAAGGAAGGCTACGGCTTCCTCCGCAGCGCGAAGACGAACTTCCTCGCCTGCCCCGAAGACGTGTTCATCCCTCAGCAGCAGATCCGCCGCCACGCGCTCCGCACGGGCGACACCGTGGTGGGCCCGATCCGCGACCCGCGCGACAAGGACCGTTTCTTCGCGCTCGGCAACGTCGTGTCGGTGAACGGCAAGACGCCCAGCGAGGCGGCGCGAATCGTCCACTTCGAAAACCTCGTGCCGACATTCCCCACGCGCCGCATCATCCTTGAGACGACGCCGGGTGAATTCTCGATGCGCGTGGTCGATCTCTTTACGCCAATCGGCTTCGGGCAGCGCGGTCTCATCGTCGCGCCGCCGCGCGTCGGCAAGACGGTCCTTCTGCAGAAGATGGCGAACGCCATCACGAAGAACCATCCTGACGCCGTCCTCATCGTGCTGCTCATCGACGAGCGTCCCGAGGAAGTGACGGACATGCAGCGCAACACGAAGGCGATGGTCCTCTCCTCCACGTTCGACGAGGAGCCGCAGCACCACGTGAACGTGGCGGAGATGGTGATCGAGATGTCGCGCCGCCAGGTGGAGAACGGCAAGGACGTGGTGATCTTGCTCGACTCTATCACGCGCCTCGCCCGCGCCTATAACACGGTGCAGCCGCACTCAGGCAAGATTCTCACCGGCGGCGTGGACGCCCTTGCCCTGCACCGTCCGAAGCGCTTCTTCGGCGCGGCGCGCAACATCGAGGGCGGCGGTTCGCTCACGATCATCGCCACCGGCCTGGTGGACACCGGTTCGCGTATGGACGAGGTGATCTTCGAGGAGTTCAAGGGTACGGGCAACATGGAGTTGTGCCTCGACCGGGGCCTCGCCGACCGGCGCATCTTCCCGGCGATCGACATCGACAAGTCCGGCACGCGCAAGGAGGATCTCCTGCTCGCGCCGCTGGAGCTGGAGAAGACCTGGGCGTTGCGCCGCGCGTTGTCCGACGCCGGTCCCGAACGTGCCATGCAGACCGTGCTCGCCGGCATGAAGAAGTACAAGTCCAACCCCGAGTTCCTCCTTTCAATTGACACGAAGAACATCTACTAACCTGCAAGCTCGGCTCCTGCTGGTTGCCGCGTCGCTCCTGCTGGTTGCGCTCGTGTGGGCGCTCTTCCGCCAGACGGGGGGATTTGAGTTCCTTCGCCTTGACGATCCGGGCTACACGTATCTCTGCCCGTTCGTGAAGGACGGCTTGTCATGGGCGAACGTGCGCGAGGCATTCACGAACGTGCGGCACGAGGCCATCTGGATGCCCGTGACGAACATTTCCTACATGTGCGCCATCTCGCTGTTCGGTCCCGGTGCGGGCGCTCACCATCTCGTGAACGTCGCCATCCACGCGCTGAACGCGGTTCTGCTGCTGTGGTTGCTGGTCGCACTGGGACAACGGGCGTCTCGCCTGGTGACGGTCGCGTTCCTCCTCGCCGCCTTCTGGGCGCTCCACCCGCAACGCGTGGAGGCGGTGGCGTGGATCGCGAGCCGCAAGGAGCTGCTTTGCACCACGTTCGTCCTCGGGGGACTTCTCTGCTGGCTTCGCGCGCGGAGACGGGAGGGGTGGGGATGGATCCCTGCCTTGGCGGGCACGTATGCCTGTTACGCGCTGGCGTGCATGAGCAAGCCCACGGCGATGTGCTTCCCGTTCCTCGTGCTCGCGGTCGAGGGGATCTTGTGGCCGCGACAAACGCGCTCATCGCCTTTCTCCTTTGTCCTTTGTCAGTTGTCCTTCTTCCTTCTCATCGCTGCCGCCACAGGCGCGCTGGCGGTCTATTCGCAGACGCATCCCGAAGGCCATGCCGAGCTCGCGCTGTTCAGCGCGCCGCTGGGATGGCGCATCCTCAACGCCACCGTGTCCGTGGGGCTTTACATTTTCCAGATGTTCATTCCCGTGGGCATTCATCTTGATTACCGTGCCGTGCCGGGCGACTGGCCGCTCCACGGCGCGCTCGGGTTGGTGGTGCTGGCGCTTGCGGTGTCGGGAATTGGAGGGGAGTGGTGGTGGCGCCGCCGTACATGGCGGCGATCCGGACAGGGCGCCGACGCTGACCGCGCCACTCTTTTCCTCATGGGGGCGATTGGACTTTGGTTCTTCGCCTCGTTGGGGCCCACGCTGGGCATCTTCGGCAGTTTCGGCGAACATGCGCGCGCCGACCGCTTCCTCTACCTGCCCGCGATGGCCTTGCCCATCGGTGCGATGCTCTTGTGGGGGAGGCTCGGCTGCGAGGGAGGGTCGCGCTCCCGTGTCCTCGTATGGGGAGCCGCCGTCTCGGCGGCTCTGGTTGTGGCAGTCTCCTTCACGGTCGCCTATCCGGTCGTGGCGAGCTACCGCACGGACATGACGGCGTTCACGCGCACGTTGGCGGTCGACCCCGACAACTGGCGCGCGCTTGCACATGTCGGCGAGGCGCGTTGCGCCGCAGGCGATCTTGGCGCGGGCATCGACTTGTTGCGGCGCAGCCGCACGGTCCTGGCGCGCGACGCCACCGACGGGAAGTTGGCCTACGCGCTGATGCGCCGCGGACGCGCGGAGGATTGGGCGGAAATCCGCGACGTCTGCGCGGCCGTGGCGTCCAATCCCGCGCGCGACGCGCGCGGGCAGGCGTTGGAGGCGCTGGGCACGGCCGAGCTGGTGGCGCGGAACTGGGCGGATGCCGCCCGGTATCTGCTCTTCTCCATCAAAGCGCCGGCACGCCACTATTCATCTGCCGACGCCATCCTAAAGCTGGCTTTCGCGCAACACAATGGCGGACGGCGCGCGGATGCGCGGAAACTTCTGGAGTGGGTTCGGGATAGTTCGGGGCGCGAAGACCTCGCCAAGCGGGCGCGGGAGGTGCTGTCGGTGCTCGAGTATTCGCCACGCGGGATGTTGTTTTGGTGAGAGGTGTACATGGCAGATATCATCATAGAAGGTGCGAAAGTCCACAACCTGCGCGACATCGACGTGCGCATCCCGCGCAATTCGCTGACCGTCGTGACGGGGCTCTCGGGGAGCGGCAAGTCCTCGCTCGCGTTTGACACGCTCTACGCCGAGGGACAGCGCCGGTACGTGGAGTCGCTGAGCGCGTACGCTCGCCAGTTCCTCGACCAGATGCAGAAGCCGGACGTCGAGCGCATCGAGGGGCTGTCCCCCGCCATCGCCATCGAACAGCGCACCTCCGGCGGTAACCCGCGTTCGATTGTGGCCACCGTCACGGAAATACACGACTATCTGCGTCTCCTCTACGGCAACGTGGGCGTGGCGCACTGTCCGAAGTGCGGCAAGCCCGTGCGCCGACAGAGCGCGGAGGAGATCGTGGAGTCGATCCTGAAGTTTCCCGCCGGATCGAAGTTGATCCTCTACGCGCCGGCGGTGAAAGGGCGCAAGGGCCGCCACGAGGAGACCTTGGCGGAGATCAAGCGGGCGGGTTTCGCGCGCGTGCGCGTGGATGGCGTCACCTACGCCCTTGAAGAGGTGCCTGCCCTCGACAAGAAGAAGAACCATTCAATCGACGTGGTGGTGGACCGTCTCGTGATTCCCGCCCCTGCCGATAGCAGTGATGGCCGAACGGCGTTCGGGCAATTTACCACCCGCCTCACCGACTCCGTGGAGCTCGGCCTCAAGACCGGCAACGGCATCATCGTGGTGGAGCGAGTTGCGGACGCGCAGCAGCGCGTCCCTCCTGTGGTTTTCTCCGAGAAAAACGCCTGCCCCGACTGCGGCATCTCCTTCGACGAGCTGAAGCCGCGCAACTTCTCATTCAACTCGCCGTTCGGGGCGTGCCCGACGTGCGGCGGTCTCGGCTCCATCTTCTACTTCGACGAGGATCTCGTGATCCCCGACAAGACGCTCCCCCTCCGCGAATGCATACATCCCTGGCGTCGCGCCGGACACATGGCGATCATGTACTACAACGAGATCCTCTCGCGGATCGCCAAGCAGTACAAGGTGAAACTGGAGACGCCGTGGGAGAAGCTGCCCGCCAGTTTCCGCCACAAGCTGCTGCACGGCTTTGACGACGACCTCATCCTCCCCTGGCGCACGAACGACAAGCCCTTCGAGGGCGTGATGGCCACGCTCCAGCGCATGATGGAGCAGGCGGAGAGCGACGAGCGGCGCGAGAAGTTCGAGTCGTACCAGAGCGACCGGCCGTGTCCCGCGTGTCACGGCGCACGGCTCAACCCCGTATCGTGCGCCGTCACGGTGGCGGGCAAGACGATCGTCGAGGTGATGGCGCTCCCCGTGAAGGACGCCCTGACGTTCTTCAAGGGACTGACCGGCGAGAAGTACGCCGTCGTGAAGGACGTCCTGAAGGAGATCGTGAAGCGGCTCGGCTTCCTCAACGACGTGGGCCTCGACTACCTCACGCTCGACCGGTCAAGCGGCTCGCTCTCCGGCGGCGAGATGCAGCGCATCCGCCTCGCCTCGCAGATCGGGAGCGGTCTCACGGGCGTACTGTACGTGCTCGACGAACCCACCATCGGCCTCCATCCCCGCGACAACGCGCGCCTGATCGCCACGCTGAAGGAGCTGCGCGACCGGGGCAACACCGTGGTGGTGGTGGAACACGACGCGGAGATGATGCGCACGGCCGATTACATCGTGGATCTCGGCCCCGGCGCCGGCCGCGAGGGCGGCCGCGTGATGTATCAGGGCGATTTCAAGGGGCTCCTCAAATCCGGCACGCTCACGGCCGATTACCTCACCGGAAAGCGGCGGATCGAATCCGGCCGCGCAGGAGCGCGGCCCTCCCGCGGCGGTCAAGCTGAAGCGCGCCCCTCCCGCAGCAGTGATGGCCGAACTGCGTTCGGTCGATACCTCACCATCTCCGGCTGTACGCACCATAATCTCAAGAACGTCACGGCGAAGATCCCGCTCGGCACCTTCACCGTGGTGACCGGCGTGTCGGGGAGCGGCAAATCCTCGCTCATCGACGAAACCTTGAAACGCGAGCTCATGCGCCGCTTCTACCACGCGAAGGCCGTGCCCGGCAAGTTCCGGAAGCTCACCGGCGTGGAGCACATCGACAAGGTGATCGAGATCGACCAGTCGCCCATCGGGCGCACCCCGCGCTCGAACCCCGCCACCTACGTGGGCTTCTTCAGCGACATCCGCGAGCTGTTCGCAAAGACCGAGGGCGCGAAGGCGCGCGGCTACACGGCGGGGCGCTTCAGCTTCAACGTGAAGGGCGGACGCTGCGAGACGTGCGGCGGCGACGGCGTGCGCAAGCTCGAGATGAGTTTCCTTCCCGATGTCTACGTGACGTGCGAGCAATGCAACGGGCGGCGCTTCAACAAGGAGACGCTCGAGGTCAAGTACGGCGGCAAGACGATTTCCGACGTGCTCGACATGACCGTCGCCGAGGCATACGAATTCTTCGCGAAGGTGCCGCGCCTCGCGGCGAAGCTGAAGACGCTTGTGGACGTGGGCCTCGGCTACATCGGCCTCGGACAGCCCGCGACGACGCTCTCCGGCGGCGAGGCGCAGCGCATCAAGCTCGCGACGGAACTCTCGCGCCGCTCGACGGGCCGCACGCTCTACCTCCTCGATGAGCCCACCACGGGCCTCCACTTCGACGATGTGGCGAAGCTCATGGCGCTCCTCCTCAAGCTGCGCGAAAGCGGCAACACCGTGGTCGTGATCGAGCACAACGTGGACGTGATGCGTTGCGCGGACTGGATCATCGACCTCGGCCCCGGCGGCGGCGACGCGGGCGGCACGCTCGTGGCGGAGGGCCCGCCCGAGGCGATCCGTGCCAACCCGGCTTCCCTCACCGGCCGGTTCCTGTAGGGGGCGGTGAGAGGAGTAGGAGTGGTGAGAGGAGTGGGATGTGAGAGAGGTGGGAGTTCCGCCCCCCCTCTGGCCCATCGCACGATTCTCACCCCTCTCACCTCTCCCACTCCTCCCACCACAAGCCCCCAAATTGTGCTATACTATTACTCTCCTGCAAGGAAAGCAAAAGACCATGAAACCGATATTGATGATGGGATCCGCGGCGTTCTCGCCGTTCCGCCTCGATGCCCTGCGCGCCGCCATGGCCGCAGCCGACTCCGCGTTCGCGGGCGCGAAGATCAACGCCCGCTGGGTGTACGCGATTGAACCCGAGGGCAAGGGCCCCGACGCCGAGACGCTCGCCCGCGCCGCGCTGCTGCTCAATGCGGATGGAGTGCAGAGTGCAGAGTGCTTAGTGCCGGGGACTGCACCCAGCACCCAGCACCAAGCACTCAGCACGTTCTACGTCACGCCGCGCAAGGGCACGATCTCGCCGTGGTCGTCGAAGGCTACCGACATCTTCCGCAACTGCGGTTTGAAGGGCATCGCACGCGTGGAGCGCGGCATCCGCTTCAACGTGTCGCCTGCAGTGCCGCCAGCGGCTCTCGGCGCGCTCTACGACCGCATGACAGAGGGCGTGTACACCGACCTCGACGACCTCTTCGACTGCCCACCGCCGAAGCCCGGCGTCACGTTCGACGTGCTCGGACGCGGCGTGGAGGCGATCCGCGAGGCAAATGTCTCGCTTGGCCTCGCGATTAGCGAGCCCGAGATGCAGTATCTCGCCGAGAGCTTCAAGGCCGCCGGGCGCAATCCCACGGACACGGAGCTCGTGATGTTCGGACAGGTCAACTCCGAGCACTGCCGCCACAAAATCTTCGGTGCCCAGTTCATCATCGACGGGAAGAAGCAGAAGGACTCCCTCTTCGGGATGATCAAGAACACCCACAAGAAGAACGGAAAGGGCACGCTCGTCGCCTACAAGGACAACTCCTCGGTTGTGGAGGGTTTCGCCACGGAGATGTTCGCGCCGACGGCGGACCACGACTACCGCTTCAAGAAGGTGCAGCTCGACCAGCTCATGAAGGTGGAAACCCACAACCATCCCACGGCGATTTCCCCCTATCCGGGCGCGGCCACGGGCGTGGGCGGCGAAATCCGCGACGAGGCGGCGACGGGCAGCGGTTCGCGCTCCAATGCGGGCATCTGCGGCTTCATGGTGAGCGACCTGCACATCCCCGGTTTCCCGCAGCCGTGGGAACGCGAGTACGCCGAGTTTCCGAAGCGTCTCGCCACGCCGCTCGCGATCATGACCGAGGGGCCCATCGGCGGCGCGGCGTTCGGAAATGAATTTGGGCGTCCGCAGCTGACGGGCTTCTTCCGTACGTACGAGGGAGTGGCGGCGGGGCTTTACCGCGGCTACCATAAGCCCATCATGCTCGCAGGCGGACACGGCGTGATCATCCGCGACCAGGTGGAGAAAAAGCCGGTCAAGACCGGCGCGTACATCGTGCAGATCGGCGGGCCCGCCATGCGCATCGGCCTTGGCGGCGGCGCGGCGAGCTCGATGATGACCGGCACGAACGACGAGGCGCTCGACTTCAACAGCGTCCAGCGCGGCAACGCCGAGATGCAGCGCCGCTGCCAGGGCGTGATCAATGCCTGCGCGTCGATGGGGCGGAAGAACCCGGTCCTCTCCATCCACGACATCGGCGCGGGCGGCCTTTCCAATGGCTGTCCCGAGCTCGTCGAGGCGACGGGCGGGAAGTTCTCGCTCCGCACGGTCCACAACGAGGAGCCCTCCATGAACCCGATGGAGATCTGGTGCTGCGAGGCCCAGGAGCGCTACGTGCTCGCGCTGAGGCGCGACGCGCGCGCGTGGTTCGAGGAGCTGTGCGCCCGCGAGCGCTGCCCCGTGGCGTTCATCGGCGAGGCGACGGGCGACGGGCGGCTCATCCTTGAAGACGAGTACTTCCACGACCGTCCGATCGACATGGACATCCGCGTGCTGCTCGGCAAGCCGCCGCGCATGGTGCGCGACGTCACGCACGTGGCGCGCGCGCATGAACCGTTGAAGTTCGCCGGCGTCAAGCCGCAGGACGCGTTCTTCCGTCTCCTCCACCTGCCCACGATCGCCGACAAGACCTTCCTCGTGACGATCACCGACCGCAGCGTGACCGGCCTCGTCGCGCGCGACCAGATGGTGGGCCCGTACCAGCTGCCGGCGGCGGACTGCGCGGTGACGATGATGGGCTACAAGACGCTCCACGGCCAGGCCATGGCCACCGGCGAGCGCACGCCCGTGGCGCTCATCGACGCGCCGGCGTCCGGCCGCCTCGCCATCGCCGAGGCGCTCACGAACCTCGCCGCCGCCGACTGCGGCGACATCCGCAACGTGCGTCTCTCCGCGAACTGGATGGCGCCGTGCGGCGAGCCGGGCGAGGACGCGAACCTCTTCGACACCGTGAAGGCCGTGGGCCTCGATTTCTGTCCCGCGCTGGGCATCTCGATCCCCGTGGGCAAGGACAGCTGCTCCATGCATACCACCTGGACCGACTCGAAGGGCAAGTCGCACAAGCAGGTGGCCCCGCTCTCGCTCGTCGTCTCCAGTTTCTCGCCCGTCGAGAACGTGCAGCGCACGCTCACGCCCGATCTCAAGCCGACGGCGTCGCAGCTCGTGTACGTTGATTTGAGCCAGGCGAAGTACCGCCTTGGCGGCAGCTGCCTCGCGCAGGTGTACAACCAGCTCGGCAACGAAAACGCGGATGCGGACGCGAAAACCCTGAAGGCGTTCTTCAACGCGATGCAGAAGATCGTGAAGGGCGGACTCGCACTCGCCTACCACGACCGTTCCGACGGCGGCCTCGCCGTGACGCTCGCCGAAATGGCGATCACCGGCGGCCGCGGCCTTGACGTGACCCTGCCCGACGGCGATGCGCTCGCCGTTCTCTTCTCCGAGGAGCCGGGCGCGGTGCTGCAGGTGGCGGACGACAAGCTGAAGGACGTGCTGGCCATCTTCCGCCGTGCGCGCCTCGGCGACTGCGTGCACGTGATCGGCGCGCCCACGGCCGATCGCGCCTTTACGGTCCATGTCGGGTGCCGTCGCGTTCTCGCGACGGACATCACCTCCATCCGCCGAGCGTGGAGCGAGACGACCTACCGCATGCAGGCGCTCCGCGACAACCCCGCCTCGGCGAAGGAGGAATACGACAACGGCCTCGACGAGACCGACCCCGGCGCCCCGCATGGCCATCCTGCGCGAGCAGGGCGTGAACGGGCATATCGAGATGGCGGCGGCGTTCGCGCTCGCGGGTTTCGAGAGCGTGGACGTGCACATGACCGACCTCTTGGCGGGGCGCGTGGACCTTGCGGACTTCCAGGGCCTCGTCGCGTGCGGCGGTTTCAGCTACGGCGACGTGCTGGGCGCGGGCAGCGGCTGGGCGCGGTCGATCCTCTTCAACCGCAAGCTCAAGGCGATGTTCAAGAAGTTCTTCCACCGGAAGGACACCTTCTCGCTCGGCGTGTGCAACGGCTGCCAGATGCTGTCGCAGCTCAAGGACATCATCCCCGGCGCCGAGGCGTGGCCGGAGTTCAAGCGCAACATCTCCGAGCAGTTCGAGGCGCGCTACTGCACGCTCGAGGTGCTCGAGTCGCCGTCGATCTTCTTCAAGGGCATGGCGGGGAGCCGCATTCCGATCGCCGTTGCGCACGGCGAAGGGCGCGCGGTGTTCCCGGATGGCGTCGATGCCGCGAAGGCGAAGGCGGCGCTCCGCTACGTGGACGGCCGCGGCAACCCGACGGAGCGCTATCCGTGGAACCCGAACGGCTCGGCGGGCGGTCTCACGTCGTTCACGACGCGCGACGGACGCGCCACGATCATGATGCCGCACCCGGAGCGCGGCTTCCGCGCCGCGCAGCTCAGCTACAATCCGGGCGTGTTCACCGGCGAGGCCGGTCCTTGGATGCGCATGTTCCGCAATGCCTACGCCTTCGCAACCCGCTAGGGAGCAACTTTCGACTTTTAACTTTCAACTATCACCTCATTTTATGGTATAATACGCCCATCCACAAGGGAGGGAAAGTCGTTTCGCCCCCTGAGGAGGACAACTGATGAGTGAAGAGCAGAAGAAAGAGACGACGTTCGAGCAGTCGCTCGCGCGGTTGGAGCGGATTGTCTCCGAGATGGAGGGTGGGACGTTGCCCCTCGACGACATGATTAAGCGCTTTGAGGAGGGCCGTACGCTCGTGGCCGAATGCACGAAGCAGCTGGAAGGCATCCGCCAACGCATCGAGAAGGTCACTTCCGCCGTTCCGCCCGCTGTGGAGCCCCTGAACATTTTATGACAAAAGACATCTACGTACAGGCCAAGGCCGACCATATCGCCTCGCTCGCGCGCGCGACGCCGCTCTCCGCGGTCGAGGAGCTCGTGTGGAACGCCCTTGACGCGGACGCGCGGGAAGTGCGCGTGGACCTTGTGCAGAACGCGCTGGGCGGCATCGACGCCGTGCGCGTGTCTGACGACGGAACCGGCATCGACATCCTGCGCAGCGAGGAGACGTTCGGTTCTCTCGGCGGCAGCTGGAAGCTGCAGGACGCGGGAACGACGGCCTCGTATCACCGTCGTCTTCACGGCCGGCACGGGCGCGGGCGCTTCAAGGCGTTCGCGCTCGGCACGCACGTGGAATGGCGCACCACGATGAAGGCCGGAGACGGGTTGATTTCGTACACGCTCGCCGGTGACGCGAGCGACCCCGGGGTATTCCACGTCGCTCAGGCGGCAACGCCGGGGCCGGCCACGGGCACGGAGGTTTATGTGACGGGGGTGCGTGCGACGGTGGAGTCGCTGACAAGGCCCGAGGTGGTGGTGCAGACGCTGGCGGCGAAGTTCGCGCTCTACCTGAAGGCCTATCCAGGTGTTTCGGTGTATTTCTGCGGCCTGCCCGTTTCGCCGGTCATCGTGCAGAAGGGGGTGGCGGACTACAAAGTCCGCCTCGACTCCGGCGCGGAGGCGAAGCTCGAGGTGATCGAGTGGCGGAAGAAGTTCGCGGGGAAGGGACGCATTGTGTTCTGCGGGCGCGACGGGTTCACGCTCTACGAGCGGCCGTCGGGCGTCAGGGCCGGCCAGCCGTTCAGTTACACGGCCTACCTCGTGGGCGGGCGGTTCGGCGAACTCGCGGCGGAGAACGCGCTCGTGATGGACGAGCTCCATCCCGAGGTGCGCGCGTGGCTGGACGCGACGCGCGCGATCCTGAAGGAGCATTTCCGCCGACGGACGGAAGAGGCCGTGCAGGAACGCCTCCGCCGCTGGATCGATGAAAAGATCTATCCGTTTGCGCCGGACGACGCGAGCGAGGCGCGTGCCGCCTTCGACGCGGGCGTCGCCGAGATGCGCGCGCAGATCGACGGCTTCGATTCCATGCCGGTCGCCGAGCGCGGGTACCTGTTCTCCCTCATTCGAAAGGCGGTGGGCTAAGAGATGTTCGCGGCCTTGGCCAACAATCCGTGGAGCAGCACGTGGAACCTCCTTTCGGACGGCGTCGCGATTCTCATCATCGCGGTGCTGTTGTTGCTCGGCGTTCTGGTTGGCTATGCGCTGCGCGGACTCGTCGGCCGTTGGCGGGCGGAGACCATTGAAAAGCGGATGCGCCTGCGCGAGGAGGAGAGCGAAAGCGAGATCAAGGCGAAATTGAAGGAGGCGGACATCGCCGCGCGCGCCGCCGTCGTGCGGGCGAAGGAGGAATTCGACGTGTCCGCGAAGAAGCGCCGCGCCGAACTCCAGTCCGTCGAAGACCGCCTCTCGCAGCGTGAAAACATGCTGGACCGGCGCGCCGAACAGCTGGACGAGAAGGTCGCCGCCGTGGAGGCGAAGCAGGCCGCCGTCACGGCGGCCGCGGAGAAGGCGGCGGCGGACGCCGCCACCGCCGACAAGCGGTTGAAGGACCTCGCGAAGATGACCCACGAAGAGGCCCGCCGCGAGATCCTCACGCGCGCGAACGCGGAACTCCGCGCCGACGCGGCCATCCTTTCCCGCCGCATCCAGGAGGCCGCGCGCGAACAGGGCGAGACGATTGCCCAGCGCCTTGTGGCGGACGCCATCCAGCGATGCGCCGTCACGCACCTGAACGAGCTCGCGACGACGGCGGTACAGCTGCCGACTCCGGAAATGAAGGGCCGCATCGTCGGGCGCGACGGCCGCAACGTGCGCGCGTTCGAGGCGGCGACGGGCGTGACGCTTCTGCTGGACGACGCGCCGGACACGGTCGTGCTCTCCGCGTTCGATCCCCTGCGCCGCGAAATCGCCCGCCGCGCGCTGACGGCCCTGATCGCCGACGGGCGCATCCACCCCGCGTCGATCGAGAGCGCGGTGGCGACCGCGCGCGACCAGATATCGGTCGCGAACGAGGAGGCGGGGACGGCCGCGGCCGCCGAGGCCGGCGTGCCCGGGCTTCCCGCCGACGTGCTGCGCCTCATGGGCACGCTCGCCTTCCGCACGTCCTTCACGCAGAACGTCCTGCGCCATTCCGTGGAGGTGGCGCTCCTCATGGGCACGATGGCGGCGGAGATGGGCCTTGACGCCGCACGTGCCCGGCGCATCGGTTTTCTGCACGATGTCGGCAAGGCGATCACCGCCGAGAAGAAAGGCGCGCACGCCGTCTTGGGTGCCGAGTTCCTGAAATCCCACGGCGAGGCCGACGCGGTGTGCGCGGCCGTCGCCGCCCACCATTCGGATCCCGGCACGGACGGCGGCGTGTACGGCGTGCTCTGCTCGGCGGCGGACGCGATCTCGTCCGCACGGCCCGGCGCGCGCCAGGAGAGCCTCGGCGACTACGTGCAGCGCCTCGAGACGATCGAGAAGCTGGCGCGCGCGCACAAGGGCGTCGTGAACGTCTACGCCGTGCAGGCCGGGCGCGATCTCCGCGTGCTGGTGGATCCCGACGTCCTTCCGGACGCAGACATCCCGACCCTTGCCGGGGAAATCTGCCGAGACATCTCAAACCAGCTGAAGTTCCCGGGCCTCATCCGCGTGACGGTCATTCGGGAACTTCGGTGCGTGGAGTATGCGAAGTAAAGAAACCCAACAACAAAAGAGGTAGAAAATGATCAAGAAAATCGTGAGCGTTAGCGTGGGCGCGGCCGTCTGGGCGGTCTTCGCCGCCGAGGGAGTCCGACCCCAGCCCGAACTCATTGGGACGGTCGAGATAGCCGCTTTCTCGGATTTCCAGAAGAAGGTCGTAGACCTTGGAACGACCATCAACAATCCCGCCGCGCCGATGCTGGCCGTTCCGGCGGTGCAGAGCATGCTGACGGAACAGTTCGGGAAGTTCCGGCAGGATGCGGCGATGAAACTTCTGTGCTATGCGAACGTGGCGGCTCTCCGCAAGGCGATCGTAGAGGACGGGGACGACGATATCGATGACGCCTTCGAGGCCGCGTTCCTCTATCCCTGCGCCGAGGGGGCGGATGCATTCCTCGTCAACCACCCCGAAGCGAAGAAGTCCGCGGACGGCGTGATCGAACTGGAGGACGGCAACGTGGCCCTGTTCGCGCCAGACGGCCGTACATGCGCATTCGCCTCGAACGCCGGCGCCGCGAAGCGGGCGCTGGCCGCCGCCCCCGCGCCGACGGCGTGTCCGCTGATCCGCATGAATGTCACGGAAGTCGGTCTCGGGCTTCTGGCCGACCTCCACCAGAAACTGGCCGCCAGCCAGGAGAGCCTGGCTCAGGTTGCGGGAGGCACGAACGAGACCGATCGCCTCGTCTCGTCGTGTCTGAAGTTCCAGCAGGCGCAGATGAAGCGGCAGAACGCGGTCCTCCGCATGTTCGCGCAGGCAACGATGAGCATGGATCTGGACGAGACGGGGTTTGTTGTCAAGGGCTCGGTGACGGCGAAGCCGGGCGTGGCCGTCTCGCCCGCCGCCGGGTTCAAGTTGCCCGCAGGCGTGCTGGACGCCGTTCCCGCGAAGGCGCCGTTGTTCGGCGCGGCGAACCCCTTCCTCTACGCGAACATCCACAGCGAACAGGAGTACCGCGCCTTGCTCGGCGAGGTACGCGATCTCGTCGATTACCTGTTTGCCTGCTTGCGGCAGAAGACCCCCGATTACGTGCAGGTGGTGGATGGCCTTCGCGCGGCGATTGCCGACCTGCTGACGACGGCTCCGTGTCCCGGCCCGGCCGACTGGGCCGTGGGCGCGCTTGCCTTCGGACCGCGGCAGGAACCGTATCTGCTCCAATTCGGTGAGAGCGCGACGGCGACCCAGGGCCGTGAAGTGGCCGTCCGTTTCTACGCGGCCCTGGCGGATGCCATCGGGAAGAAGTGGCCGGGCATCCTCCTCGCGAACGACGCGACGCTGTCCCTGGACTGGGCTCGTTTGATTGACGTCGTCGCCGCCGCATCTGGCGCGACGCAGGAGGAGCAGGCTCAGGTGGTTGCCGCGAAGGAGAACGTGGCTGCGATTCTGGGCGGGACGGTGAGCGAAGCCTCCACCGTGATGCCGACTCCGACGACCTATCGCACGTTTGTCGGCACAAAGGGCTTCACGCCCCCCGCGGCGGCGCCGGCGGGCGAGCGGCGCTTCGCGGCCGCGGTGCCAGAAGCCGCCGCCAACCGTCCGGGCGGCGTGTTCTACCTGTCGCTGTACGCGCTCGTGCGCGACAACGTCCTGCCGCTTGTCGTCAAGGTCCTGCCCAAGCAGAAGACGGCGCAGTTCCAGGCAATCGTGTCCGCGTTGCCGCCCGCCGGCGCGAACGGCGCGATCGCGGGGGCGACCTGGTATGAGAAGAACGGTTCGTGCAGCTTCCTGCTGCGTGTCACGAAGGACGAAATCCGGAACTACGGCGCGGCAGCCAACGCGATCATGTCCGCGCAGATGGCGGAATAGACGGAAACAAAGAAGGAAATGATGGACAAAAGATACGACGCCAAGGCCGCCGAGGCCAAATGGTACCCGATCTGGGAGAAGAACGGATATTTCCACGCGGAGCCGTCCGATGGCGGCACGCCCTACTCGGTGGTGATCCCCCCGCCCAACGTGACGGGCATCCTGCACATGGGCCATGCGCTCAACCAGACGATCCAGGACGTCCTCGTGCGCTGGCGGCGAATGAGCGGGTTCAACACGCTCTGGGTGCCCGGCACCGACCACGCCGGCATCGCCACGCAGAACGTGGTGGAGAAAGCCCTCAAGAAGGAGGGCAAGCGGAGACAGGACCTCGGGCGCGAGAAGTTCCTCGAACGCGTGTGGGAGTGGAAGCGCCAGTACGGCGGAACGATTGTCCATCAGCAGCGCATGCTCGGCAACTCCACCGACTGGAAGCGCGAGCGCTTCACGTTCGACGAGGGCTGCTCGAAGGCCGTCACGAAGGTGTTCTGCGACCTCTACAACGAGGGGCTCGTCTACAAGGGTAACTACATCGTCAACTGGTGCCCGCGCTGCGGCACCGCCCTTGCGAACGACGAGGTGGAGCACGAGCCGAACCACGGCCACTTCTGGTACATCCGCTACCCCGTGGTGGGCAGCGCGAAGGGCACGCAGGGCGAGCCCTACGCCGACTACGTGATGGTGGCCACCACGCGTCCCGAGACACTGCCGGGCGATACGGCGGTCGCGGTGAACCCGAAGGACGAGCGCTACGCGCACCTTCTCGGCAAGACCGTGATTCTGCCGCTCACCGGGCGCGAGATCCCCGTGATCGCCGACGACTACGTGGACCGCGAGTTCGGCACCGGCATCGTGAAGATCACGCCCGCGCACGACCCGAACGACTTCCTCGTGGGCAAGCGCCACAACCTCGCCGAGATCAACATCATGAACGACGACGGCTCGATGAACGAGCTCGCCGGCGCGAAGTACGTGGGCATGGACCGGTTCAAGTGCCGCGAGGCGATCGTCGCGGATCTCGAAGCCGGCGGCTTCCTCGACCACATCGAGGACCTCGACAACCAGGTGGGCCACTGCTACCGCTGCCACGAGGTGGTGGAGAGCCGTCTCTCGAAGCAGTGGTTCGTGAAGATGAAGCCGCTCGCCGAACCCGCCATCGAGGCCGTGAAGAGCGGCGAAGTGCGCTTCGTCCCCGACCGCTGGAGCAAGATCTACTTCAACTGGATGAACAACATCCAGGACTGGTGCATCTCCCGCCAGCTCTGGTGGGGCCACCGCATTCCCGCCTACACCTGCCCGAAGTGCGGCGAGCTCATCGTCGCGCCAACCGCGCCCACGACGTGCCCGAAGTGCGGTGCTTCAAGCGCTGATGGTCAAACTGTGTTTGACCAAGATCCCGACGTCCTCGACACCTGGTTCAGCTCGTGGCTGTGGCCGTTCTCCACGCTCGGCTGGCCGGAGAAGACCAACGACCTCGACTTCTACTACCCCACCACGGACCTCGTGACGGCGCAGGACATCATCTTCTTCTGGGTGGCCCGCATGATGATGGCCGGCATCCACTTCATGAAGAAGCCGCCGTTCAAGAACATCGTGATCCACGGCATCGTGCGCGACGCGCAGGGCCGCAAGATGTCGAAGTCGCTCGGCAACTCCCTCGATCCGCTCAAGATCATCGAGGAGTATTCCGCGGACGCGCTCCGCTTCTCGCTCGCGCTCATCACCTCGCTCGACTGCGACTCGAAGGTCGACATGAAGAAGTTCGAGGTCGGCCGCAACTTCGCCACGAAGATCTGGAACGCCGCCCGCTTCATGCAGATGCAGGCCGATGCGGCGCGTGATGGCCAAACTGCGTTTGGCCAATTGACCAGCGACGAGAAGCACATCCTCCTCGCCTGCGACAAGGCGTGTGCGAAGATGAAGGACCTGCTGGAGAAATACCGCATCCAGGACGGCGCACTCGCCATCTACGACTTCTTCTGGACGCAGATCTGCGACTGGTACGTGGAGTACGCGAAGGACGCGCCCGACAAGGCGACCGCGTTCGCGATCCTGCGCCCTACATGCCGTTCGTCACCGAGGAGGTGGCGCACCAGCTCGGCTTCCTCGACGAGAACGAGACCATACTTCTCGCCAAGTATCCGACGGGCTACACGGACGAGGAGAAGAAGGCGTGGGGCCTCACGGACGAGGTCTACGACTACGTGAACGCCAAGCGCGAGATGATCACGGCCCTGCGCGCCCTGCGCGCGGAGTACAAGGTGAGCCCTGCCGCGTTCGTGAAGGTGGTCGTCCAGTGCCACGACGCATCCGTCGCGGCGCAGCTCAACGCCGACCTCGCCTCGCTCAAGAAGGCGCTTCGCGCCGAGGAGGTGGAGATCGCCACGGGCGACGCCGACCGCGCAATGCCCGGCACGCTCACGAAGCTCGGCACGATCTACCTCTCGCTTGAAGGCCTTGTCGACAAGGCTGCCGAGGCGAAGCGCATCGCGGCCGAACTCGAGAAGACGCGCGGGTTCATCAAGTCGATCGACGCAAAGCTCGCGAACGAGAACTTCGTCGCGCACGCCCCCGCCGCCGTCGTCGAGGGCCAGAAGACCAAGCGCGCCGAACTCGTGGCGAACGTCGAGAAGCTTGAGAAGCTCGCGAAGCTCTTTGCGTAAGAGGTGGCATCATGCAGACCGTCACAAACCAGATCAAGCAGTCAATGGCGGGATCCAGCTGGATCCGCAAGATGTTCGAGAAGGGCCTTGAACTGAAGAAACGCTACGGCGCGGACGCCGTGTGCGACTTCTCGCTCGGCAACCCCGACGTGCCGCCGCCCGCGAAGACGAAGGAAGTCCTGGAGGGCCTCGCCGCGAAGGCGATCGAGCCGCTCGGCCTCGGCTACTGTCCCAACGCCGGCATCCCCGCCGTGCGCGAGGCGATCGCCGCCTATCTCTCGAACCAGCAGCAAACCGACGTGAAGCCCGGCAACGTGGTGATGACCGTCGGCGCCGCCGGCGCGCTCGTGGCGTTCTTCCGCGCCGTGATCGAGCCGGGCGACGAGGTGCTGTGCCCCGCGCCGTACTTCGTGGAGTACGGCAGCTACTGCGGACACTTCGGCGGCGTCCTGAAGGCGGTGGACTCGAAGCCCGACGAGGGCTTTCTGCCCGACTTCGACGCGATGGAGAAGGCCATCGGCCCGAAGACGCGCGCGATTCTCGTCAATTCCCCGAACAACCCGACGGGCTGCATCTACGCGGCCGAGGACATGGCGCGCCTCGCGGCGATCGTTGACCGCGTAAACGCGGCGCGCGAAGCGGAAGGGGGGCGTCCGCTCTTCCTCCTCAGCGACGAACCCTACCGCGCGTTCGCCTACGACGGCGCGACGGTGCCGGCCGTCCTGCCGCTCACGCCCTACGCCGTCGTGCTCGGCTCGTTCTCGAAGACGCTCTCCCTCGCGGGCGAGCGCATCGGCTACCTGGCGATCGGGTCCGCGATGCCGGACGGCGACACGCTCATCAACGCCGTCACGCTCACGAACCGCACGCTCGGGTTCGTGAACGCGCCGGTGCTCGGTCAGCGTCTTGCGGCCGCGCTCCTTGACCAGACCGTCGACCTCGAGATCTACGACCGCCGCCGCAAGTTGATGGCGAAGGTGCTGTCCGACGCGGGCGTCGACTTCGTGATGCCGAAGGGCGCGTTCTACTTCTTCCCGAAGGCGCCGGGCGGCGACGACCTCGCGTTCGTGGACGCCTTGCAAGACGAGCGTATCCTCGTGGTGCCCGGACGCGGCTTCGGCATGGCCGGCCACGTGCGCCTTTCGTGCAGCGTGGACGAGGCGATCATCGCGCGCAGCGCGGAGGGTTTCAAGCGCGCCGTCGCGAGGTGCCGATGAAACGCGCGTTGGGAAGGGTTGCGCTTGTCGCGGCCTTGGCATGCGCCGCAGAGCCGTCGCGCGCTCCGATGGAATGGGCGAGCGTGCATCCGGAAGCCATTGCCGCGTGGAAGGCCGCAAACCACGCGCCGGACGGCGTGGCCGTGGACGTCGCAGCCCGCACCGTGCGGATTCTGGTGGAGGCGACGGGCCTTGGGCCGGCGGATACGGCGGAGTTCTTCGCCATCGGTCCGCTCTCCGACCGCGCCTATGAATCGTTTTTCGTGACGGTTGCCTCCCCGGCGGCGATTGCCGACGCAATTGAGCGCGCGGGCGTGCCGCGCGGCGTACCGCCGGACATCGCGGGCGCGCGGCTGTGGCCGTGCGGCGAGAAGCTCACGCTCTCCGCCACGCCGGTCTCCACGAACACGCCGGGAGGGTCGCGCTCCTGCGCGACCGCCCTTTCCTTCCCCGACCTGCTCGTCGACACGGCGGAGAAGGAGGAAGGTGCGATTCTGTCCGCGCCGGTCGTCTACACGGGCGGCGCGCGCGACGCGTCGGGCGCCGTCGTGGCCGCCACGAACATCCCGTGCGCCGTATTTGCGCTCTACAGCCACACGCCGTCGCTTCTGCAGCTGAACGGACGGTTCGACCAGTCGACGGTGTACGGGCGCTTCCGCGCGAAGAAGGTGTGGCCGGCGGGTTCGCTGTTTGAGCTGGCGCTGAGGTGGGACGGCCGCACGACCGTGCTGCGCCGGGACGTGGAGCTAACCGTTCCCGCGCTGAAGGAGAAGTTGACGGCGCTCCGCGCGGACGCCGCCGCGCACGACCTGTTCGTGCGGATGTCGTTTGGCGAGGGGGTGACCGTGGGCGAGGCGGCGGAGATCGCACAGGCGCTATCGCTCGTGGACGGCAAGGGCCTGAAGATGGACGGTCCGATGCCGGGGCAGTTCTTCTTCCGTGCCTTCCTGCCGGATTCCGCATGGCGCGCGCGCCCGGGCCGTCTCTTCCAGCCGTTCGAGGTGCATGTGGCGGCCGACGGCGCGAAGAAGTTCGTGTTCGTGGAGGAGGACTGGTCGGGCGAGGGCCTGGATCCCGTGCTCAAGCCGAAGGAGACGCCGTTCGCGGAGTGGGCGGAACTGCCCAAGCTGATCGCGCAGACGGGCGAAAAAGGGGCGAAGATCAACGTGCTCTTCCTCTTCGCGCCGAAGGCGACGCCCGTCTCCGCGCTCACGCCCGCCGTCTCCGTCCTGGGCGATCGCATCGGCACGTTCTACGTCTTCGGCGAATAGCGGGGGGCGCGCTTGTCGCGACCGCCCTATCGGTCCAAAGTCCTCCCTCCTTTGTCCTCTGTCGTCTGCCCTTTGTCCTTCCCCCTTTTGAGGACAGAAGACAAAGGACGAAAGAGAAAGGCGTTAGGACTTAGGACTTTGGACCTTGGACGAACTGCTTGCGCACCCGGCGGGGAATGTGGTAAACTACGGGCATGATTCAACCGACCATCAACAACGCGGTGACGATCGCGGGCGGCAGCACGGGTACGATGCTGGCGAACCGCTATCGCGTGGTGCGGCAGCTGGGCAGCGGCGGCATGGGCAGCGTGTGGCTCGTCGAGGACGTGAAGCCCGGCAACGTAATGATCGCGAAGGATGGCACGCCCTACATCCTTGACTTCGGCATCGCGCGCGAGATCCAGGAGACGATGACGCGAGTCACCGGCAAGCTCTCCAGCGGCACGCTGATGTACATGTCGCCCGAGCAACACAACGGCGCCCGCGCCGCTTCCGCCGGGAGGACCGCGTTCCGGCGCGGCCGCGATCATGGCGGGCCTTGCGAAGAATCTGGAGGACCGACCGCCAACATGTACGGCCGTGCTGGGCGACGAGCATCATCCGCAAAGAGAGACGGCAATGCAGATTGAAACTACGACAGGGCGCGTTGCCGCCAGTGCCGGAACTGTAAATAGGTCCGTTCACAACAAAGTCCAACTCTGGGAGGACGGCCCTTACTGGGCCGACACAAACATCGGCGCGGAGAAACCTGAAGATTACGGTTTCTACTTCTGGTGGGGTGACACGGTCGGTTACAAGCATGAGGGCGCTGCCTGGGTGGCGAGTGACGGTTCCTCTTTGGACTTTGAGTTCGGTGAGGGGCATACGCCAACTTGCGGCAAAAGCCTGCACACCTTGAAGAGTGAGGGGAGGGTTGTTGGAGGTGAAGAAAGAAAATCTTTGCTTGGAAAGTTATTTGGGGTTAAAGGTAGAGAAGACAGTGTATTGACCACGAAGCATGACGCGGCGCAGGTACATTGGGGCGGGGAATGGCGCATGCCGACGAATCAGGAACTGAAAGACCTCTGCAACAAGTGCGACTGGACCTGGACGACAATGAACGGCGTGAATGGGTATGTTGTCCGCGGTAGAGGCAATTATGCTTCCGTCAGCATCTTCCTTCCCTGTGCCGGTTTCGGCCACGGGGCGTCGCTCGGCCATGCCGGTTCGACTGGCGCCTACTGGGCGTCCGTTCCGCACTCGGACTACAACGACTTCGAGGCGTGGGATCTCGGCTTCAATTCGGGCAGACACGCCGTGAGCTACTACTACCGTTACTTCGGGCAGTCTGTTCGCCCCGTCCAAGGGTTCGCCAAATAGCGAACGAAGTGAGCGCATCCAATTCTTCAATGCTTTAATTATTTCGTTCTGCACCGTGTCACTTGCGGAACTAAACGCAAGTCCCTCCCCGGGGAGGGAAGGAGGATTTCGCCGCCTTTCCTCGTCCCTCCCCTGTAACCAAAGGACCAAACGCAAGCCGTTTTTGCGTTTACTTCCGCAAACCGTAATCTCACCGGCGTTATTCGTTGGACTTCTCCGTTGCGTGGAGGCGGGGATTTTGGTAAAATAGGCGGCAACAAGAAGGAGTCTGTTATGGCGTTGAACATCGTGAAAGACATCGACGCGCGCGTTGCCGTGAAGCACGTGCTCATGAGCGTCTCGGACAAGACAGGACTGGAGACCTTCGTGCCCGCGCTCGTCAAGGCCTGCCCGGGAGTGAAGATCTACTCCACCGGCGGCACCTACGTGAAGGTGAAGGAGATTCTCGGCGCCGACGCCGAGGGAACGCTCGTGGCGGTGAGCGACTACACGGGCCAGCCGGAGATGCAGGGCGGCCTCGTGAAGACGCTCGACTTCAAGATCTACCTCGGCCTCCTCTCGGAGACGTACAACGACGCGCACCAGGCGGACCTCAAGCGCCTCTCGGCGCAGCCGATCGACATGGTGGTGGTGAACCTCTACCCGTTCCAGCAGACCGTCGCGAAGGAAGGCGTGACGCCGGAGATGGCGCGCACGAACATCGACATCGGCGGCCCCTGCATGGTGCGCGCCTCGGCGAAGAACTACCTGCGCGTGGCGTCCGTCACCGACCCGCTTGACTACGCCAGCATCGCGAGCGAGCTTGCGGACCACGGCGGCACGATTGGGTTCGACACGCGCTTCAAGCTGATGAAGAAGGCGTTCGCGCACACGGCGGCGTACGACACGGCGATTGCGGGCTTCTTCACGAAGACGCCCTGGGCGGAAGTGGACGGCACGTACACGCAGCACTGAGGTTTCGCCATGGAAAGCATGAAGCACCAGATCAACCTCCTCTGCCAGTTGCAGGAGTTGATCCTCACGCGCGACGAGCACCACCACACCGGCGACGGGACGCATCTTGATTCGCTCAACGACTCAATCGACGCGCTTGTGGACAAGCTGGAGCCGCAGCCCAAGACGTTCTACCAGCGCCTCTACAAGAAAGACCATCTCGTGATGTCGCCGATGGTGGACGGCTGCTGCGGCGTGTGCGGGATGCGCTTGCCCGTCTCGCAGGTGCAGCAGGTGCGCCTGGCGCGGACGGTGCAGATGTGCAGCTCGTGCGGGCGCATGCTTTACGACGAGGAGCAGGACGCTCCGCGCGTGATTGCGGAGAAGCCCGCGCGTGGCGAGCCGCGCAAGACGGGCGTGAGCCGGTTCAGCGCGGAGGAACTGATGGTGTGCGACCTCAAGGGCGACACCACGGAGAGCGTGATCCGCGAACTTGCGGAGGCGATGGCGGCGCATCGGTTCGTGTCGAACGCCGACGCGCTCGTGAAGGCGGCGATGGAGCGCGAGATCGTGCTCTCCACGGCGATGGGCGACGGCCTCGCGTTCCCGCACGTGCGGGGCGTGGAGGGCGGCGGGCTCACGCTCGCGTTGGGCGTGTCGAAGAAGGGCTTCGTCTACGACGACGACGGCACGCGCGTCCACTTCGTGTTCTTCAGCGCGATTCCCGTGGCGGTGAGCGCGTTCTACCTGCGCCTCATGAGCGGGCTCTCCGAGGCGTTCGCCAAGAAGGAGAACCGCGACCTCCTGTTGAAGGCGACGACGCCGGCCGAGCTCTGGAAGTCGTTCATGAAGGCCACGCGCTACACCATCCGCTGACCGGACGCCCGCCGTTTTGACGTTTTTCTGACAAGCCCTTGACGGGGGCGTGACACTTTCGCCGCTGGTGCCGTGGTATACTACGCGGCGTCAACCACCCCAAAGGAAAGGACGGCGGACATGTTCTTCAAGCTTGAAAAGGAAAAACGGGCGCGGCGTGCCCGGCTGGTGCCGGAGGAGGGACTCGAACCCTCACGTACTTGCGTACGGCAGATTTTGAGTCTGCTGCGGCTGCCATTACGCCACTCCGGCAAGACCTCTGCATGGAGCGGGCGAAGGGAATCGAACCCTCGTGGCCAGCTTGGAAGGCTGGAACTCTGCCATTGAGTTACGCCCGCACGGGGAAACGCGGCAAAGTATATCAGATGTGTTTTCATTAGTCAATCGCCCACGCGGGGCAAATTTATGGTATAATTTCCACCCATGGCTGAAACATCCAGATTGGCGCTCAACGTCCTCAAGGCGACCGGCCTCTATTCCGACGAGGCTCTCGCCCGCATTGCCGCGCAACGCGAGGCGAACCCCGAAATGGGACTTGCGGAGGCAACGGTCAAGTTCGGCGGCGTGAAGGAGGCGGAGTTCCTCCAGAAAGTCGGCGACTTCCTTGGCTTCGCCTACGTTGACCTTGAGAAGGTGCAGCCGCGTCCGGACGTGCTTCAGAAACTGCCGGCGAGCGCCGTCTACAAGTACAACGCGATGCCGCTCCGGTTCGACGGCGGCGAGCTCACGGTGGCCGTGAGCGACCCGTTCTCGACGGTGGCGGGGGACGGCCTGCGCCTCGCGGCGGACTGTCCGGTGAAGACGGTCCTCGCGCCCGCGGAGGAGATCGACAAGGCGATCAAGAAGTTCTACGGCGTGGGCGCGGACGCGATCGAGAAGATGATCGAGGACGGCCGCTACGCGGTGGACGACGAGGAAGGGTCCATCTCGAAGATCGACGTGGGGGCCGAGGGCGAGGAAGCCTCCATCGTCAAGTTCGTGAACCGGATCATCGCCGAGGCCGACCGCCAGGGCGCGACGGACATCCACATCGAGCCGCAGGAGACGGAGCTGCGCATCCGCTACCGCATCGACGGCATGCTGCACAAGGTGGACGTGCCGCCGCAGCTGAACCGCCTCAAGAGCGCGATCATCTCCCGCATCAAGGTCATGGCGAACCTCGACATCGCCGAGAAGCGCCTCCCGATGGACGGCCGCATCGGCATCCGCCTCGGCGGCGAGGACATCGACATCCGCGTGTCCACCATGCCCGGCGCGTGGGGCGAGTCCATCTCCCTGCGTCTTCTCGCCAAGAGCGGCAACTTCGTGAAGATGTGCGACCTCGGCTTCAACGACCGCGACTTCGCGGTGGTGGACAAGATCATCCGCCGCCCGAACGGCATCTTCCTCGTGACCGGCCCCACCGGCTCCGGAAAGTCCACCTCGCTCTACTCGTTCCTCCACGAGGTCAACACGATGGACGTGCGCATCCTCACGGCGGAGGACCCGATCGAGTACCAGATGGACGGCATCATCCAGGTGCAGATGAACAAGGACATCGGCCTCGACTTCGCGCGCACGTTGCGCGCCTTCCTGCGCCAGGACCCCGACAAGATCATGGTGGGCGAGATCCGCGACCGCGAGACGGCCGAAATCGCCATCAACGCCTCGCTCACCGGCCACATGGTGTTCTCCACGCTCCACACGAACACCGCCGCCGGCGCCTTCCCGCGTCTCACCGACATGGGCGTGGAGCCGTTCCTCATCGCGTCCGCCGTCGCCGGCGTGATGGGCCAGCGCCTCTGCCGCCGCCTCTGCCAGAAATGCAAGCGCGAGGTGCCGCTCGACCGCAAGTACTACGACCTCTCGTACCCGCCGGAGAGGGACACGGTGTTCGAGCCGAACGGCTGCGACGCGTGCAGCCGCACGGGGTACAAGGGGCGCCGCGCGCTCTTCGAGGTGCTGGAGGTGGACGAGGAGATCGAGAGCGCCATCGTCAAGCGCGCGAACGCCACGCAGCTCCAGGAGATGTCGCTCGCGAAGGGCATGAAGACGCTGCGCGAGGATGGCTGGGCGAAGGTCTTCAAGGGCGTCACGTCCGTGACGGAGATCCGGCGCGTGACGGAGGACCAATAGACGACTTCCCCTCCGGGTGGAGGGGGCTTTCTACGATAAACTCTAAACAGAAAGAAAAGAGAAGAAATGAACTACAAGTACACCTGCCTGAACCCCATTGCGGCGGTCGGGCTGAACAACCTGGACGACAGGTATGCGCGCACGGAGGACTTCGCGTCCGCCGACGCCGTGTTCGTGCGCAGCGCCAAGATGGACGAGATGGTCCCGGGCGCGAACCTCCTCGCCGTGGCCCGCGCGGGCGCCGGCGTGAACAACATTCCCCATGCGGAGTACGCGAAGAAGGGCATCGTGGTGTTCAACACCCCGGGCGCCAACGCGAACGGCGTGAAGGAGCTCGTGATCGCGGCCATGCTCCTCGCGAGCCGCGACATCGTGGGCGGCATTGAGTGGGTGAAGGCGAACGCGGCCGACGCCGCGATCAACAAGTCCGCCGAGAAGGCCAAGAAGGCCTTCGCCGGCACGGAGATCCAGGGCAAGAAGCTCGGCGTGATCGGCCTCGGCGCGATCGGCCAGAAGGTGGCGAACGCCGCCGTGCACTGCAAGAACGTGGAGGACATCTACCGCGCGTGCGACTTCATCACGATCCACGTGCCGGCGCTCGACTCCACGAAGGGCATGATCAACGCCGAGGCCCTCGCCATGATGAAGACCGGCGTGATCATCGTCAACGCCGCGCGCGACGCGCTCGTGAACGAGCCGGACATGCTCGCCGCCCTCGAGAGCGGCAAGGTGCGCAAGTACGTGAGCGACTTCCCGAACGCGACGACCGCCGGCAAGAAGGGCTGCATCGTGATCCCGCACCTCGGCGCCTCGACCGAAGAGGCCGAGGACAACTGCGCCGTGATGGCGGTGAAGGAGATGCGCGACTATCTCGAGAACGGGAACATCGTCAACTCCGTCAACTACCCCGCGTGCTCGCTCGGCCCCGCCAACAAGGCCGGCCGCGTGGCGATCTGCCACAAGAACGTGGCGAACATGATCGGCCAGTTCACGAGCATCCTCGGCAACGCCGGGGTGAACATCGACGGCGGAGGTCGTGGACCAGCTCAAGAAGAGCGACGCCGTGATTCGCGTGCGCGTGATCAAGTAAAGGAGGGCGGCGGATGGCGGCATTCACCTACAAGGCCGTGACCAAGGACGGCAGGCGCGTGGACGGAACGGTCCAGGCCGCTAGCCGTTCGGAGGCGATGGCCGCCGTCCGCAAGCTCGGCCACACCCCGCTCTCGATCTCCGAGGCGGGCGGAGGCGCCGGCGACGAGAAAAAAAAGAAGAAGTCCGCCGGCGGCCTCTTCAAGATGAAGTTCGGCCGCAAGGCCACGAACATGAAGCCCGTGGAGGTGCTGCTCTTCACGGGCGAGCTCGCCGACCTCCTCGAGGCCGGCATGACGCTCGGCCAGGCCCTCAGCTGCCTCGCCAACCAGGGCGAGGAGGATAGCGCGCAGCGCGCGATCTCGCAGGGCCTCTGCCAGGCGATCGTGAACGGCGAGGCGTTCTCGGACGCGATCCGGCGCTACCCCGAGACGTTCCCGCCGCTCTATTCGAACATGGTGCGCGCCGGCGAGTCGTCCGGCGCGATGACCGAGGTGCTGCGCCGCCTCGTGGACCACTACGAGCGCAACGACAACATGCGCGGCAAGATCAAGAGCGCGCTCTCCTACCCGATCGTGGTGCTCTGCTTCGGCGTGCTCGCCGTCATCGCCGCGCTCGTGTGGATCATCCCGCAGTTCCAGAAGGTGTTTGACTCGATGGGCGCCGCGCTGCCGCTGCCCACCCGCATCCTCATCGGCATGAGCCACGGCTTCAAGCGGTGGGGCTGGCTGATGGCGATCATCGTCGTGCTGCTCACGATCTGGTTCAAGAAATGGAAGAAGACGCCGTCCGGGCGCCTCCGCGTGGACGGATGGAAGCTGAAGATGCCCCTCATCAAGGGCATCGTGGCGAACGGCGTCTACGCCTCCCTCGCCTTCACGCTGAAGACCCTGCTCTCGAACGGCGTCAACGTGCTCCAGGCGCTCAAGATCTCCGAGGAGACGTGCGGCAACGCCGTGATCGGCCAGGCCCTCGCCAACGCCCGCAAGCGCGTGACGGACGGCACGTCCATCTCCGGGCCGCTCGCGGCGTCCGGCGCGTTTCCGCGCATGATGACCGACATGCTCGCCGTCGGCGAGCAGGCCGGCAACATGACGGCCTCCCTCGACCACATCGGCATGCGCTACCAGAAAGACATGGACCGCAACATCACGGCGTTCACGAACGCCCTTGAGCCGATCCTCATCGTCCTCATCGCCGCCGCCGTCGGCTTCGTCGCAATCGCCATCCTCATGGCCGTGTTCAACATGTCGAAGGCGCTCGGCTGACGCCCATTCCCTATCCAACAAGCAGAAAGGAACAAACCATGAACAAACAGGAATCACGCACCGCGCGCGAGGCGCTCCGGCAGGGCTTCACCCTGATCGAAATCCTCGTGGTGGTGGCCATCATCGGCATGCTCGGCGCCGTCGCCGTGCCGGCGTACATGAGCTATCTCGCGGACGCCCGCGTCGCGACCACGCGGTCCCTCATCAGCAACGTGGACGTGGCCGTGAAGAGCTACAACATGAAACACGGCAAGTATCCCGCGTCGCTGGACGTGCTCACGCAGGAGCAGGCGGACGGCTCCGAGCCGTTGCTGGAGGGCGAGCCCGTCGACCCGTGGGGGAACGAGCTCCAGTACGAGCTGCAGGGCAAGAAGCGTCCCAAGATCACCTCGTACGGCCCCGACGGCGAGGCGGGCGGCGACGACGACATCACCAACTACGACGAAAAGAAGAAATAGCGGGCGGCGCATCACCGTCCTTCCTGGATCACGCCCATGAAACGCAGTGCCGGCTTCACGCTGATTGAGATATTGATCGTCGTGGCCATCATCTGCGTGATGCTGGCCTCGGCGGTCACGAGCGTCGCGTCCGGTCGCGACGCCGCTCGTGCGCGCGCCGCGGCCCGCGGCGTGGCGCAGATGTCGCACTACGCCAACGCCCTCGCGATCCTCCGCCAGCGCCCCGCCGTGATCAGCTTCTCCGGAAACTCGATCACCGTGCAGCTCAGCGGCGAGGGCGTCGATACGAGCGAAGTCGGCTCGCCCGCCCCGCCCATCTACCAGGAAGTGAACGGCGAGAAGGTCGAGGCGCTTCTGGACGAGACGGAAGACGCCGAAGGGACCTCGGCCGACGGCGCGCCGGAAGGAGAAGGCGACGCGAAACCGGTGAAGAAGTCCGGCTACCTGTTCACGGAGGACATCCTCGACCTCGATGAACTGGCCAAGGAAGACGCCACCCGAACGTACGAGGGCATCCTGTTCCGGGTCGAGCTGGTGGACGAGAACGGGCTGGCGCTGGATTCGCTGACGACGACGCAGCTCCGCAGCGAGGCCGACGCCCTGCTCACGAAGCGCCGCCCGGCCGGTGCGGCATGGTCCAACACGTCCGGGGAAATCGATCTCGGCGCGTCGGGCGACGACGAGGAGAAGCCCGAGGTTCGCCCCGAGAACGAAGGGCGCGTCATCTACGAGACGAACGGCAACTGCGCGCCCTACCGCGTCACCCTGTTCGCGGCGACGGAGGAGAACGAAGAAGGCGAGGAGCTGATGACCGTGAACGTGTCGCGTTCGGGCAAGGTCACCATCGGGGACGAGGAGGATTCGAGACGCCGATGAGCGCGCGGGCGGACAGATCGGGTTTCACGCTCCTCGAGGTGATGATCGCCACGATCATCCTCTCCATCGGCCTCGTCGTGCTCCTGACGAGCTTCTCGAACTGCCAGAAGGTCATGAAGGCGTCGCAGGACCACGAAACCGCCCAGTACGTGCTCTCGCTCGGCGAGACGGTCTATCCCATTCCCTCGCCCGACCTCGTCACGGGCGATCCGCTGGAGGACGAACAGCTGAACATCCAGGAGACCTCGGCCGAGGACCTGCTCGATGAACTGGACCTGCCCTCGTCCGAGTTGCCGAAGGACCGCCGCGACGAACTGTCCTCGTACACGTTCGAACGTGCCGTGGACGAGGTCGACGACGAAGAGCTCGAACGCGCCGGCTTCCTCTACACGCTCCGCACGCGCGTCCGCTGGGGCAGCACGCGCCTGCGCGACGAGGAGCGTCCCAAGCTGGAGGTCCTCACGCTGTGGAGGAAGAAGAAGTGAGGCGCGGGTTCACCATGATCGAGATGCTGCTCGCCATCATGATCCTCGCGATCATGACGATCGTCAGCACGATGGTGTTCCACACCGTCGTGCGCAACTGGACGCTCGCGACGGACATGGCCGACAACATGCAGCGCGTGGACTACGTCACCGCGCAGGTCGTCTATGCCCTCCGCAGCGCCTACTTCCCCACGAGCGGCGAAACGACCAACGCAGACGGCTTCTCGCTGTTTGACGGAAACGAGAACAACGACCCCGAAGAATCCGACACCATCAGCTGGACGAAGCTCGGCCCGGCGATCGTCGGGCGCAACTCCCGCTTCGCGCGTTCGCCCCACCGGGTGACGCTGTTCGTCCGGTCCGAAAGAGATGCCGACGAGGAGCATCCCGCCGGCCTGATCGCCCAGGTGATCGGCGAGGACAAGTTCCGCCCGGACGACTTCGACGAGGAAGACGAGAACAACTGGGACTGGTTCCTGCTCGGGTCGCAGGTTCAGGGCTTCAACTGCCGCGTGCTCGACAAAGACGAACCTTTCAGCAGCGGAATGGCCAACTGGCAGGACACGTGGGACACCTCAAACTGCATCCCGCGGCGCGTGCAGCTTACGTTCTGGATGAAGCCGATCGACGAGGACAAGGATCCCTATCCCGTCGTGCGCGTGCTGGACATCCCGCTTTGGGACATCTCCCAGAATCCGCTGAAAACCGATTCAACCGCGAAAGACGACGGTAGAGGGGGCAAGAAAACGAGCGGCGGCAAAGGTGGTTCAAGTGGAGGCAAGAGTGATGCCGGTGGCGGCAAGACGCCCGGCCCCGGCGGCGGCGGCAGTATGCCGGGCCCCGGCGGTGGCAGAATGCCCGGCCCGGGCGGCGGAGGGCCCGGTCCCGGTGGCGGGGGAGGGCCGATGCCATGAGAAGATCGTCACGTAAAGGCAGCGCGCTCGTGGCCGTGATCTGGCTCTTGGCGGTGTTGTCCATCCTCATCGCGAGCTATGCGGTCGACGCGCATCTCCAGACGCGCATCAACATCTACCTCCGCGAGCGCGTCACGGTGGACCACCTGACGGAGGCGGGCCTCGCCATCGCCGAGGTCATTCTCACGGACTACCAGAACGTGTCGGAGGCGGCCTCGGACTCCGAGCTCGAGGAGAAGCTTGAAGATGACCGCTGGTACACGGAGAAACTTTCGCTCAAGTCGCAGGGCGGAAAGGAAGTGACGACGGGGGCCGTCCCCGTCGATGCGTTGAACCCCAACGGAGGCACCGTCTCCGTGACCATTCGTCCAATCGAGTCAAAACTCAACATCAACAACCTTTACGCCGGCGGCGACCAGAACTTCGGCGAAATCTGGATGCGCATCCTCGCCGTGAGCGGTATTCCCAAGGACTACTGGGACGGCATCGTCAACGGTTGGTGCGATTGGCGCGACACGGACGGGACGACGACCGGCGGGGCTCGTTCGGAGAACGCGGGCGCGGAGAACGACTTCTACACTGACGCCTACCAGGATTTCGTCGACGGGCGCGACGTGGAGAAGAACAAGAACTACAAGCCCAAGGCGCGCGACGGCGAGATCGTCGACATCGAGGAGCTCAAGGCGATCAAGGGTTTCAACGAGTACGACGAGAAGCCGATCAACGCGGACGCCATCCTGAACGGCGGCGTGCTGAACCCCGCCGAGGACGAGAAGGACCAGATCGTCGTGACAAACGGCATCAGCGCGTTCTTCTCCCTCTATGGCAGCGGAAAAATCAACGTCAATGCCGTGAAGGACCCGCGCGTCCTTGCCGTCATCCCCGGCATTTTCCAGGGCAACCCCGACGACCAGCGCGCCGACGACGTCGAGGAGGCCATGGCCATCGCCCAGAAAATCATCGAGTTGCGCGAAACCCTTCCAACTGACGGGAAAAGCCCCTTGATTTCCTCGTCCGACGAGGAGAACGACACGGGCGCCTACAAGGATTTCAACAATCTGCAGATGCGTCTGCAAGACGTGGGGTTGGATATCCAGAATGACGCTTCGAACTATCTTTCCTTCCAGCCAGACAAGTTCTTCGAGATCACGATCATCGGCAAGTCGTTTGGCATCGTGCACAAGATCGTCGCCGTTGCGCTCGTTGACGGCGACAAGGTGCGCTACCTCCGTTGGCAGGAGGATCCGTGACGGAAATAATCTGGTTCATAATAATCTGGGGCATCATACACTGGATTCGGTCTGTCCTCGAACAGCGGCGGATAGAACAAGGGCAGGCGGCAAGGCGCGTGCAGTCCGAATACGTCAAGGGGCGGATACTTGAATGCTTCAGCAGGATGCTGGCGTTCGTCTCAAAGGCAGACGGAAGGATCAGCAAGTGCGAGGTTGACGTTGCCAGCCAATGCCTCAAGTCCCTTGGCATTTCGGAAACGGAGTATCGGCGATGCGTGGAGGCCTTCAACGGCATGCGCGATTTCTCGCTGGAGGCATTCCGCAGGTGCGCGGCGGATCTGGTCGCGATCACGACAAATGAAGTCTGTACGTTGATTTATGAAATGCTCTGGATTGTGGCGGCGGCCGACGGTACGCTTGACGCACGCGAAGACGACCTGCTGCGTAACGCGACCGGGCCGCTGGGAATAGACGGGGGCTTCTACTACCATTTCAAGCGCAGGTATTTCGGATTCGGCGGCGCAGGCGGCTCGGGTGGCGCAGGCGGAGGATGTCAGCACGATTCAGAGCTCGAAAAGGCATACGCAAGATTGGGATGCTCGGCGTCCGACTCCAACGACGCAGTGAAAGCCGCCTTCCGCAAGGCGGCGATGCGGTATCACCCCGACCGTCTCAGGGCAGAGGGACTGCCGGAAGGCATGGTCGCGCAGGCAACGCGGTCAATGGCGGAAATCAACGCCGCCTGGGATGTCGTCAGGAAGGCGCGCGGCCTCTAACCCCCTCGGCGCCGAGCGTCGCGCCCACTATTGCTTTCATGTCAAGTATCCTACCAAACCCGCCCCTGGGCGTGCAGGAGGTTGAAATCCACTGCGTATGAGCCAAGGACCGCTTGCACTTTCACTATAAATAGTGTGTCATGCCGCAAACGGTTCCAAGGCAGAACCTGCAAACGCATAAGGAGGACAACATGAAAATTCTGATAACGGTCGTAACTCTCGCACTTTTGCTGTCCGGGTGCGTCTCCATCGGCTAGTCCGATCTACGAGCCCAAAGCGGGTGGCCCCCCTCGGGGAAGCGGCACTCTTGCCGCTTCTCCTGGTAGTTATACACCCGCGTAGCCGCGTGGGGAGGTACCAAGTCATGGAACAATCCAAAGGAGGAAACGAATGGCAGACCTTTTTGAAGTGAATGGCGCGAAATGCGTCTCATGCGGCGCATGCGTGCGCGACTGCGCCTTCCGTGCGCTCAAAATGGAGGATGGCGCGCCGCGCATGGCCTTCCCGGACCGGTGCATGAAATGCCAGCACTGCCTCGCGGTGTGCCCCATGGGCGCCGTCACGTTCGACGGGAAGCGTCCGGAGGACTCCGTGCCGGTCTACGGCTTGCCACTGCCGAGCCTCGAGTCTGTCGAGAACTGGCTCCGCACCCGCCGCTCCATGCGGTATTTCGCCGACGAGGACGTCGAGCGCGCCACGCTTTCGCGCATCCTCTCCGCGCTCGGCAACGCGCCCACCGGCTGCAACGCGCGCGCGCTCACGTTCACGTGCTTCCCCACGCGCGCGTCGATGGATGGCTTCCGCCGCGATTTCATCTCCGTAATCGAACGCCACCGCAACGGCGCGAAGCTCCTGCCGCGCTGGCTGGCCGTGCCCGCGATCCGCCTGCGCAACGGAGAGGACGACATGTTCTTCCGCGAGGCAAGCGGGATGCTCGTCGTTTCATCCGACGATACCGCGCCCGGCGTGGCCACGCCGCTCGAGGACGTCACGATCGCGTGCGCGCAATTCGAGATGCTGGCCAATGCGGCGGGCATCGCCACATGCTGGTGCGGCTTCCTCAAGATGGTGCAGCAGGAAATCCCCGAACTGCTGGAGCAGACGATCGGCCTTCGCCGCACGGCGCCATTCTACGCGATGCTCTTCGGCCGCCCCGCCGTGCGCTACGCGCGCGGCGTCCAGCGCGATTCCTACGCCCGCATCGACTTCCGCGGATGACTAACTGGCTCCCCCGGGAGGGTCGCAGTTTACTGCGACCGCCAACTGGGACCGCCACCCCGGGAGGGTCGCGCTCCTGCGCGACCGCTCGGCGTTCCATCGCCGTCAGCGGCTCGGCGAGACGCCTCGCCCCACCGCTCCCCGGGAGGGTCGCGCTCCTGCGCGACCGCATGGGATCGCCGCCATCTTGGCGGCGCCCCGCATTGAATCTTCATCACACACCATCTTCTATCCTTGCAACTACGCCAAAAAACTGCTAAAATATAAGATGTTGAAGCCCACAAAAGTATCTCATGAGACCGAAAAAGACAATCCTGCTGCCCAAGGCGGCCAAATCCCTTCAGATTCTGGGACAGAACCTGAAGTTCGCCCGCATCCGCAGGCGCATCTCCGCCGCCATGATGTGTGAGCGTGCGGGCATCAGCCATGCGACCTTGACTGCCATTGAGCAAGGCAAGCCTTCCGTGTCAATGGCGGGTTACATGTCAGTCCTCTTCTGCCTTAACATGCACGCGGACATTGAGAAGGTCGCCTCGGACGATGTCCTGGGACGCGAACTGCAGGACCTGCAGCTCCCAAAGAGGGTCCATTCATGAAGCGCGTCGAGGTCCATATCGCCGAAGGCGAGACAAACCGTCGCCTTGGAGCGCTCGAATACGACGAACTTCGCGGCAAGGAGATATCGTCGTTTGAACTCGACGGCGACTACATCCTCCATCCGTCCGTGCCGTTTCTCGGTCCGGACATCGGACTGTTCCGCGGCAAGCAGTATCCAACGCTTTCCTACGGATTTGGAATCTTTCAGGACGCAGCGCCTGATTCGTGGGGACGCAAGATCATCCGCCGCCGCGAGAAACGCGGCAATCTCCGCGAGAGCGATTATCTCCTCGGCGTATTCGATCTGACGCGCCTCGGCGCACTTCGTTTCCGGCTTGATGGCGCCGAGGACTTCGTGAACGCGGACGGCGAGAATCCCGCGCCGCCCTGGACGACGCTGCGAACGCTTGAAGACTCATCCCGTCGGTTCGAGGAGGATGATTCCGACGAAGCGGCGCTTGCCGTCCTGCTCCGCCCGGGCACGTCGCTCGGCGGCGCACGGCCGAAGGCGAGCGTGACGGCACCGGACGACAGCCTTTGGATCGCCAAGTTCCCTTCGAAGGAAGACGACTTCGATACGGGCGCATGGGAATACCTTGTCCATGTTCTTGCCGAGGACGCCGGGCTGCGCGTTCCGGAGGCGAAGGCGCAGAAATTCTCCAAGACCGGCACGACGTTCCTCTGCCGCCGGTTTGACCGCGACGGCGCGCGGCGCATTCCCTTCGCTTCGGCGATGGCGATGCTCGGCTGTGAAGACAGGCAGGAGGAAGGAAACGGCACGTACCTTGACATCGCGGGCTTCCTCATGCAGCATGGCGCGAAGCCGGACGCGGACCTGCCGGAACTCTGGCGGCGCATCGTGTTCTCGCTTCTCGTCTCAAACACGGACGACCATCTGCGCAACCACGGTTTCGTCGCCGAACACGGCAGGTGGCGCCTTTCGCCCGCCTATGACCTCAACGCGAACGCGAAGCGTCCGCAGGCACTTTCCCTTGAACTGGACGCCGGCGTGCCGATAGAGTCTGTCGACACGCTTCTCGATGCCGCCGAATACTTTCGGTTGAGCAAGACGGAAGCGAACGCCCAGCTCTCCCGCATCCGCACAGCGGTTGCGAAATGGCGTACGATCGCCGTCCATCTCGGCATCCCTCGTCGCGAGCAGGAGGAGATGTCCGCCTGTTTCGCAAAATCCTAATTCCCCCGCGCGCGGTGGGGCGAGGCGTCCCGCCGAGCCGCCCACCATCACCCCGGGAGGGTCGCGCTCCGTCGCGACCACATGGATCGCCGCCATCTTGGCGGCGCACCCACCCACCCACCACCCCCCAAAAAACCAACTAACTCACCAACCAACCAACTAACCAACAAATTTCGCGCTTGTGCGGCCGAGAATGGTATGATAAACTATCGGCGCTTTCGGGAATTGATGCCCCCGGTGGGGCTATACAGCGAAAGCCGTCCGGACGGGACCCATGTCTGGAGTGCATGGGATCCTCTTGGGCCGGGTAGCGAGATCCTCCGCTGAAAAACGCGGACGCCACTTCGGTGGATGGCTGGCAGGGCCGATTCCAAACTGCAGCGGCGGCGTGTGCCGTCGGTGATGTGCAGGAATACATCCCGCATCGCGGGAGAAAGGAATCGGTTATGAAGTTCAAAGTCTTCATATCAAGCGTGCAGGACGAGTTTGCGGCCGAGCGTCGCAAGCTCAAGGATTGGCTGGGAAGCGATCCATTCATTTCGCGGTTCGTCGAGAGCGTCTTCTTGTTCGAGGATGTTCCTGCGAAGGGGCGCTCGCCGGTTGACGTGTATCTTGACGAGGTAAAGGGTTCGGATATCTACATCGGTCTCATCGGCGCGCAATATTACGGAAGGAACAGCGTGAAGCTGGGTGTGTCAGCTACCGAACGCGAATACGCCGCCGCCGTCTCCGCCGGAGTTGAATGCTGGGTTTATCTTTCCAATGTAGAGAAGCGGGACAAGAAGGCGGAGGCGCTTGTCAAGAAGGTCGGCTCCGCCGCCACGTGGGCAAAGTATGAAGGATTCCCCGAACTCCGCGACGCGGTCTTTTCAAGTTTCGTCGACTTCCTCGACAAGCGTCATTTGCTCGTCGTAAGCGACTTCGACATCATGGCCTGTCCGCAGGCCCGGATGGAGGACATCTCGACGGAACGCGTGAGCTGGTATCTGGAGATGCTGCACAGGCACGGCAAAAAATCGTTGCCGCTGGATGCGTCTCCGCAGAAGCTCTTGAAGCATCTCGGCATGTTGAAGGGCAAGTACCTGACCAACGCCGGAGTCCTGTTGTTTGGGACTAAGCCGCAGGACTTCTACTACCAGACCACGTTGAAGTGCGCGTGGGTCGAAGGAACGGTCTATACGCGCCCTTTCCTCGACACGGCAAAGTTCGAAGGCGACCTGTTCGCGCTTCTGGAACAGGGCAGAAACTTCGTGATGTCCCGGATCGCGCACAGTCGCGGACTCCGTACGGACGGCCCCATCGCGCCGTCGCTTCCCGAAATCCCGGAGGAGGCCGTTGAGGAGGCAATCGTCAATGCGCTCATCCACCGCAACTGGCATTCAAGCGCGTCGGTTGAGATTCGCCTATTCGCAGATCGGCTTGAGGTGTGGAGTCCCGGACACCTCCCGCCAGATATCACAATCCCCGAACTCTACAAGGAACACGATTCCCATCCAGTCAACAAGGAGATCCTCAAGGCATTCGACAAGATCAACGTCATTGAGTCTCTGGGCACCGGCATCGAACGCATGATCGCGGCGTGCCATGCGTCGGGCTTGCCCACGCCGGTCTTCGAATACCATGGCTCTGCTTTTGTTGTGACGATCCTCAAAGACGCATGGACGCGCACCGCGTTGGAATCACTCGACCTCAATCCCGACCAGATAAAGGCGGTCTCGTATGTGAAGGTGAACGGCTGGATTTCCTCATCGCGCTATGCCGAGCTGTACAAGGTTCCGATGCGGACGTCGAGCCGGGAACTTGGCGAACTGGCGCATAAGGGCGTGTTCGTTCTTGTGGGCAAGGGACGGCAGTCCCGGTACGAGCTGAAATCGAATCGCGCCAGAATCGCGCCAATCGCGCCAATGCCTGAACAAGGCTCAAAACCCCAGAAAAACAAGGGGAAATTAACGGCCGATCGTAGTTTGTCACCACAAACTAGTAAAGAAAGCACCCAAGAAATCGCCCAAGAAACCGCCCAAGAAAACCTGTCGGTGGAGGAATCCAGAATTGTAGCTTACATTAAGGCGAATGCAGCGATTACGCGCAAGTTGCTATCAGAAAAGCTTGGTATAAGTTCTGACAGTGTTAAACGCCGTCTTGAAGCACTCAAGGCGAAGTTGGGCCTCCATCACGAAGGCCCAACCAAAAAGGGCCGCTGGGTGTTTGGTACTGAGTCCAAAGGAAAGCGGGGTGCCAAATGAAGCTCCGGCGGTTCACATCTGCCGGCGTGGAGATGGCTCGGCGATCTACGCGGAGGGGCGAGGCGTCTCGCCGAGCTGCCCGGTAGGGCGGTCGCCCCGCGACCGCCGCCCGGGAGGGCCGCGCTTGTCGCGGTCTTTCGGGGAAGCGGCACTCATGCCGCTTCACTTGGTCAGGCCCGCTCGCCGAGCGGGCCGCCGCCTAACTGGGAAAGCCGCCATCTTGGCGGCGCACCCACCAACCAACCAACTAACCAACCACCCACTAACCAACCAACCAACCAACAAACCAACAAACCAACCAACCAACTACTCGCTTCCCCGCGTGCCGCCGATTTGGTATACTTATTTCGCCTCGTTCGGAAGGGTGGGGTAAGATAGCCCAGTGACGAGACCCGCCGCCGGGAGGGCCGACAGGATCGGCCAGCGAATTGCAAACCTTGTCTCTTGAGAATTTGGACCTTCGATACGCTGACACGTGGCTTGCAAGACGATACCCTTTTAACTTGGGGTGTCGCCTTGCCAGGTAGTTTAGCGGGCTGTCCAAGGCCTTCAAGAGTGCGTGGCATAGGCGCGCCCCTCTAACCAGAACAGAGAGGCGCGCCTTTCTGTTCGCAAACGAGAGACGGATGAGCGAGCGGAGGAAATGCGATGTTCGACATGACTCCTTGCCATGTGGCAAGGGGCAGGATGTCGTATGCCCTACGCATGTTGCTACTGCTGCCAGGTGTGATAAAAAGCGGATAAGGTTCATTGACCTCTTTGCGGGATGTGGTGGTTTGTCGGAAGGGTTTATTCAAGCTGGATATACGCCAGTCGCTCATGTGGAAATGAATGAGGCTGCCTGCTTCACGCTCAAGACCCGGATGGCCTATCATTGGCTGAAGAAGAACGGCAAGCTTGCCGACTATTGCGCTTACTTGAGAGGTGAAATTTCACGGGATGAGTTCTACAAAAAGATTCCTTCGCAAATTCTTGATTCGGTTATCAACGAAGAGGTTGGCGAAAAGACATTGGAGTCTCTGTTCGAAAAGATTGATGCGGCAAAGGGGGAGGAGACAATTGATCTGATCGTGGGCGGTCCGCCGTGTCAGGCCTATTCGCTGGTCGGACGGGCGAGGAAGTCTATGGAGGGGAATCCTCGCAATTACCTCTTTCGGTATTACATTGAGTTCCTTAAGCACTACAAGCCGAAATGCTTTGTGTTTGAAAATGTCGTTGGTCTTCTATCCGCAGCAGACAAAGACGGCAACAAGTATCTTGATATGATGATTGACGGCTTCAAGGATGCAGGATACACCACTTCCTACGAGACCATCAATACGAAAACGCTTGGCATCCCACAGGCGCGTAAGAGGGTCATCATCATCGGCGTTCGCGGGAAGAAGAAGTTCAAGTACCCTAAGATGCGCGGCAGGCCATTCAAGTACACGGTCAATGAGATGTTGGATGGCTTGCCGGCGTTGCCCGCTGGCGGTATAGCGGAACCTTTTGACATCAAGGTGTCCGGTGATACTAAGGCGGCATTAAAGGCAACAGGTGTTCTGGATGAAGCTATTCCGGTGACGCAGCATCAGGTTCGTCCGAACAATGCGAATGATTTGGAAATTTACAAGCGGGTTGTTGAGCTCTGGAACAAGGAGCATAAGCGACTGAGCTATGACACCTTGCCGGCAAGATTGCAAACCCATACAAACCGCAAGACTTTCAAGGATCGGTTTAAGGTCGTGGCGAGTGATGAGAAGGTCTGTCACACGGTTGTTGCACACATTCACAAGGACGGTCATTACTATATCCATCCTGACATCGAACAGAATCGTTCGATTTCGGTTCGCGAGGCCGCACGCTTGCAGACCTTTCCGGACAACTATTATTTCGAGAGCAGTTCGAAACGTCCCGGACGCGCCGCACCCTATCGTCAGATCGGCAACGCCGTTCCGGTGATGTTTGCGAAGAAGATTGCGGAAGCAATGAGAGGCTTGTTGAAGTGAAAAAGGAACGGATTGCATTTAAGACGCGTGCAAGATTGCTTTGCCAGCTTGGTGAGCAACTCATCAAGTCTGAAGACATTGCCTTATTGGAATTGATAAAGAATTCCTATGATGCGGATGCGACATATTGCAATGTGCTGATGGAGAACGTTGCGGATCCGAAAAATGGACGCATTGTTATTGATGATGATGGTTGTGGAATGAGCGCAGAACGTATTCGCCATACTTGGTTGGAGATCGGCACGAACTTCAAGGAGAGCCTTGCGGCGGATGAAGCGACCAAGAGGACTCCGAAGTTCAAGCGGATGCGCCTGGGAGAAAAGGGGATTGGGCGTTTCGGTGTGCATCGACTCGGGCATAAAATTGATGTATATAGCAAGTCTGCGGATTCGCGGCTGGAAGCGCATTTGGCTATTGATTGGCGAAGTGCTGAGAAAGCGGAAATGATTGAGGATGTGCCGGTTTCTCTCACGGAGGATATTCCGCATTATTTCAAGGGAAAGAAAACCGGAACGCTTATCGTCATTACCAATTTGAAGGGTGAATGGACGCGAAAGATGGCGCGAGACGTTGCACGGGCTATTGCGACGCTTAATTCTCCATTTGAGGAACAGGGAGAGTTTGTTCCGACGCTGAAGTTCACGGGACAAAGAGGCGAGGGCAAGTGGATTGACGGCATTGTTACATTCGATGAGATTCGTGCTAAGAGTCTCGGGTCGTTCGAAATTATGCTGAGGGGGAATCGAATTAAGAGCTTTGAGTATCATTTCACGCCGTGGAAGGTTATGGACAAGCTTCAGCCCCGTATGGTGAAGTGGGACTCGAAACATACCGAAGCGCGTTTGATTACGGAGGATGATGAAGAGATCGATTTGTCCGAGATCGGAGAGGTGAGTTTCAAGGGGCTTGTCTTTGATTTGGATACAAAGATCCTGAAGCTTGGAATCCAAGATGTTGTGGGCTTCAAGGGTTATCTTCAGGCCAATGGTGGTGTCCGAGTTTACCGCGATAATATGCGGGTTCTGAATTACGGAGAGCCGGATGACGATTGGCTCGACTTGAATTTTCGGCGCGTGAACCAGCCGACGCGCAAGGTAAGCTCAAATGTAATCATTGCCGCAGTCGGCCTTTCGCGTGAAAGCAGTGGTGCGTTGCGGGAAAAAGCGAATCGCGAGGGCTTTCTGAAGAACGCAGCATTCATGAAGCTTCGGAATGCCATCTTGTACGCGCTCAGCAAAGTTGAGCTTGAACGCAGCGTTGATAAAGATAGTATTCGCGCGGCTTATGGGAAGAAGGCTGAGATTAAAAATCGTCATGTGACGATGGATGACTTGCGGGCGGATGTCGAGACTTACGTCAAGAACAAGGTTGCGCGGAAGAAGATGTTGCAATGTATCGACCGTGTAGAGGATCAGTTTGAGGAATTTGCCGATTCTTTGATCAAGAGTGCAGGGGCGGGCCTAAACTTGTCGATGGTCATCCATCAAATGGAGAAAATCATCAAGAACGTTAAGGCCATGCTACGCAAACGAGGGCACGAGTCCGATGTGGCAAAGCAAATCGATTCACTGGCATTGCTGATTGAAGGATACAGCATCCTCATCCGTGAGTCTGATCGCAAGGTGCGCAATCTCGATGAGATTGTTGAACAGTCTGTGTATAATGTCGGATTTAGGTTGTCTGCGCATAAGATTGATCTCGTGGATGCGTATAAAAAGCGTGGAAAATGTCTGGCCTTGTGTACGGAAAACCATGCCATTAACGCAATGCTGAACCTTTTCGACAATTCGATTTGGTGGCTGGGCTATTCGAAAACCGAATCACCGAAGATTTATGTGGATATCGTTGAATCGAAGTTGTATAAGGATTCGATTGCGATTGTTGTTGCTGATAATGGGCCGGGGTTCTCACGGGATCCGGAGGAGATGATCAAGCCGTTTGTCACTTCCAAACCTAATGGCATGGGCATTGGGTTGCATTTGACGAATGAGATAATGTTGTCTTTGGGCGGGAAACTCGATTTTCCTGCAGCGAAGGATGTTGGCGTTCCAAAGGCATTTGCCAATGGCGCCATAGTTGCCTTGGTGTTTCCGAAGGAGGCCTAAGATGGAATTGCCACAGAACGCGCGTGTTGCCATCGTCGATAATGTGTATGGCGAGGTGGAAGGGCTGATGGAGGCGCTTGCATCAAAAGGAGTGCCTGTTGTTTACTATCAGGGACAGAAGAAATTTCCAAAGCTGCCTTTGTCTGGCATTCGTTTATTGTTTCTTGATTTAGAGCTAGATGGCCTTGAGGGGCAGTCTGATAAGGCCAAAACGGCGACTGCGGCTGCAAATGCATCCACTTTAATCGCACCTGGTAATGGCCCGGTTGTGATTGTGCTTTGGACTAAGCACAGCGGTAAAGGTGTCGTGGACCGGTTTCGTGGTTATCTGAAGGGTCATATGACAAATCCTTACTTTGTTGTGTGCATGGATAAGGCGAGTTGTCAGGACAAGGCTGGTAAGTTTTCTACGGCACGAATCAAACGGAACCTTTCCCTGAAGTTGGCGGGGGCAAATGTTATTGGACTGCACACGACGTGGGAAAATGCGCTTTTCAAGGGCTCTGTGAAGTTGGCAGATCGTGTAGCTGCCATCGCGTCCGCAGATGAGGACTGGCAGATCGTGATCTCACGTATGTTTTATAAGCTTTATAAGGCGAATAGCGAGAAGGTCGAGCTTAAAACGCTGAAAGAACAGTTCTTAAGTGCTTGTTCATTGTATGGTGCGGGGTTGCTGAATGCGATTAACTTCGAATTGTCTCGTTCTTCGTTGTCTTGCGGCAAGAGGTTTTCCTTGGTGAAGGAGAAACTTGCCGGAGACAGAGAGGCGAGGTTGAATGGATTGCTGAATGCTTTCCTTTATTACGACAAAGACCGAGCCGATCCCAATGTGCCAGGGACTGTATATGCGGTTCGTTCTGGTGGTGCGGACATTAAGTGTGGCATTGTGGCAGATTTCTTTGTGGAGAAATCGGCGCAGAAAGTGATTCGGAGCAAGGTCGCAAAAGATGTTCGTCTCTGTAAGATTGTTGTAACGCCATCTTGTGATTGCTCACAGAAAAAGGAGTTTCGATCTGGAGGTGGAAAAAAGTCGAAAACCTATGACCGAGTCGTATGGGCGCTGCTGGTGAATCGAGCCATGGGTGCGGAGTACATTGAACGTAAATACCGCAAGACCAGATGCTATTTGCTGGAGGGCTTTGAGTATGACGGCGGCATGTACGATCTGCTGATTGATCTCGACACATTGGGTTTTGAGGTCCTTGACCTCAAGAAACAAAGTCGCCTGTTTACTCTAACATCGATGGTGCTGGCCGATGTTCAGTCCAAATTGGCGAATCAGCTGAATCGCATAGGCATTGTATCGGTATGAATATGCGTTGTTGTCGATACATGAAGTTTGGTTACGCGAATGCGTCTTTGAGGGATAACTTCTTCAGAGTTAGCGGTCCGCTGGATTTTAATGATCCATTCGAATGCAGAGGATGCTATATTCATTTTGATGAGGCGTTGCGAAAGTATGTTCATCAGAACTTTGAGAGATTGAGGTTTGAGTCTATACGTCGAACTAATTCAACGACGCCGGAACTTCAAGCAAGGTTTACGGAAGAGTTCCTGTTTAAGACATACTTTGATTCAGCATCCCGATCGCTTGACAGTTCTTGGATTAACGCTGTTAATGAAACGGTTTTGATGTTGTGCTTTGTCAAGGAGCGAGGGTTGAAGCCCACCTCTGACGTTTTGTTCTGGTCGCATTACGCGGATTCTGGCAAGGGTGTCCGTATTGTGTTTGACTTGCCCGAAAGACCACGGGGGGGCGTTTATTATATGAAGGAAGTTGAGTATTGTGAGAAGGTGCCAGCATTTGACTGTCGGAAGATGGATGCTTGGCTTCAAGGGAAAGAATTTCAGGATTATTTGGAGCGTATTTCACATGTGAAGGGGAAGGCTTGGGAATATGAGAATGAAATCCGAATGATTATACCACGGCGCATTCCTGAGCAGATGAAGCGAGTGCCGTTTGCTCATTTGTGTCCTCGTGAGAAAGACGGGGTAACACATTATTTTGTGCGAATTAATTACGATGCGATTCGGCGCATAGATTTTGGACCGCATGTTGATTTGAAACAGGCAGTGCGGTTAATTGAAGACCTGAAGCACGAAAAAGGTACTGGGCACATAGCATTCTGGCAAGCAACGTTGGGCTCAGGATCATACACGTACATTTATCAGAAAGTGGCATAAGGAATGATAGGAGAGGTGAATCTGGCTCGTAAGGCTTGACTGTGAGTAGTTGATATGGCGATATGCATCAATAAATTAAAATCCTCTCAGGTCCTTGACGACTGTCAAAGGTCGTTGGATTTGTTGGAGAATGTGCCGGATGGGGACAAGCAGTTGTTCCGCATCTACTGGACATTCTGCTTGGTAGCGTTACGCAGTGTTGAAGATGCCTTGATAAAAAATGATGCAAAGAGGTATCCAGAAATGATGGCGCCGTTAAAAGAGAGGCACAATCAGCTTATGGCGCTTAAAACAAAATACCCGGACAATATAAAGTACGAAGAGTGCGATAGTGACGATTATTTAATCTACCACCGTCTTATACGCGGTGAGCGTAATTCTGCGGTCCATGAAGCGGCTCAAGCTTATGTAGATGGTATGTGGTCTATGGTTGCTGATAAAGGCCTTGCCAATTGGGGTAATACTTATCTGCCGATGTGGGATTTTGACAAATGGGGACTCGATGACTGTAGGGATTGGATGCAAAGAGGGATAGATTGGTGGAGAAAAGAGATAGAATCCATTGCGACTAAAGCCATTGAAGCACAAGGGAAAGAAAAATGATTTTCAGACTTGGAGAACTTTTTTGTGCCCCAGGAGGTTTGGCTTGGGGTGCCACGCATGCAAACATAGGTAATCCAGAATGGTGGATACAACATGCATGGGCGAATGATTATAGCGTGCGATATTGTTTGCATGGGCAATGCAACTTCCCAATGGAATATAAATCGATAAATCGCGCATTGTGTTTGTGCGCTTGATTCGTATGGACGATTTTAAGCTGGTCAACACATCAGGGAGAGAGCGATGACCACGATAGAAGTAAATACTATTAGGAATTATGCAGAGATGATACTTGGACATATTAAGGAGTCTAGGTGTAGGCACAAGAAAATATCGTGTAAGGCATTAAAGTTTTGGAGTGCGGCCATATACAACTTTGCCGAACAGAGTAGACGCTTTGAGAATCATCTTCCTATTGGACGTGAGGGGATAGAATTTATTTCGGAGCATTAATGATGAGTAACGGCTTGCATAACGGCGATAAAACTCAGGACGATTCTCTTGTTCTTCTGGATGAGGAATGGCCTTGTTACAGTGTGAAGTCTATCTTCAATGCGGTCATGGCGGTTTGGCTTGCGGAGCCGAGATGTTCCTTTGTTCTTCATCAGTGAATCGGAGGCACTTGGATGATCAATAAGGCAGATTTCTCGGTATGGCTGTCAAGTGGCAACAAAGAGAACAGCGGCAAAGCCCGCAGTTATTTGACTGCGCTTAACGACATAGATCAAATCCTTCATTCACTCGTCAAGGAGTTTGACTCGCCAAGTGTTTTTGAGTTGCCAAAGCATTCGCTTGAGACACTTCGCGAATTCTTCATAAAGGAATCAAAGAATTCAGCATCGGTAATATTGGGGATGCAGGGACTTCATGGTAGTTCGTATCTCAAAAATCGCTTTTACTCCGCAAGTGTCAGCAAGCTGTTGGACTATCTATTAGAGAAGCAGGGAACAGAATCGATTCGTTTTTCTGGATTTCCAGATCACCTCTCCATTGCGCTGAGGGTCTTTGCCGAAAAGCGGTATGCGGCAGAATGGCAGGACAAGACGAGCAAGGATGGCTATCAGAATATCTACGACATGGCAGCGATGACGCCGGAGCAGATTGCCGCAGGGTCGCTTGACGATTTCTACAATGATTTCCTGTTGAAGATCTGGGCGTTCAAGAATGGCGGCAGTCGGCGATATGGACAGCTTGACGAGGCAGGTAGAAAAGCCTATCGGCAGTTCGTTGTTGATTTGAAGACGCAGCTCAAGAGCTTTGACTCCTACTTCCCGCCCAATACGCAATGTCCCGATGGCATGGGCGTGGGCGTGCTTACGGAGTTGATGATGCGCTTCTGGCCGAATTCGTGTTGCAACTACAACGCAAGTCTCATCCACGAGGCACTTGTTACGTTACACATGGCGGAAGGGGACTTCGTCTGGCCGAAAACGCCGTCCGTCTATCAGGATTTCATGGGCAAGTGTGCGACTATCCTGCTCAAGATGGAGCAGATGAAACTGCCGCGCCGTTCCGATCCCGGCAATGACGAGCCGCCGGACTACATCACCGTGAACGAGTTTCTGTGGTTCGTCCGCGAGTACAAGGATTTAATTCAGGAGGAAGTCATGAGCAAGAAGATGAAAACCGATGCGCCTACGAAGTATGACGAAGGCAAGCGCAAAACACTCGCGTTCGATCCTAATTCAAAGGATGACGAACTTCTTCTGCGTCTGCTTGCCGCGCTTCGCGCCAAGCCGTTCGCCATCCTCGCCGGACACTCCGGCACTGGCAAGAGCCGCTATGTGAAGAAGCTTGCGTACATGACCTGCAACATGGACGAGCTGCGTAACGAAAAGCAGCTGCCGGGCAACTATCTTCTCCTTCAGGTCAAGCCCAACTGGCACGATTCCACCGAACTGCTTGGTTTCCGCAACGCGATGGACGGCGACCGCTACCAGAAGACCAAGCTTATCGAATTCCTTTTCCGTGCCTATCAGTTCAAGGACACGCCATTCTTCCTCTGCCTTGACGAGATGAACCTTGCGCCGGTTGAACAGTATTTTGCCGAGTTTTTGAGTTCGATGGAGTCTGCGGAACCTGTTCCGCTTAATGACATCACCGTGAAGGACGACAATCTTTTCGATCTTGGTTGCGAATGGAAAGCCGCTTACGATTACTTGGCGGCGAACGGCTTCTCCATCCCGAAGAATCTGTTCATCGTCGGTACAGTCAACATGGACGAGACGACCAACCAGTTCTCGCGCAAGGTTCTTGACCGTGCCTTCACGATAGAGATGACGGATGTCGACTTTAAGAACTACGGACATGTCACCCAGCCGAGTTATGCCGACACCATCGAGGAAGAAAAGATACAGGCGCTTCTCAATGGGGAGAAGTTCGTGGATAAGCTTGATGCCGAGGATGTAGCTGAGGGCGCGCCTCTTGTCAAGGTACAGAAAGCCCTGGAGCCAACTGCGTTTGCGGTCGCATATCGCTTCGCAAACGAATACACGCTTCTGAAAAGGGCGATTGCGTGTTTCGACAAGGACAGTACGATGAAGCTGGACGCGCTTGACCAGGCCGTTCTAATGAAGATCCTGCCGCGTGTTGCGGGCGAAAAGGATTACATTGAGAAGGTCTATGGCAAGAACGATAACGAGGGTCTTCGGAAAGCGCTTGAGGGGAAGTCTGTCTCGCTTAAGAAAATTGCCGAGATCATGAAACGCGCCAATGACATGAACGCCCAGTACATCACGTTCTGGCCATGATCGGAGACTTCCTGCGGTAATGTCTGAAACTGTCTACACATATACGCATGGCGATGTCTTTACGCTGAAGGTGATGGGCCGAAACGCCGGCCGATACGAGGCGTACTGCAAGCGCATCGGCGTGGAAGAAGGCTCTGACGAGAGCCGTGTGGACATATCTTCTCCCAACGGAGTGGAGCAGATGGAGCCGCCCTTCTTCGAGACACGCTATTTCTTGCGGTGTGACTTCAAAGATGCGTCTATCCGCGACGCAGTGTTCTTCCATAAGATGGCCAGCGTTTCGGAGGCGTTCGACTTTGACGGCAAAACGCTCGTGGGTGTACTTGATTTCGTGAACGCTCCGGGCAAGTTCCACTTTGAGATAGTCTGGTATCGCGGCGGCGTTCGCGAATCGGCGGCATTTGACTGGATAGTTGTGTCTGAGAAGCTTAACGTCCAAAGTGATTACAAAGAAATCGTCACGACTATCGAGGAGAATGCGCCTGGGTTGGTGCGGGCGTTTCTTGCGAAGTCAAAGGGCGCGGCGGGGCTTATCCGTCGCGACGACACCAATGACGCAATTTGGGCGGATATTTTCAACGAGATCGGCGACCGTTATCAGAGAGCGTGCGAGTGGATCGTGAACAGGCCGCACCTCAAGTACATTTCGGAAGTCGAGTATCGGCGAGCAGGACTGGTCAAGCGATGGACGCCGGGCTTGGTCAACAGTTATGCGACCATGGGCAAGGGGCGGCGAGCGGTTGCTCTTTTCAGGACGGAACACATATCGCCGCAGGTTGATACGGTAGAGAATAGGTTCGTCAAGTTCACCTTGCGGAGTGTCGTTGCAAGGTTGGAAAAATTCGCGTCTGTCTGTGAGGGGCACAAGACGGTCAGCGAGGTGTTCGTAAAGGACCTGCGGGCGCGGGCGGCGAGACTTGCCAAGACGATGCGCAATCCTTTTTTCGTCGGCGTGGGACATTTCACGGGTTTGCGTCAAGAGAGCATGGTTCTGCAGCGGCGGCAGGGATATGCGGACATCTATGCGACATGGTTGATGCTCAAGCATACTCTCGATACAACGCAAACGGGTCTGGCAGTTGGACACAGGCCGATCAGCGCGCTCTACGAGTTCTGGTGTTTTCTGCGCATGGCAGATTTGCTGGAGAAGGACTTCGGATTTGGACGCCCGGAAGGTATGATAGACGGGGCTAAGGTCTATGACGACCTCTTCGAAGAACCGGACCCTGACAAGATTGACACCACGACGCTCTCTGCACTGACGTACAAGTTTCCCGAAAAAGATGGGGTTTCCATTAAACTACTGTATCAGCAGAACTACGGCAAGGAGACTGTCGATGGAGATTTGGCTTACTATAATCCGCAACGGCCTGACATTGTGCTAGTGATTGAACGCGGGAAGGATGTGTTCACTTATCTGTTCGACGCCAAATACCGCATTGATGAGCGTGGTGGGAAGGATGCTTCCCCAGCTGAGCCGATCAACGACATGCATCGTTACAGAGATGCGATTTTGTATCGTTCACAAGAGGATGACCGTAAGTTGTCTCGGCAGATCGTTGGCGCGTATGTGCTCTATCCCGGCCGGCCTCTGCCACAGAGCTACAACTACGCGGAACTGATCAAAAACGAGAACATCGGCGCCATCCCTCTTCTGCCAGGCGAGGATGGCGGGAGCGCACTAAAGTCATTCATTGGCGAAATTCTCAGTAAGAAGACCCCGGAATCGCACCTTTCCGCCGACATCCCGACTCGCGGCACCACGGTGGTCGTCGGGAAGGACGAGGGCGTATTTCTTGAAAATGAAGTCGTGTACGGGACATACGCGGCAGGGCAGCTTGATTGGATTCTTGAGAAGCACATGTACAATCTGCCGGTGGAAGAGTCTGAGAAGTTTGGCATCGTGGATATGGCGACGGCCGAGCAGAAGAAAATTCTTTATCTTGTTGCTTTTCGTGGAACCGGTAGTCACCGTGTTTTCAGGCTTCTGCCCGGTGTGCGTAAAGTGACGCCGAATGACTTGTGGAAAATGGGATATCCTAGGCAATGTCGCTATGACGAATACTGGTTGTTTAAGTTAGGCGAAGAACTAGGGCTAAGGTAGTGGGAGATTGAGGCGCCATGGGACTCGTCAAGACCAGAAGACTTGTGGCAATGCGGAAGCAGTTACGCCCCCTGTCAGGGTTGCAGCAAGAATGAGTATTTTCGTGGCAAAGAAGTAACATCTAACCTAACCCGGAGGCCTTATGAAAATCATTTATACATACATTGCAGATTTCCCGCCTTTCAAGAATGCGGAAATGAATTTCGTATCAGATTATAGATGTAATTTCAATGGTGAGAAGTTAAGAATAAAACATTCGAAAGTCTTGCCCAAAGGGTTCTTTTCGCATGATGACCGATTGTGTGTGTCCGCAGTAGTGGGCCCAAATGGAGCGGGAAAGACTTCTCTCATCCGTTTCTTGAGATCACTCATGTATCCTGTGCAAAAGCAAGAATTCGTTCTTGTTTTGGAGGCAAAAGGAGATATAATTGTTTACTATAACTTAAACGGCGGAAGAATCCAAGTTGAGGGAGAGGGATGTAAAGTAAAATCCGTCAATAATCGTTACGAGAATACTGAATTTATGCAGGATGCCATTTCGACTTGCTTCAATGTTGTGTACTATTCGCCGCACTATTCGTTGTCTGTACCTTTCCGATTTACAAATGACGATTTTGTAAACCTCTCTACGACATATCTTTTGAACAATACTATGGATGGTTCTTCTAGTCAGGCCAGATGTGTCAGTTCGTCAATCTTTATTGCAGAAGAATTTTATCGTCTTGTCCGTTTCTATGAAGCATGTAAAGATATGTCTAATGTCGTTGAGCAAGTTCCGAAGGGTGTCGCATTCGTACCAGACACTCAAACATTGGAATTTATTTTTCAATATTATTCTGAACTGCTTAATAAGGAGAAAGTTCGTATCAAGGAGATTCGTAAAGGTATTGTTGTTGGTGAAAGGGAACTTACTAATAATGAAATGCAGCGTATAGAGACGATGCTGTCTTTTCTTGGATTTGATTTTGACGATGCCTTTATGTGTGTGTTCCAGTGTTTTGTGGCGATTATTTGGCAAAGGAAGATATTCAATGATAAGTTTCTTAATGGAAAGGAATACGGATGTCTTTTGCTTGATTTTTGTGCGTCATTAATTGATTCAGACAATATGGACAAAAGAACCATTCGTAGTAAAGTCATTAACTTTTTGAAATTGAACAAGCCAGAACAAATTGGGAAGCTAGAATATTTGAATGAGGATGCAAGTAGTATTAAGGAAGAAAATCCTTTATTCGCATTTTTTAAAATCCTTAGTGACTTAACATCTCACAGGGGTGGCGAAGGAGAAGTTTACCTGCAAATGCCGTGGAACAAATTAATGAAGAACCTAGAGTTTGTAAAAGAACTGTATGGGTGCACGACTGCGATCGGGGCATTTGTTGAGTGGCGTTTTGATCCACCAATGTCATCTGGTCAATATACTTTGTATTCTTTCTATGCTCGCCTATACGAGTATTTCGTTAATATTAGAGACTGTGTTGCTGGGTACGACGGAAGTGACTTCTCGCATGAATGGGCTTTTCACATGGAGTCTGGCTGGATTGTGATACTGGATGAAGTAGAGGTGACTCTACACCCAGAATGGCAACGGACGATAGTATCGAATGTTTTGCATGTGTTTAAGGAATTCTTTAAGGGGTTTAATGTACACCTAATCTTTGCAACGCATTCGCCGATATTGCTGTCGGATGTGCCGGCTGGCAATGTGGTATTACTTGATAAAGGCAGGGTGATTAACGGACAAACTAAAGACGGAGAGGAATTCAAGCCTTTCGGCTTTGGTGCGAACATTTATGACTTGTATCGCCATTCGTTCTTTCTAAAGAATGGCGCCGTAGGGTTATTCGCGCGAAAGAAGATAGATGATGTGGTAAGAAAAATATGCGAGTTACTTGAACCATCGAAGAAGAGCAAAAAGGAACCCGAAGATAAGTTTAATTATGATGAAGCGAACAAGATTTCCAATTTGGTTGCAGATCCTATTGTCAGGAAATATCTCAAGTCTGTAATACCATTAGCGAAGGAACGGGCAAATGCGTAAACTCGTGATAAATGATGACGATCTAGAGCTGCATAAGGACACCTATTCAACCCCAATCGAGGATATCCTTGGTTTGCTTGCCAAAGGGGATACTGTGAAGAAAGTTGGGAAAGCGGAAGACGGGAAACTGACAGACATCGATTGGCTATCGGCCAAAACCCCGGAGGAACAAGATTTCTATAAAGGAATTCTTGAAAAGTACCAGGAAAAGAACTTTCTTACGACGGAGTTGGACGGCCTAGTTAAATTATGCAAAGAGTTTGACAAGCTGTACGAACCTTTTCAGAAGGAAAAGCTCGTAGAAATCAAAAATAATTTAAAGGAGATATTTAACTATGAAAAATTTGGAGCAGGACAAAAGCTGGTGGTAAAAACGATAAATAATGTTCAGTGTTATTCATGGACCAATTGCACCGAATCTTGGAGTGCTTGGCATTTTATCAAACACCTGAATGTCAGAACGTGTTGTTATTGTAACGCCGAAACTATTTTCGCATTGTTGCTAAACCAGCCATGTCCTGGAGTTGAAGAAAAACGTTCAAATAGTAAGGCGAAGAAAGAAGATTACAAGAGGTCTGCTCTTGACCATTATATTGGTCATTCAGAGTATCCGGCTTTTGGATTGTCATTGTATAACCTTGTGCCAGCTTGCACTAGATGCAACACGAATATTCGAGGTGCAAAAGTCTTGGATTATCAAAGCAATATTCATCCATACGAAGAGTCCTTTGATGATTTCTTCAGGTTTAAATACTTCGTGAAGAAGACAGGCGTGGATTTCCAAGCGTTAACCGAAGACGATATAGGTCTAATTGTTTCGCAACTTGATAAGGACGGTCACATTATAAACATAGATAAAAGAGGAATGAACACAGCGAAGTTCTTTCATTTGAAAGAAGTGTATAATCAACTCCATCGTAGCGAAGCAATTGACACGATTCGAAGATATACATTGATTCCAGAAGCACGGCGAAAAGAACTTGAACAACACTATCCAAATATTGGGCGGGTTGTCCTAGAGCGAATGCTTTGGGGAGTGGATTGTGATCGTAATAATATCAATCAATACCGCCTAGGTAAGTTGACGCTTGATTTGTTGGAACAGTTGGGTGCGACTTCGCAAGACGAACTTGATCGGATTTGGCAAAAATGGTGAGCTAACAGGTACGAGTCGCAAGCCCCATTGGTGGAGGAGCCCGCGAGGGGTGATCTCATTGGTGAGTAGGAGTGGTGGATTAGTCATGGCCATGCAACAGAAAGGCAACGAGAGACGCAGAGGTAGCCCTCGTTGATATGGTAACACTGACACAGTAACGCGAGAGGTGAGATCATGGGACTCGTGAAAACAAGAAGGCTGGCGGCGATGCAGAAGCAGCAGCGCGCGAAGGCGGGGATGAAGCCGCCGGCACCAAAACCTACGCGAATGAATGGTTGCAGGAACGCAACGAATTTCGAGTCAATGAAACGCGGTTAGAAGGAGCAATGGCATGAATCAAACTGTTCAACCGATCAATTCTCGTCCGATGACAAGGGTAGAATTCAATACGTTCACCATTCGCACGTTGGTCGGATGGTACGAGCGGGGTTTGCTGAATCTTGAACCGGAGTTTCAGAGAAAGTCGGTCTGGAAGAAGCAGCAGCGATCTAGGTTGATGAATTCCATTCTGCATGGCTATCCACTTCCGAATGTGGCGATCTACAAACGGTATGATGAGAAGCTCCACTGTGTCCGTTACGATGTGATTGACGGCAAGCAGCGCCTAGAGTCCATCTTGCTTTTTCTTGGAAAACTTAGAGGCGAAGATTCGCGTTTTGAGGCGGCGTTTACAGATTGGCGTGACGGAAGGGAATATACCGTCAAGCAGTCTTGGCGAGACATGTGCCCCAAAAACCAGGGTCAAATCATGAGATTCAAAATACCGGCCGTCTGGGTTCAGGGTGAGTTGCACGAGATACGTGAGATGTTTGTGCGAATCAATTCAACCGGCAAAGCACTGACTCATCAGGAAGTCCGCAACGCGAAGTACTTCAGTTCTGAATTCCTTCAGCGCATGATTCCCCTTGCCAGACAGCTAAAGCGCAACTTCTTAGAAATGGGTGTCCTTTCTGAGAGTGAGATTCTTCGGATGAAGGATGTGGAATTTTGTTCGGAGCTGGTCCTTTCAGTCCTGCACGGAAACGTTCTCGACAAGAAACGCGCGCTTGATCAGTCAATGACGGATGGGTTCGTTGACATGCGGAGACTTCCAAAGGCGATACGAGACGTGAAGGCGACGATCCGGTATCTGGCCAAGCTGCTGCCCGACATTCGCGCAACGCGGTTCAAGAAACTTGCGGACTTCTACACGCTCGTGGTCCTGTTCGCGCGTTACTTGCGAGAGGGGAAGACGCTGCAGAATGCTAAGGCGAAACGCGAGGCGGGATATCTGCTTGAGCGGTTCGGCGTTCTGGCGGACAAGGCGTACAAGTCGATCAGCGAATTCGACCGAGAGGCGGAGATTGATCCAAATGCGTTGACGTACATCCAGACAGTTCGCGAGGGCGGCGACACTGCGGCACACCGTCGCGAGCGAGAGAGGATTGTGGAAAACATCTTGGAGAATGTCTTTGACCAGAAAGACCGCCATCGCACGTTCACAGAAGTTCAGCGGCGAATCATCTGGGCGAATACGAAGCGCAAGAAGTGTTACAGGTGCGGGCGCGAGTTGAAATGGTCGAACTTCGAGATCGACCATGTCTATCCTTACAGCAAGGGCGGCAAGACAACGATAGAGAACAGTGCAATCATCTGCAAGCGCTGCAATTGCAAGAAAGGCGCAAAGGTTTGATGCTAGCACTCGGCTTCTGCCCCGGACGGGGGACGGATTGTAAAAGGAGGGAATAGGATGAAGGTAATTCTGAGCAGAAAAGGTTTTGACAGTGTCAATGGTAAGATGCCAAGTGCCATAATGCCGAACGGCGATGTCGTTTCTTTCCCGATTCCTTCAGGTGACAAGACCACATTTGACGACTTACGATATAGGGATGTCTCTTATAAGCAAATATTGGATTCTCTTGTACAAAAGAAATCTGGATGCAGGGATATTCCTTGGCGACATTGTCACATTGATCCGGATCTGGATAAGACGCGTTGGAAGAAAACACCCCATCATAATTGGAAGCCGGCTTTCGGCCCGTCATGGAACGTATGGCACTATCTGAAAGAGACGGTTGGGATTCAAAAGAATGATGTATTTCTTTTCTTTGGGACATTTCACTTTTTAACCCAGAAGGCGCCTAGAGGTTTCGAGTACGCCGCTCGAACCGGCGATTTCTTTCATGACTCGGACTTGCATCTCATCTGGGGATATTTGCAAGTCGGGAACATCATCCTTGATCCCGAGGAGATTTCGCGGGACTATCCCTGGCATCCTCATGCAGGTGAAAATGTGCTAATAGTTCCGCGCAAGACTCTTTCTTTTGCTCCATCAAAACCAGGTTATGGTTTACTTCCTTTTTCACCAACACGAGTGCTTACATCTGAAGGCAAGAGTAAAGCATTCTGGAAATCTAACAAGGTGTATTCGCTTGAGAATATTATTGTTGCCCAAAAGCGAAAGAACAGCAGTAGCTGTCCAGATTGCATATACTATTCGGGTTACTGGCAGGAACTCGGTCTAAAGGAAAGCCAGGCTTCAGAACGCTGGTGCAAAAGGATGATCTTGGGAGTGTAAGCGTAACGGTAGCGCGAGAGGTGATGTCATGGGCCTTGTGAAAACAAGAAGAAGTACATTCCCTTGTTGACGCAGCTTTGGAGCCAAGTTGGCTGGAGGAGATGAGACGATGACTGACAAGAAACAGGCGATACTTGCGACGCCGGCTTACCAGTATTTCTCCGACATTCTGTATTGGGATGTGGTCTGGGGCGCGTTGGCCGATGCGTATGGCGAGGAGGAAGCTGACTACATGACGGATCCCTATCGCTGCTTCGAGCATGCCAGGACCCATGCCTGCTCTCGTGCTGAGAGCACGGATGGAAAGTATTGGGATGTCTTCGGCGTTGATTTCACATTTGACCTTCCCGAAGCGACATACAATATCATTGTTGAAGGTGCCAAACGGTATCACTTTGTTGAGGTCGGGAGGTGGGAGCCTGGGGCGCGCAAGATTCGCCTTAGATGCCTTTCGTATGAAGTGACCCACGACTTCAACTCATGGAAGAAAATCCATTTCGAGGGTGCGCAGGGCAACGGCGATTCCTATCACCCCGAGCGAGATGAAATAGTTTATGAAGATACGGGGGGACAACAGGGTAGCCCCCGTTGACACAGTAGCGCGAGAGGTGATGTCATGGGACTTGTGAAAACAAGAAGGCTTGCGGCGATGCGGAAGCAGCAACGCGCGAAGGCGGGGATGAAGCCGCCGGCGCCCAAACAGGCGCGGAAGTGCGCGCCGTTTTCTCAACAAGCTTCAAAACCTTCCCACACGAAGTCCCTTCCCCCAAACCTGTAGCACTTCCCCTGTCTACCCGCTACAATGACTAGGGGAATTGCATGGATTGACGGGTACGGGGGCCTGTGGTATAATTAGACCAAACAAATGACCGGGTTGAATCGGGTCATAGGAATGGTTTAAAGATGTTGTTGAGATTTTCAGACTGCAAAGAGCGCTTCGGATCGCCTTATCAAATCGAGAAGGCGGTTCGCGAGGGGCGTTTGTTCAAGATGGCGCCAGGGGTCTATTCGGAGAGCGGCGAGGAGAGCGAGATTGAAGTGCTGCAGGCGCGGTATCCGAAGTCGGTGCTGTCCTTGGACAGCGCGTACTACTATTATGACATGACGGACGAGGTGCCGGAGCAGTATGTCCTTGTCACGGCGGACAACGCTCCCCGTATCAGCGACCCGACCGTCCGCCAGCTGTATGTGCCAGCCGGGGCGCTCATGGTCGGCGCGACGGAGTATGACCATGAGGGAGAGCGGTTGCGCATCTACGATCTTGAGCGGCTTCTGGTGGAGACGGCGCGGATGAAGAATCTGATGCCCGCCGACCTCTACAAGGAGATTGTCCTCTGGTATCGCGCCAACCAGGACCGGCTGGACTCGTCGAAGCTTGGCGAATACGCCATGGCGTTTCCCCACAAGGATCGCATCCTGACGATAATCGATTCGGAGGTTTATTGATGAAGACGCTGAGGGAACAGATTGACGAATTTCGGGCCAAGGGGTACAGTGCAGTACTCGCTTCTGCGAAAGTCGTCCACGACGTGGTGTTGTTGGCAATCGGACGAAGCGGCTTCAAGACGAAAGGGACGCTCAAGGGCGGAGTGGTGATGAGTGCGCTTACGAAGGACATTCGCCGTGCGACTCTTGACATGGACATTGATTTCATTCATCATCCAATCAGCGCGGTTGGCGTTCGGAGGTTTGTCAACAGGTTGGCTAGCTCGATTCCCGAACTTGCCGTGTCTATTAGAGGTCGGATAATAGACCTCAAGCATGAGGACTATCGTGGCAAGCGGATCTTTCTTGTTGTTAAGGACGAGTCGATTCCACGCGGGATTAAAACGAAAATGGACATAGGAGTTCATACCCACGAGGCGATCAAGCAAGTTGACGTCCTGTTTGATGTTCCATCGGAAGAAGGTGTTGCGAGCCTGCAGGCAAATTCAATTGAGCAGATATTCGTCGAGAAGCTGTTGAGTCTTTTGAGGCATGGGGTGGTTTCAAACCGGCCTAAAGACGTGTTTGACTTGTATTATCTGTCCGACAAGGTGTCTGTGGCGAAAGTGAAGTCCTATGCGCAGGAGTTGATCTATGGGAGCAAACGTTGTCGCGCGAACAGTAAGGAGGAGATGATGAGGATGCTTGATATTATTTTTACCACACGCCCGTTCTTGCGTCGGTTGAACAATGCGAAGGCGAATTGGCTTCAGATTGCCCCTGGAGAAGCAATCGCGGGGATCCAACGGCTGATCAAGAGATTGTGAAGCCGTTCTTGAAAAATCTATCGATACAGTTACGCGAGAGGTGATGTCATGGGACTTGTGAAGACGAGAAGGCTGGCGGCAATGCAGAAGCAGCAGCGCGCGAAGGCGGGGATGAAACCGCCGGCGCCCAAACCGGCGCGGAAGTGCGCGCCCTTCCCCCAGCACCCTTCAAAACCTCCCCACACGAAGGCCCTTCTCCCAAACCTGTAGCACTTCCCCTGTCTACCCGCTACGTCACATATTGCAATAAGAGGGACAACAGGGTCAGCAACCCCATTGACTCAGTAGGATTGATACAGTAGCGCGAGAGGTGATGTCATGGGACTTGTGAAAACAAGAAGGCTTGCGTATCCGCCCCTTGCGGGGGTTCGCGACCCATAGGAAAGCGAACACGCCGAGCGGAGCGAGTGCCGAGCGATGCGGAAACAGCAACGCGCGCGAAGGCGGGATGGTGAAAAGGCAGTGCGCGGGGTGCTGAGTTTTTGATATACTTTAACTGTCTTGCCCATGGTGGGCGAGGCGTTGATAATGACATTCTTCGGATGAGCGAATTTGTCCAGAGGCTTTCTCGGCGGTTGTTTTGGGATGTCGATCCCGAGACGATCGACGACCGTGCGCACTGTCGCTACGTGATACAGCGGGTGCTGGAGCGCGGAAGCCTTGAAGACATCCGGGCGACTGTCGCCCACTACACCCTGCCGTTCATGATTTCCGAGGCGCAGCAGATCCGCTCGCTCGATCCCGTTACGCTCGCCTTTGCCGCCTGCCTAGGGAACGTCAAGGAGGAGACTTTCAGATGTTGCACCTCGAGGCAATAGAGCCTGCCACGCTCGAATTGCTGAAGCCGCCGGTTGAAGAAAGTGGCGTTCGGCTGGCCGGCGTGAAGGACATTGCCGCGATGAAAGTCAATGCGATAACGAATCGCGGAACGCGCAAGGATTTTGTCGACATGGCCCGTCTGCTCGACGACTATTCGCTCGAAGACATCTTCTCGTGGTATCGGGAGAAGTATCCAGCGGCGAATCCGGCATTGGCGATGCGAAGCATGTCCTATTTCGTCGACGCCGAGACGATGCCCATGCCAAGGATGTTGGTTCCGTTCGACTGGGATGAGGCGAAGGCCCGTATTTGTGCTGCCGTGCGTAAACTTGTCATGTCGGCTGGGGACAAGCCCCCGCCGGCACAGTAACATTGCCACAGCAACGCGAGAGGTGATGTCATGGGACTCGTCAAGACAAGAAGGCTTGCGGCGATGCAGAAGCAGCAGCGCGCGAAGGCGGGGATGAAACTGCCAACGCCCAAACCGGCGCGGAAGTGCGCGCCGTTTTCTCAACAAGCTTCAAAACCTTCCCACACGAAGTCCCTTCCCCCAAACCTGTAGCACTTCCCCTGTCTACCCGCTACGTGAAGTGGCGCGCAATGGCGGTGATTGGGAGTGTTGCCAATGTGGGAGTGTTGCCAGTTCCAATGTTTCCAATTCCCAATTGGGGATTGAGATTGGCTCATGCGGAAGTATGGCGTGGGGAGAATTGGTTTGGTATACTACTCATCAGCGAAAGGAAAACTGACATGGCGACAAAATGCAGACATTGCGGTTCGACGAGCTACGGGCATGGATGCGCGTACGGCTGTAACCTTTTGCCTTGTTGCGTGTAAACAAGATGTGACTAAAGGAAAGGAGATTTTAAATGCCACTTACAGGCGTAAATATCAACAACGTGTCGATGGACTACTTCCTTCGCGGCGTCGATGCCGCGAAGCCGCAGGGAGTCCAGTCGTCGCAGGTCCCGCAGGAGGGCGCGAACGCGCAGGTGGACCAGAGGCAGGAGGCCGTCGGCAAGATGGTCTCGCAGCTGGACGTCCTTTTGATGAAGGCCGCCATGGCTTCGACGAAGGGACTTGACGGCAAGCAGGTGAAGCATTCGCTCCAGACGCTTGTGGACCAGGGGCTTCTCGACAAGGACTCGTTCAAACTCCTCGCCAAGACCGCCGACACGGCCGCGAAGACGCTCAAGGCCCTCGACAAGTTCACCGGCAGAGAGCTTGCCGCCGCGATCGGCGCGGACAACCAATACGACCTCAAGACGGCGGCGGGCAAGGCCGTCGCGGCGGCTGTCAAGGCGCAGCAGGACCTCTCCGCGCTCCTCGGACAGGTCGGCAAGATCGTGAACGCCGTGGTCCGGAACGAGGAACAGGTGCGGAGCGCGAACGCGAAGTACAAGGGCATCAGCGAAGACCTGATCAACGGGGTGAACGAGTTCACCATGATCTGCGACCGCCGGATGATGGAGATCGACCAGCTGGCCTGGCAGATGAAGAATTTCGCCGTCTATCTCGCGGCAAACGGAGAGAACTCCGATCCCAACATCACGGCCATCCTCAAGGCCAAGGTGAACGACCTCATGCCGCGCCAGGCGCTTGCGATGCACGGCACGGCGGATGCGCTCGCGACGGTCAACGAGAGCGTCTCCGCGAAGCTCCGCCCGCTCGCGGAGAGGATCGACAAGTTCCGGAACAATCCTTCGTCTACCCTCGGCGAGGCGGACTTCAACGCGCTGAAGAGCGACATCGCCACGATGAAGGCGGCGCTCCAGGACATCCGCAAGAACGGCGTCCAGGTCGGCGACGGGCGAATGGTGGTGGCGAGGGACATCATGAAGGCGCTCGAGGAGGAGGTCGCCAAGGCGGAGTCGCTTTTCGAGACCGCCCGCAGCGACGTGTCGCGCCGGATCCTCGACAACTACATCGAAACCACCATCTCGCTTCTGTACGAGAATGAGGCCTACGAGGACCAGCACGGCAACGGTGCGGCGCACCAGACGGCGTTTGCGTGCCGCGACGCGTTCATCCTGGCCATGAAAGCCGTCGCTGACGCCGCCGTGGACGGCAAGAAGTCGGTCGACGACATCCAGAAGCTCGTCCATGATCTCGGCGCCAGGGCGAAACAGCTCGAAACGGCGGCACAGCGTGTCGGACTCGGCTTGGGCTCGTCCGCCGAACGCCTCAACGCGATTTTCGGCCGTATGAAGAGCATCAAGCCCATCGTCATCGGCTTCGACAAAATCGTAGACGAAGTACGCAACAGCAAACGGCTCTTCTCCGCCTCCGAGGCGATGGGCGTCTTCAAGGGGACCATCTCCGTCTCTTCCCTCATCGAGGCCCGTGCGCGCGGCCTGAGGGATTCGGACGTGGACCCCGCGAACGAAGACGCCAACATCGTCTCCCAGCGCCTGCTCGGCGCAGGTGCGGCGGGCACGGTGTACGAGCTCACGCGCGCCGACGGCAGGCAGGTCGTCTTCAAGGGCGAGACCGAGAGCCGTGCCGGGCTTTCGGGAATCGTGGCGGGAGCCGCCAAGAACTACTCCGCGCAGCAGATGACCGCAAACCTCAACATCGCCTCCAAGAACGCCGCAAAGGCGCTGGGCATGGGCGGCATTCTCGTCGACTACTCGGTCGGGACACACAACGGCGTATTTGGCTTCTACATGGAAAAGGCGAAGGGCATGACGCCGGAGGCCATGAAGGGGTTCGGCCTTTCCCGGTCTTCTTCGGGCGGCGGAATGTCGGTAAAGGAGATCAAGAATCTTCCGACGGAACAGAAAAAGCAGGTCAAGGCCGACCTCAGGCGCGAGCTCAACCGCATGCAGTGGCTGGACCTCGTGACCGGACAGGCCGACCGCCACCACGCGAACTACTTCGTCCACGTCGACCCCACGACGCATGCCGTCACCGTCAAGGGCATCGACAACGACGCCGGGTATTCGCAGTACCGCACCGGCGCCATGAAGTTCTCCTTCGACAAGGACCGGTCGGAGGATTTCAAGGCTCTTCTGACCGGCATCGCAAAGCAGATCGACTCCCGCAACTACAAGAGCGTGCTCGAGGACCTGCTCAAGGACCCTGGCATAACGACCGACGGGAAGGGAAGGTACGCCGTCGATGCTTCCAAGATCGAAAACAGGGCCATCGCCAGCGCCCTCTGCAACGTCACGGGCCTGCAGCCCCTTGCCCTGCCGGACAAGATCGACCGCGAGACATACGACGCCCTCATGGCGCTGAAGTCCGGGCCGAAGCGCGACGCGTACCTGAACTCGATACGTCCGCGCCTTTCGGAAGCGAGCTTCAATGCGGCGGTCAGCCGCCTCGACGATGTCATCGCCAGGGCCGAGAAACTCGGCGGCGAGGGCAGGGTCATCGAGAAGGAAGGCTGGCTAGACGAGCCCGTCGAGACGCTCCGGACGGGCGACATCTCCGTCAAGAAGCAGAACGGGGCCGTCAAGAAGCTTGGCGGACGGATCGCGAATGATGCGAACGAGTTCCTCTGCACGTCCATCTTCGTCCGCGACGGACTTGACAAGATTTTCTCATGACGCCCTTAATGTCCCTGCCCCCAAACCTGTAGCACTTCCCCTGTCTACCCGCTACGTCACATATTGGAGAAAGTATGGTATTCACGTCTACAGTATTCCTCGGCGTATTCCTTCCGTTGCTGTTCGCCGTCTACTTTCTGGCGAACCGGATGGCAAGGCCTTATGTGCTGCTGATCTTCAGTCTGTTCTTCTACGCCTGGGGCGAGCCTTCCGCCTTCGTGGTGATGGTGGCGCTGATGGTCGTCAACTACGTCTTTGGCCTCGTGATCGCGAGGACTCCCTCTCGCGGGCGCTTGGCGCGGCTGGTGCTCGTGCTGGGCATCGTCACGGACCTCGGCGCGCTCGTCGCCTACAAGTACCTCGGATTCCTCGTCGAGAACCTGCTGCCGGCAATCAAGTTCTGCGGCGGCAACATGGCCGTACCGAAGATCGCGCTGCCGATTGGCATCTCGTTCTACGTCTTCCAGATCATGTCGTATCTCGTTGATGTCTACCGGCGCGAGGTCGCCGCACAGAAGAATCCGGCGAAGTTCATGTTATACGTGAGCTTGTTCCCGCAGCTGATCGCCGGCCCGATCGTGCGGTATTCGACGATTGCATCGGACATCGACAACCGCGAGGCGAACTTTGACAACATCGTTGCAGGCGTCCGCCGCTTCGGGATTGGACTTGCGAAGAAGGTGCTCATAGCCGACACGATGGCTTTGATTGCCGACGTCGTGTTCGGCGCGCCGGTCAAGAGCATCCCATGCGCCTACGCCTGGATCGGCGCGGTTGCCTACACGCTGCAGATATATTTCGACTTCTCAGGATACTCCGACATGGCCATCGGTCTTGGGCGCGTCTTCAACTTCCGCCTCCTCGAGAACTTTGACCATCCGTATGCATCCTGCTCCGTGCAGGAGTTCTGGCGGCGCTGGCACATCTCGCTGTCGAGCTGGTTCCGCGACTATCTCTACATTCCGCTTGGCGGCAACCGCAAGGGGAAGTTGCGCACCTACGTCAACATGTTCACGGTGTTCCTTCTTTGCGGGCTCTGGCACGGCGCGGCGTGGAACTTCGTCGTCTGGGGCGTCTATCACGGCGTGGGCCTCGTCGTCGAGCGCGCGGGCCTCAAGAACGCGATCGCGAAACTGCCGCGGCCCGTCGCCAACCTCTACCTGATGCTGTTCGTCATCGTCGGCTGGGTGTTCTTCCGCGCGCCGGACCTTTCCTACGCCGTCGCCTATCTGGGCAACATGTTCGGCGGCGCCGAGGCCGCGTTCACGTCGTTCACACCCGCGATCGACTTCGCCGTCCTCAACTGGTTCCTGCTCATGGCCGCGGGCGTCATCGCGTCTTATCCGGTCTTCGACCGATTGGTCGCACGCGTTCCAGAGGCCATCCGGCTCGTCAGCGCGACCGTCCTTTTTTCCATCGTCTACATGGTGGCGATGACAAGCGCTTACAGTCCGTTCATCTATTTCAGGTTCTGATCGGGAGGCAATGGACATGAACCGTTTCTTGAAAATCGCGTATCTCGTCATCTTCTTCACGGCGCTGTCGCTGCCGGCGCTCCACTTCTTCGGCGCAAAGGAGAGCTGGCACAAGATCTACGGTGCCGAGCGGATTCCCGCCCTGCCGACGTTGACGTTCAAGGGTTTCGTCGACCGGTCGTACCAGACAACGCTGACCGAACACTTCTCGAAAGCGTTCTTCCTGCGGAACACGTTCTACTCGACCCAGCGCCAGATCAACGAGTTCGCCAACTTCGGGCTTTCCCATCCCGCCGGCTACAGGGGCAAGACAATCGAGGGCAAGGCCTTCGACGAACGTAACGTAGGCATCCTCTTCGAAGATGCCTACGCGCAGTACCATCTCCGCTGCAATCGCAACTTGAAGCCGGAGGGATTCGACAGGACGATCGCGCTCCTGAAGGACTTCGACGAGTTCTGCCGTACGAACGGCATGGACTTCGTCTTCCAGTCCGTTCCGGACAAGCTCCAGACATATCCCGAGTATTTGCCGACATGGCTGAGGCTGTGCTGGAACTACGAGAACTACCCTATTCAGCCTCTTGTGGCCAAGGTCTTAAACGGGAAGGGCATCAAGACGATCGACGGGCTTGGATACTTCAACGACCTGCGCAAGGAGACGAAGACGTGGCTCTATCCGCCCGGCGGCACGCACATGACCTGCCTGGCGAGCGCGCGCCTTGCGGAGGAGATCGTCCGCCGCGTCAATGCGGCCGGCCGTATCCACCTCGACGTCAACCCCCTGACGGGCGTCGTGGAAAAGCCCGACGCCATCTGGAGCGTCGACAACGACATATCCCTGCTGCTGAACTGCTGGAGGAATCCGCACGTCGACACGAACTGCCATTACTTTCCGATCTTTAAGGACGAAAAGAAGGTCATGAACGAGGGTAGCGCTTTCGTCCTAGGAGACTGCTACCGCGAACAGATGGCTCTCATATTCGCCGAAAGCGGCCTGTTCGCCAAGGACAAGATCGCAATCTCCAAGCGAAAAGGACAGAAGCCCGAAGACTTCAAGAAGATCATAGGCGACCTAAAGCTCGTCGTGCTCACGTTCCAGTCGTTCAACAGCGCGCTCTTGAATGATGGCGAGAACTTCAGGCGCGCGCCGGACTACGATCTCTACGAAGAGCTCAAGTCGATCTTCACGGCTCTTCGCACGGCGAAACTGCAGGCCGCTCGCCGTTGAACGGCGCGAGAGGTGATGCCATGGGACTTGTCAAGACAAGAAGGCTGGCGGCGATGCGGAAGCCCCGTCCTGTCCGCCGCCAATCCCCAAACGCCCCAGCCCCTCCTCGCGATACGTCACATTTGTGACGCCGGCGGCAGTTCGGATGTGGTATACTATGCAGCGGAAAGGAAAACTGACATGGCGACAAAATGCAGACATTGCGGTTCGACGAGCTACGGGCATGGATGCGCGTACGGCTCAAACCGGATTCACGAGCACCGGGACGACGAGAAGCACTGCGAATGGTGCGGTTCGGCGAGCTACGGGCACGGATGCGCGTATGGCCCGGATCGGATTCACCGGCACGGCCCGGGCGGCAACAAGTGCATCTGGTGCGGCTCGACGTCCAACGGCGCGGGCTGCCCCTACTCCCCGACGCGTCGCCATGAGAAGTGACGGCCGGTCGGCGATTCCGTTAAATCTTAACCATCCTCTTTCCACACCATAATCGTACCTGCCGTTACCCACCATTCCGCACCATAATCTCACCACCTCACCCGGGGTCTGTCCCCATCCTACCCACGGCTTTACCCCGTTCCGCCACGTAATCTCGCCCATTACCTATGGTTGTCAACGTACTTTCCCGCATTTATATAAATCTGGTGGTTGGCGTCGGCGGATGGAGTGTGATATAATTGGCGGCAAAGGAAATCTGGAGATCAACATGAACAGGAAGCCATTTGGACAGATGCTTGCGAGTATCGTATTCGCTCTCTTTCTCGCGTTTGACGCGCATGCATGGATGGACCAGTGGGCGCCCGCGTTTAAGCCAACGCCGGCGGATGTCCAGGTGCTGCCGGGAACAAGCGTGAGCAATTACGTCTGTGCCGTTCGAGAGGAGTCTGAGTTCTATTGGGAGTATTGCAAGGGATACGCCCTCGACCTGAATGGCGACGGCATCAAGGACCGTGTATTCATTCTTCCATGGATGGGGAATGGCTTGAATGCCTCCGGTAGTGATGTGCATTTCATCGTCTCAACCGGCGCAAAAGGCTGGAAGAAGACCGTCATGGAGGGATATGGAGTCGATAAATCTGACTTGGTGAGGGTCGGCGAGAAGACGTATTTCCGCCACTCGATGTTCTTCAATCAATTTGAACAGAGCAAGCACAATCATTGGGTCTACCAAGTGTTTTCGTTTGACAAGAATGGTGCCATAAGATGCAGCAACGGCGATTTCGGCAAACAGTTCCCTGCCGTGACGATATTCTACAACAATCCCAAATTCAAGCAGATTGAGCTTACCAAGGGAGACCTGAAGACGATCGCCGACGGAACGAAGCCGACTTCGCGGTAGACTGGAAATCGCATGGGGCTCGTGAAAACAAGAAGGCTGGCGGCGAATCTGTCGCGGTTGAAATTCGGTTCGCCATTTGATCTAATCTACACAGGAGGAACGTTCAACAATGGAGCAATTGACTGCCATGGAGGATTCGGAGGAAAGGTCGGCGGCTTGCCCGCTGGAACAGTTCTCGAAAGAAGACCTGATCCGGCTGATAGGCGACTATTCGAAGACATGGCTTGCGCTTGACGGAGTGTGGTTCCAGTCCGTAGAGCAGGCGGACGGGATGGAAGCGGCGATGTTCCATGACGCAAGGGCATGGGAACGCTTTACCGTCATAGAGGCGAAGCGAATCAAGTCCTTCCTTAGGCTGGGAGAGAGACCGGGTCTTGACGGGTTGGAACGGGCGTTGGCCCTGCGGTTCTATGCCAACATAAACGAGGCGACGTTCAGGCGGGAGGGCGGCAAGCTCATTTACACAATGAAAAAGTGCCGCGTGCAGTCCGCCCGGGAGAGGAAGGGGATGCCATACCACCCTTGCAAGCCCGTCGGCGAGGTAGAATACAGCGGATTCGCCAAGACCATCGACGACCGCGTCACCTGCCGCTGCCTAAGCTGCTATCCCGATGTCTCCGACCCCGATTGCTGCTGCAAATGGGAATTCAGCATTTGACATAGGCCCATGAGTAATCAGGCATAAATTTCCGAAATGGACGGCGCGTCCAGAGGCCGCGCCCTACCTTTTCGCCTCGTTGCCGTTGAGGTATTTTCTGAGGTTTTCGTAGAGCCACGGGCGCGTCTCGGGCTTGCTGGAGAGTATCCGGCAGTGCCGGTAAGGTTCGAGCCGGGCGGCGAACGGCACGCCCGCCTTCGTCAGGCCGTTCGTGAGCGTCACGTAGTTCTGAACGGCGACGATGCCGTCCATGCCGACGGACTCCGGCGGCGGTTCCTTCGAGCCGGCAAGTTTCCAGAACACCGTGTAGGGCTTCGGCTTCCCGTTCTTCCCACGCGTGAACGTCTTGCTCGTCTTGACCTCGCCGGTCGTTCCGTACAGGCAGATGGTCGGCGGGCACTTCTCGTTCAGCAACGTGATCGGCGATATTCAAAATCCTCACTTGAAGCCTGCGGGGGAATGGGATATAATACTCGTTGTCTTGCCCCATAAAGGGCGGTACGCATCGTTTTGATGAAAAGAAAGTCCATTTTGCACAGGAGATGACATCAGATGAGTTATACATTGCAATTACCGGCGACGGTCATAGATGACGCCAAGATGTATGCGAGTTCTTGCGGAACTACGCTTGCCCAGCTTTTGAAAATGTATGTCCTTGAATTGTCCACTCGCAAACCCTCTGCGAAGAAGCGCAAGCTTGGAATAGCCGAAGGTGAATGCCGTGTTCCGACCATGGAGGAAGACCGCATGATGGACGAGGAGATTGCTGGCCTTTTCGGGAGTTCCGCCGATGAAGTATTTGCTTGATACCCATATCATTTTGTGGGCGGCGTTGGATGTCAAGAAACTCTCGAGGAAAGCGAAGAAACTTCTTGAGAATCCAGATAACATACTCTACTTCAGCCCGGTTTCGCTTTGGGAAATCTCGATCAAGCACGCGAAACATCCTAATCAAATGCCAATTACATCCGAACGCGCAAAGGAACTCGCGCTCAAGATGGGATTGATTGAATTGCCTGTGCGTTCTCGGCATGGCGTCGACATTTCGAACTTGCCCGAAATCCACAGCGATCCATTTGACCGGATGCTCATTACTCAGGCCCGTAGTGACGGCCTTCTTCTCATTTCGCATGATGACAAGGTGGTTGCATACGGTGCTGGGGTTGTCAAGGTGTAGGTTCTATCAACATACTTGAAAGATGGTGACGGTCGCGCAGGAGCGCGACCCTCCCCGGGGTGATTTGAAGCGGCGGGACGCCGCTTCCCCGAGGCGCGCGCCCTACCGGACTTACGCATGAAATGATATACTATCGACCCATGAGCAACCAGGCATACATCTTCGACATGGACGGCGTGTTGGTGAACAACTGCCGCTACCACGTGCTGGCCTGGCGCGTCTTTTCGAAGAAACACGGTTTCGAGTTGACGGACGAACAGGTCCTCGAATGGATGGGCGCGGCCAACCGGGTGTACATGGAGCGCCTGCTGGGGCGTCCCGTGGCGGAGGACGAGCTGGCCGCCCATCTGCGCATCCCGGACGGCCTCCGCGCGTTCCTCGACCGCGCGCATGCCGCCGACATTCCCTGCGGCGTGGCCACCGGCGCGCCACAGCAGAACATCGACTTCATCCTCGACGGGCTTGATCTCCGCCGCGACTTCCGTTGCGTCGTGGACCCAAGCCAATACAGCCACTCGAAACCCGCGCCCGACTGCTACCTCCGCGCGGCCGCGCACCTCGGCGTCGCCCCGGAAAACTGCACCGTCTTCGAGGACGCCGTCGCCGGCATCCAGTCCGCACATGCCGCCGGCATGCGCGTGGTCGCCATCACGACCACCAATCCCCGCGCGACCCTGCAGTCCGCCGGCGCCGACCGCATCATCGACTCGTTTGCGGAGCTTTAGATTCGGCAATGACGGGGACAGACTCCGCTGATGCAATGCGGGCGAGTCGATGGGCGCTCGTCCCACGACCTTTGTCTGATGTCCTTTGTCTTCCTTCTTGCACCGGGGGTGTGGATTTGGCATAATAGCCGCATCGGGCCCGCTAGCTGCGCAGTTGTGGTTTGCGAGTTTCGCCTGGCCGCGTGGCGTCTTGGAACGTTCTGAGCGGCGCACAACTTCCATCACGCAATGGGGCCGTTTGCCGGCGGTTCTTCTGGCTGGATTCGCATGGATGCCGGTGGAGGCCTACGAAACGGCGATCACGGACACGACCGGCTATATTGTGCTGAGCGCCACGGACAATCCCGGCGTTTCATCGCTCATCAACGGAAACAACTTCCCCGGCGGCGCGCCGGTGGCGGGGAAGGATTATCTCGTCAATGCCGGGCGTACGATCCGTACGCCGGAGAGCGGCAGCCCGTTCACGTTCAAGGGCGATTCGCTGACGCTGGACGGAGGTGCCACTCTGGCGCTCAAGTGCCCGGGTAGCACGACGACCATCAACGACCTGCGCATCTACAACGCGCGCATCGGACAGGCCGACGGAAACAGCGTCAAGACGCTGACGGGAAACATGACGGTCTTCGGGACGCCGACCGCGCCCGCCATATTTGAAGGTTCGGGCGACAATGGCGACCGCATCATCGACCTCAACGCGACGGTCAAGGGCGCGAACGACACATGCGTGCGCGTCGTACACGCCGCCGCAGCCGACAAGAAGGGCTGCGAGTTCTTCGTCCGCATCGGTCGCGTCAACGCGAGCACGTACTCGGGGATCTTCGAGGTCGAGGGGGCTAACGCCAGCGTCGTTGCGGGGGACATGGGCGTCTTCGGCTCGTCCTATTCGGTCACCTTGCGCAACGGCGGCGGCCTGGTCGGTCAGGGCCATACCGGGATGGCGATCAACGGGCGGACGGTGACGATCGACAACGGCGGACGCATGGGTGCCTTCCAGAAGAACGGCACGGCCATCACCTTTGATGGCGGTTCGACCATCACCGGCACCGGCAAACTGCTCATCTACAATCCGAAGATGGGGTCCACGTGGAAAGGACCAGTCGCAATGAACGACGTGACGGTCTCGGGACTCGACGGAATCGTCGTCTCGAACGACTCCGTACTTGCGGTCGGCACCGGCTACAAGGGCGCGACAATCCCCATCGCCGTCAGGGCTGGCGGCACGTTGCGCGGGGACGGCGCGGCGCAGACGGGCGCGGTCGTGCTTGACGAAGGCGCCACGCT